>DAOTXU010000178.1:0-7748 GCA_034435135.1 Anaerolineae bacterium | reverse complement strand
TGTCCCCCTCTCCCGTATGACGGGAGAGGGGGCAAAGATACCCCAAATCTGGGTTTATAATCCCCTCTCCCCTTGTGGGAGAGGGGATTTAGGGGTGAGGGGAAGCAAGGGCGACCTTTTCAAACACATTCTCAGTATCCACTCAGCAGGGGCGAATCAGTACCCAGCAAGCGCGGCAGCCTCAGGCGGCTGGAAAGCGATAATCGCGCCCGCACCGTAGAGAAAAGCGCCGACGCCGATCAGGATCGCAAGCGCGGCCAGTGCGCGCTTCAATGCGCCGGCGTGTGTCATCCCGCTCACGATGACATACGCGCCGGTGAGTCCGTGCAGCAGCATCGTAAACAAGAAAGCAATGTCGGCGGCTTTCCAGAGCGGTCGATCCAGCGGCATGTGCCGGACGAAGTGCGTGTGCACGAGCAGCAGCACGAGCAAAATCACCGCGCTGATCCGTTGGACCTGGTACACGCGACGCGCCATCCGCTACCGCCTTTCAAGCCGCCAGCAACAGCGGGAGATGACCAACAGTCATGATAACGGTGACCATCAACGTGATCTGTACTTTTAGCCTGCGATTTTCGGGCGTATCGCGGCGTTCCAGCAACATCAGGCCCACGCCGTCGGCGGCATGGTAGGTGACCGCTGCAATGAGCGCCACCTCCAGCAGCTTGAAGAGGGGCGACTGGAGCGTCCGCAGATGCGCCATGTAGATCACCGGCCCCTGGTCGGCGCTGCCGAGCGCGCCGATATACGCGAACATATACACCACGAGCAAGGCGCTCAGCAGCCGGCGCGCAAGCCGCCTGGATAGGCGTTTGTATCTGTCCGTCGCCGATGTTTTCACATGCCGCTTCCGTTTTGCAGTTTCAGCCCCTCGATGGCGGATTGCGCGGGGCCTCGCGCCCGGTCCTATTCTGCCCTTCAGCGCGCGTCTCGTCAAAAGGGCGGCGCGGACGGATTTTGAACCACTTGGTGGGACAAGGGGCTTAAGCCCCTTGTCCTGTTTCCAGATGGGACATTTGTGTTGGACCACCTCATCTGTGGCGCTACCGCATGGAGAACACCGGGATTGTATAAAAATCTCCGTGTCTCGGTGGTGATTTTCTGCATGTTTAGTCGCACACGCAGGCGCAAATGGCGCGTTCAGTCAATCCCACTATACTTAAGGCAGGTTGATGGATGCCGGTATCGCCAAAAGCACCAGAAACCATGAACACACCTTTGCGAACCCTCAAAGCCAAAGCGCGAGCGGTCGTCCAGGCGCTGTACGCGCTTGAGCGCCGTTTCATGATCCCGCTCCCGTTCATCGTGGGCGTCCCTGCGCTGGTGGTCGCCGCGCTGTGCCTCATCCTCGCGCTGATCCTGCGCCCCGGCGGGGCGGGGCTGCCCTTCCGCGAGAATTTCGACGGCGAGGGCGCGGAGTCGTGGCCGGGGTTCGGCGGCGCGTGGGCGGTCCACGGCGGCGCGCTGGTGCAAAGCGATGCGGATTCCGACGCGGGCAAAGCCAGCCCGCTCCAAATCGGCGCGGGCCAACCGTACCAGTATCATGCCCGGTTGCGGCGTCTGGACGGCGACATGGGCGGCGGGCTGCTCTTCAACGCGCAGCAGTCCGGGAGCCGGGCGCAGAGCCATGTCGCCCGTTTCAACGTGGAGACCAACGTGCTCTACGCGCTCTACGGCTATTATGACGACGCCGGCACTTTCAACCCACAGGGCAGCGCGCCTCTCGCGCTCCGCGCTGACAGCGCCGACTGGCGACGCCTGGGCGTGTGGGTGGGGCCGGAGCGCTATCACGTGCTGGTGAACGGCCAGGTGGTCGCGGCGAACATCCCCCTGCATTACCGGGGCGGCGCAGTGGGCGTCGTGGCGTCGGCGTCGCAAGTCGCATTCGATGACCTGGAAGCCGACCGATGGGAGCCGGGCGGCGCGCCGGTGGAGGTCGCGCCGACGCCGGCCCCGGTCTTGGTGGGCCAGGTCAGGACCGCGTCCGAGATCGGCGCGCTGCTCTTCAGCGACAGTTTCGAGGTCGAGGACGAGACGTTGTGGCACCCCTTCTCCGGCGACTGGGAAGTCGTGCCGGGCGTGTTCGTGCAGCGCCAGCCCGACGGCTTCGATCACGGCGTCAGCCACCGCGACACGTTCGAGTCGTTCGTGTTGCGCGCCACGTTCGCACACCGACAAGGCGCCGGCGGCGGCGTGCTGTTCAACATGCCTCACCGCGACACCGTCAAAGGCGCACATATCGTCCGCTACTTTGGGAGCGATGCGGCGCTGGCCTGGGGTTACTTCGACGAGAACGGCGCGTTCACCCCACAGGGCACGGCGGCGGTGCCGCCGGCAGGGGCAGATTCGCACACGCTGGAGGTGCGCGCCGATCTCGGCGCTTACACCGTCAGCCTGGACGGCGCCCTGGTCGCTACCGACGCACCGTTAGTGAGTCAGAGCGGGCACATCGGCCTGACCAGTTCGGAGAGCGCGGTAGCTTTCGCGTCGGTCGAGGTCTACGCGCTTGGCGACGAGGAGGAATCGACCACCACGATGGAGCTGAGCGCGATCAGCGGCACGTGGATCGGCGCGGAGGGCATCCTCGCCCAACTGAGCAGCGCGCCGGCTGATTTCCTCGCCGGTGCGGGCCTTTCCGCCACGACTTTTCGCCTCAGCGTGGACGTGTCGCTCCCGACCGACCCCGCGTTGGGCGACGCCAGCGGCGGGCTTGTGTTCCACATGGCCGGGCGCGACAACTGGTCAGGGGGACACGTGGTGCGCTTTACCAGCGGCGGCCAGGAAGTCATCTGGGGGCTTTTCGACGCAGGGGACGGGTTCAAAGAGTTGGGTCGTGCGCCGCTTGGCCTGAAACCCGGCGGCGCGCACACGCTGGCCTTGATTGTGCGCACAGACAACTATGACATCCTGGCGGACGGCGACCTGGTCGTAAGCAGCCTGCTGCTCCAGAGTTCAAGCGGGTGGCTCGGCCTGACCAGTTTTCGGGGGCCAGTGTCGTTCTCGAACTTCCGGTTGACATTGGGCGAAAGTGAGAGTTAAGACCATCTGAGGCGGCGCGCCGCCTAAAGGCGAGAAACCCGCTCAGAATCTTTGTCGCTGCTCCATACGATATGGTATAATGCCCAACGTAACCCGAAACAATGGCATCTTCGCCGTGCTGAAGATGCGCGCGAACCGAGGCTCCTATGGTTGAAGTGACGATAGACAGCATCCGTGCAAGTCTGATGTCTCAGCATCGTGTGGTCATTCTAAAAGATGTGGACAGCGACCGGTATCTGCCGATCTGGATTGGTCCCTGCGAGGCGGATAATATCACGGTTGAACTGCAAGGCGTGGAAGTCTCCCGCCCTCTGACCCATGATCTGCTCAAGTCCGTCATCACCGAGATGGGCGCGGAAATCTCGCGCATCGTGGTCACCGATCTGCGCAACGACATTTTTTATGCCAATATCATGGTTACACTGAACGGCGCCGAACTCGCCATCGACTCGCGTCCCAGCGACGCCATCGCCCTGGCGGTGCGCGCGCGCGTACCGATCTATGTGGAAGATTCGGTTATGGCAAAGGCCGCCGTCACCCCCGACGAAGACCTCGAAAGCGAAGCCGCCAGCCCCAGCACCGACAGCGCGGGCGACGATGACGAACTCAGCGTCTTCAAAGACTTCGTGGATACGCTCGACCTCGACGACCTGGACGAATAACGTTCACTACCCTTGAGCTTAAAATGAGTCAGCAGGGCGCTGTTAAAAGCACCCTGTCATTGACTCCGGGCCGGACATGTGTTCTAATGAAACCTGCCCGTAGATGAACGCTGCTTGTGCGGTGAGCGAAGACGCGAATGGAAACGCGAGAACCCAAGAAGAGTCAGGGCGTCCCCAAAGAAACCCGCGCCCAAAACAGCATTGCCGCTTTGCACAGCGCTTTGGCCGAGCGCCTGCCTCAAGTCGCCTGGGCCGGCCTGGGCGCGGAACTGGAACGGCGCGGTTTCTTTGAAGCGTCGATGACGCAGCAAATCCGCCTCATGGCGGAAACGGCGGTTGATTGGGCAGGCGTCGCTTACGACAAAGCCGCCGTGATCGAGGCGCTGGCCGCGTCTCCGGCGGAGAAGGTGCGCGGTGTGGCGGCGTTTGTCGTGCCCATCGTCTACGCGGATGATCTGCGAGGCCAGCTTCAGGGCCTTTACTTCACGGGCGCGCTCGAAGGCACTTGGCCGCACGAACTCTCTGCGGCGGGGTTGCACAACCTCATCATTCGCTACGGCGTGACGACCGTGCTCGCGCGCGTCGGGGACTGGACTCAAGACCCCAACCCCGCGACCCGGCGTATGGTCGTCGAAGCGTTCCGCCCGCGCGGAATCATGCTGCCGCACATCGACGCACTGAAGCAAAATCCCGCGCCGCTCAAAACCCTTCTGGAACCGCTCTTGGACGACGAGTCGGACTACGTGCGCAAGGCGGTCGCCAACAACCTCAATGATGTCTCGAAAGACAACCCCGACGCTGTGCTCGCCTGGGCGCGCGCATGGTTGACGCCGGACGCTTCAAAAGCGCGCCGGTGGATTATCACCAGGGGGCTGCGCACCCTCGTTGAAGAAGGCAACCCGGCGGCGTTGCAGCTCTTGAATTACGCGCCTGCCGCGAGCCTCAACGTCGTCTGGAAAGACGGCGCACCACCGGGAATCCAGATCAACCAACTTTTGCCGTTTGAACTCGACATCTCCAACCCCGCCAACGCCGAAGCGTCGGTGATCGTCTTGCTCATCATGGACGAACCCGGCAAAGGCGATGGGCGGCGCACCAGCAAGTACCAGCTTTGGAAGGGCACGCTCAAGGCCGGCGAGACGAAACAGATCAGCAAGCGCGTCCATTTCATCGATCTGACCACCCGGCGCAGGGAGCCGGGCGTATACCGGCTGACCGTCGCCGTCAACGGGGAACCGTTGGAGACGCGAACGCTGACGTTTGCACGTTAAGAGCCTGTCGGACGGGCCAGGGGCTTAAGCCCGGGCCTCAAGCGGTTAAGTGAGAAGATGCGGCTTTTGATATGACGACCCAAGACAGCGCGCGGATCGCGCCCCACAGCGTCGAAGCGGAGGAGGCCGTCCTCGGTTCGATCCTCATCAACCCGGAGGCCCTGCTCGACGTATCCTCATTCTTGCAGGCCGAGGACTTCTTCATCGTGCGGCACGGCTGGATATGGGAAGCCATCCAACGCCTGCACGCCCGGCGCGAGGCGGTGGACTACCTCACCGTCATCGAGGAACTGCGCAACGCCGATCAGCTCGAAGAGGCCGGCGGCCCCGCCTACCTGACCTACCTCATCAACAACACACCCACGTCCATCCACGCCGAGGCCTACGGGCGCATCGTGGAGCGCGCCGCGCTCCGCCGCCGATTGCTTGACGCCGCCGGGGAGATCGCCAAGCTGGCGCACGACGAGGACGCCGAGATCGACCAGGTGATCGACCAGGCCGAGGCTGCGCTGTTCGCCGCCACCGAGCGCCGCCTGATCCACGAACTGGTGCCCATCGGCGCAGTAATGACCGATTACTACGACCAGGTTGAGTATCTCTATACGCACCAGGACGAGACTCACGGCGTGCCCACCGGGTTCACTGACCTGGATAAGCTGCTGGGCGGGATGCAGAAAAGCGACCTGCTCATCATTGCCGGGCGACCGGGCATGGGCAAGAGTAGCTGGCTCATCAGCGCCGCGCTCAACGCTGCACGGCACGGGCAACAGGTGGCGATCTTCAGCCTGGAAATGAGCAACGAGCAACTGGTCCAGCGCCTGATCGCCATGGAGACGGGCATCAATTCGCAACGGCTGCGCCTGGGGCAACTCACCGCGGATGAGTGGGGGCGTTTCGTCCAGGCCGCCGAGCGCCTGAGCAAACTCCACATCTATCTGGACGACACGCCGGCCCTTTCTGCGCTGCAACTGCGCACCAAGTGCCGCCGGCTCTGGGCGCAGACGGGGCTGGATCTCGTGGTGGTGGATTACCTGCAACTGATGACCTCCGGCGCGCGCGTGGATAACCGCGTGCAGGAGATCAGCCTGATCTCGATGGGCCTCAAGCAACTGGCGCGCGAGGTCAAGGTGCCGGTGCTCGCGGCGGCGCAACTCTCGCGCGCGGTGGAGCAGCGGCAGGATAAGCGCCCGCAACTGAGCGACCTGAGAGAGTCGGGGTCAATCGAGCAGGACTCGGACGTAGTAATGTTTATCTACCGGGAAGACATGTATGATGAGGATACGGAAAAGGCCAACGTGGCCGAGATCATCGTCGCCAAGCATCGCAACGGCCCCACCGGGAGTGTGGAGCTTTTCTTCAAGAAGGAACTCACCCAGTTCACCGACCTGTACACGCGCAAGGTCAGCCTGGATGCGTGGTGAGGACGCTCGTGCAGCGTAAGCAAAGAGCGTGGCAGAAGAGATGAAACAGCTTCGGTTTGACGGTATGTTGTCTCCTGAGACACGCGAGGGCAAAAGGAAGTCTCCTGACGGCGTTCCGACGACCGACCTCGTTTTCAGCGCTTATGTCGGCACAAATGCTGAGGTTTTCCCTCTGGTGGTCTCTCTCCATGTGCCAGAAGGGTCAATCGTGGCGGATGTCACTTATGGCAAAGGCATATTCTGGAAACACGTCCCAAAGGACAAATACATCTTACGCGCAACCGATATAAAAACAGGTGTCGATTGTCGGAATCTACCCTATGAGGACGGGGCGATTGATTGCGTGGTGTTGGACCCCCCGTATATGGAAGGTCTGTACCGGCGCGAGGTAAGCCAGATGGCCGGCGCAGGGACGCACGTCACGTTTCGAGATACTTATTCAAATGGGGAACCGACCGATGGCGGGCCAAAGTACCACGACACGGTTTTGGATTTCTACTTCAAGGCCGGTCGTGAGGCGTATCGTGTGCTTAAAGAATTCGGGGTTTTGATCGTCAAGTGTCAGGATCAGGTGAGCGCGAATTCGCAGCATCTCGCCCATGTTCAAATCATCAATGAGTATGAGAGCTTCGGCTTTTATACGAAAGACTTGTTCGTGGTTGTGAGGCCAAATAAGCCCGGAGTCAGCCGAATCAAGAAGCAGGTCCACGCACGAAAGAATCACTCCTACTTCCTGGTCTTTGTGAAAACGCAGGGCCAAAGCCCTCGTTCTAGGGGTGTCTCAAATGGGCATTCTTGAGCAGTGGCAAATCACTTCTGGCGAGCTTGATGAAATTGTCTCCGCAAATCCAAGCCTGCGCGGCTTCATGCTTGGGTATGTGGCGGAGTACAGGCTGAGGAAAACGTGGCTTTCGGATCCCAGGATTACCGATCTGGTCAAGTACGACAACCATGATCGGACCCGAAAGGGCGACATTACCTTAGCGATAGACGCCGGGTCACGCTGCCAAATGGCGAGCAATTAGAAACGACGTGTCTCGTCGTCGGAGAGTTCGACTTGCTTGCAGTAAACCTGTTCGAATTTACACAAGAGTGGCGCTTTGCGTTTGCAAAGAATACAGACCTGCCTCGCTCCCGGTTCAGAGGATATACCGCAGAGCAGCGCCAACATCTCATCGCTACCTTGATCGAGGTCCGGTGGCCGCTCACTCCACCTTTCAGAGATGAGCCGTTTTCTTTACTTGATGAAATTGAAGTGATTCAAGCTTTTTAGCCAACGACCCCGGTGCGTGTGGCGCTTGTCGTGTTGGCGGACACCTCACCCCCCGTCCCCCTCTCCCGGCTACGCCGGACTA
>DAOTXU010000177.1:0-16073 GCA_034435135.1 Anaerolineae bacterium | reverse complement strand
TCGCACTCACCGCTGCGCGCGATGCACCAGTGGGATGTTCGCCACCAGCAGGCTCGCGCGCTTCTCGCGCTCGACGAAAATCTGCACCCGCCGCTGGTCGATCTCCACATACTTCGAGATCAACTCGATCATCGCGTCCTTCAGTTCCGAGAGCTTTTCCTCCGAGAGGTCGCTCCGGTCATGGAGCAGGACGAGTTGCAGGCGCTCTTTGGCGACCTGCGCGCTGTGCGCCCCAGACTTGCCCAGGAGTCGGTCGATGAAGCTGCCCATCGCTAGTACCCCCCGCCGTTGGCACCGACGGTCGCGCGGAAGCGGCGCATGAAGCGCTGGAAAGCGCCCTCCGGCTCGTCCATCATCAGCAAGGGCACCTGCTCGCCCATCAGCCGCCGCGCGATGTCGCGGAACGCCTGCCCCGCGCGCGAGCGACCGTCCATCACCGTGGGCGTGCCCCGGTTTGACGCCGTCAGGACGGTCGGGTCCTCTGGCACGATGCCGATCAGGTCAATCGCCAGGATGTCGAGCACGTCATCAGCGCTGAGCATCTCGCCGCGCTGGACCATTTCGAACTTGACGCGGTTGATGATGAGCGAGGCCGGCCCCTTCTCCTCGGCCTCAACCAGCCCGATGATCCGGTCCGCGTCGCGCACCGCCGAGACCTCCGGGTTGGTCACGATCAGCACCCGGTCCGCCGGCGCGACCGCGTTGCGGAAGCCGCGCTCGATGCCCGCCGGCGAGTCGATCAGGATGTAGTCGCACTCCGGGCGGAGTTCGTCGGCCAGCCGCACCATGTCTGACGGGCTGACCGCCGTCTTGTCGCGCGTCTGCGCGGCGGGGATCAGGTACAGTTCCGGCAGGCGCTTGTCCTTAATCATCGCCTGCTTGAGCCGGCACCGCCCTTCGACCACATCGACGAGGTCGTAAACGATGCGATTCTCCAGGCCCATCACCACATCCAGGTTGCGCAGGCCGATGTCCGCATCGATGCACACCACGCGCTGCCCCAGGCTCGCCAGTGCAACCGCCAGGTTGGCGGCAGTGGTGGTCTTGCCGACGCCGCCCTTCCCTGATGTCACCGTAACGACTTTTGCGCTCATGCCACTTTCCCTCACTACTCTGACGGCGCTGCCGCCTCCTCGCTTAGAGACCAAGCGCGCCTTGCCCCTACCTACATCCAGGGGTCGGCCACAATCCGCCCGGCGCGGACGAAGGCCACCTCTGGCCTGGGGTCCCGGCGTTTTTCGTTGGGCGCGACCGCGATGTGCCCGGCGATGCGCAACTGCGTCGGGGCCAGGTCGAGCGCGCAGATCACCGCGCTCTCGTCGCCGTCTGCCCCGGCGTGGACCGTGCCCCGCAGCCGGCCCCACACCACCACGTCGCCCCCGGCCACAATCTCCGCGCCGGGGTTCACGTCGCCGATGACGACCACGTGCCCCGGATGCCGCACCTTGCTCCCGCTGCGCAGCGTGCGCTTGACCAGCACACCCGCGCTGCCGGTCACCTCGGTGTCAATCGGCGTAAGCTCTTCGTAACCCACCGGACTGCCGGCCGGCGCGCGCCCGCTGCTCAAGTTCGTCTCCAGGCCGAGCAGCCGCGCCGCCTCGATGGTGACGCCGCTCTCGCTGAGCACCGCCCACAGGTTCACCTCGCGCGCGGCCAGAGTCTTGCGCAGCGCCACAAGGCCGGCGCTTTTCACCGCGCGCCCACCCAGGTTCACCGCCACGCGCGCGCCCTGAAAGAACGCCGCCTGCTCGTCGATGCGCGCCGCCAGCTCGTCAATCACCTCATCCCACGCGCCGACCGCCTCTACGCTAACCAGCAGGCTGTCTTTAATGCCCTTAATAGCGATACGATCGGTTACTTCCCGCGCCACGTCCACGCGCCTCGCGTTACAGCAGTGTCGCTTTATTGCCCGGTCGCGGGTCGTAATGGCTGGCGAATTGCTCCAGCACTTCCCACTCGATCAACCAGGTGTTGGCGAACTTCTTCGCCGGCAGCTTCCCCTGCCGGATCAGCCGCCGCACACTCTCCGGGTGGATGCGCAACTTCTCGGCGGCTTCCTGGACGGTCGCGTAATCCTCGAACTCTCCCATTGCCCCCGGCCCTTCAGTTTTGTTGACCCTATGCAACAAGTATACGCGAATTCGGGGCGAATGTCAAAGCCGTTCGCCCAGGGCAAGCCGGCAACGCGCCTCTTCATGCCAGGCCACGCGCAAAAGGTCACTTGTCGCTTACACGGGGGGTCGGGATTCCCTGCCGGGGGTTGAGCAGGGCGCGTCAGCGACCGACTTCGACTGTCCCTATTATATACCGATCATCCACTGGCGCGCCAGTCGCGTCCACCACCGGCAGGCGCTCCAGGGTGGCGAGCAGGTATAGCCCTACCTGCACCTGATACGTCCCCGGCGGCGCGTCGTCGTTCAGGCGCACCTGGTAGCCGTCAGGGATACGCTCGCCGGCCTTCCACTGGCTGGTGGGATACGTTCCCTGCACGGGGTATGAGTCCGCTTGCCCATGCAGCACGCCGTCCGGCCCGATGAGTTGCACGGTCACGGTGTAATCCTTGTCAAAGGTCTGCAAGGGTTGCCACACGAGGTACACATCGAGCAGGCCGCCCGGCTGCATCGACGCCGCGCCGGCCTTCGCTTCGAGCAACAGCGCGCGCCCGTCGAAGTTGGCGAGCGCGTCCGCAGCAGCCGGCTGCACGGAGATAGGCGGCAACACTTCGTGCCAGATGAGCAGCGGCGCCGAGGGAATGACGCGCACAACATACTGCGTCGCCGGCGCTTCCGCTAACGGGTGCATATCGACCACGAGGTTATCGCCTGCGTGCAACGGCGGCAAGGCGACGGTTTGCACTGCCGAGCTATCGCGCCTTGTTCCCAGGTCAAGCCGCGCGCCTGAACCATCGCGTAAGGCCAAGAGATGCAACTGAACCGACACTGGCCGTCCTTCGGCGGCGGTCTCAGGCACATCATACCCCACAAGCAGCAGAGCGTCGCTCAGCCGGTCCCGCACCTGCATCGGTAGTGTCGGAATCGCATCCGGCAGCGTCACTTCGAACGCGGCGACATCCGTCCACGTCAGCCCCAAGCCTGCGGGGTCGGTGTACTTCACCGCGCAGCACCCGGTTGAAGGGCTGAGCCAGCGGCCATCATAGGTGATCGGCAGCCCCACCGTTGCGAATGGCTCGAAGAGGCCCACTTGCAGCCAGTATTGCCCCGGCAGGATGCCATGCTCGAACGGGATTTCGTGGTAATCGGGGATGACCTCGCCCGCTTTCCAGGCGTTGGCAGGGTAGGTGTTGTTCACCGCGAATCGGTCGCGGCCCTCCCATACGACCTCTCCGTGGAGGTTCAACAGCCGCAGCCACACCTGGTGCCGCCCGGTCGGTTCGCCCTCGCGCTCCCAGTAGAGTGTCACCCCTCCCGTCTCGCCGATCTTCACCTCCGTCGTATCAACCGTGTAGCCGAGCAGCCGCGCCCAGTCGCCGAACACCACGTTGAGCGGCGTCATGCCATCCGGCGGCTCAGTCAGCGGCTCCACGCCCACTTCTACGAGCGGGCCGGCGCTGCGCAGGTGGTATATCCCCTCTAACCCCGGAAGGTAGCGCGCCAGATAGGCCGTCTGCCCGGCGGCCAGGCGCTCGGCGAGCACAGCGCGGTAAAGCGCCTCGTTGCCGAGCACGATCATCTCCATGTCGGGGCGCAGGCCCTCGATGCGGTGCAGGTACTCCAGCGGCGCGATCTTCTCACTGTCGGCCAGGATCGCGGAGTCTGGGGCGAGCGGCAGGCTGAGCACGTAGCGGCCCCATTCTTCCAGCGCGCGCCCGCGCGCCGGGTCTTGCTTCGCGCCGTTGGTCCACAACAGCGAGAGCGGCATCAGTGCGGCGAGCGTGATGACGGACGCGCCCACCCATCGCCTGCCGGGGCCGTGGAGCAGCTTGCGCACCCAGTCGCCGACCGCGTGCACGGCATAGGCCATCCAGATCACTTGAATGATGTGCATCGGGATCAGGAACACCGCGATGTCCGGTACGATGTACACCAGCGCGTAGGCAAAAGACGCGCCGTAGGTCAGCATCGTGACGACACCCATCTCCGGGAACCAGCGCGCCAGCCGCGCCAACCCGATCACGCCGAGGACCAGCCCGACCACGCCGAACTGGTCGGCGATCAGCCGCCCGATGGTCAGCCAGCGGTCGGGCTGACTCCAGTATGCGAGCATCAGCGCCCCGCCGAAGCGCTGTCCGGTCACCCACGCGAGGAAGTCGCCGAGCGGCAGGGTCGCGCCGTTGTGCAGCGCCGGCCAGCGCAGCGGGATGTACAGGTAGACCAGCAACCCCGCGCCGAACAGCGCCAGCGCGACGGCCCATTGCCGCACAGTCAATTTCGGGCGGCACATCCCCAGCGCCGCCAGCGCCGCCGGGATCAGCAAGGCCAGCGTGAGATGGTTGGTCAGCCCCAGGCCGAACGCGAAGCATAGCGCCCACACGCTCTGCACGCGCATCTCGCCCTGCCCGCCGAAGCGCGGCGCAGTGACGTACAGCGCGTCGATGAGGACGCCCAGGATAATCACGACAAACAGCGCGTTGAGCGCGTACACCTCCGCCTCGACCGCCTGGCTCCAGAACGTCTGCGAGAAGGCCAGCGCCAGCCCCGCGAGCGCCGCCAGCGGCGGCCCGGCCAGCCTTTGCAGGATCAGCGTCAGCCCGGCGCACGCCAGCGCCGCCGGAATCGCCGAGGACAGGTTGACGCGCCACGCAGTCGAGCCGAACGGGAGGAGCGAGGTCAGCTTGCCGAGCAGGATGTAGAGCGGGTAGCCGGTCGGGTGCGCGACGCCCAGCACCGGCGCGGTGACTTGAAACTCAAACGTGTCCGCGCGGCCTACGTATTGGCCTAAGGTGAGCAGGTAGACGGCGAACGCGACGATGCCGACTGCAACCGCGGGAAGCCAGCCCTTTAGGGGCGCAGCACGCGCCTCCGCGCCGCCTTGAACGGGGCCAGGCTGCCGCGCCCAGTCTGTAGCTTCCTGGAAGCTTAAAGCTTCCGGGAAGCTAACCATGTCTACCGCCATGCGCCGCCAGGTGAGCGCGCCGACCAACAGCACAGACCCGATCAGCAGCGTCCACAGCCGGAGCACGTTTACATCGGGGGCGAGCAGGCTGATGAGCGTCAGATAGCACGGCGCGAAATCCGTCGCCGCAACCACGCGCGAGCGCCACAGCACCCAACACACCAGCGCGCCGATGCCGCCGACGCCCCACCGTAAGGGAGGTGTCTGATCGAAGAACAGGAACGTGACCGGCCAGGTTTCCCACAGCGCGCGCGCGAGCGTCAGCCCGAAGCACAGGCCAGCGGTGAGCGGAACTATCGCCAACCACTGGCGGGACAAGGGGCTTAAGCCCCCTGTCCCGGTGCTTTCGGGCAGACGATCCGGGTGCGCATCGGGAGCAGGTGTGGTGGTCATCAAGGCCCGGTCGTTTCGGTGGGTTGCAGCGTCGGGGTAAGCAACAGGTCGAGCGCGTTGCCCTGTTCGGCGGCGCGCGTCGCCTTCAGGTTAAAGTAGGCGTCCAGCACCTCGCGCACCGCCGGCAGCGCCACTCCTGAACCCTCGCCGCCGTTATAGAGAAAGGCGACGACGATGATCTCCGGGTCTTCGTAAGGCGCGTAACCGATGAACCAAGCGTGCGCCGGCCAGTTGCCCGGCTGGCACAGCCCCAGCGGGCGCGCCACGTCGTCGCAGTACTCGGCGGTGCCGGTCTTGCCGGCCACGTTCACGTAGGGCAGCGCGGCTGGTTTCCCCGTCCCGAACAGGATGACCTGCCGCATTCCCTCCTGCACCAGCGCGATATGCTCAGGCTCGACGAGCGGCGGCTGGTATTCGGGATCGTGGAGGTCGGGCCGGCAAATGCTGCTGGCGATGTAGCGCGGATCGGACGTGTTGACGGTGTAAGTGACTTCCACCAACTCCACCTGATCCTCGCCCGGCTCCGGGTTCACGTCCAGCAGGTACGACCAGCGATAATCGACCATCATTTTCTCGCAGCGTGGCTGATCGTAGGTCGCGCTCCGAGGGTTGCATGTGCACGCCAGGCTGTCCGCGCCGCGCAGGAGCATGTCCTCGTAGGGGGTCAGGACCGGCAGGCTGCCGTCGGCAGGGCGGACCAGCGTGCGCAGCACCTTCGGCTCGAACGCGTCCAGCACGCGCCCTTCGGCGTCGAAGAACTCTTTGACAATGGTGGGGCGGTACAGGGTGCCGCCGTTGGCGACGGCCATGACTAGATTCAGCAATTGCAGCGGCGTAACCGTGACGTAGCCCTGGCCGAACGCCGCGTTGTACGTGTCGCCGGTGGACCAGTTTTCGCCGAGGTTGCGCCGCTTCCAGTCGCGGTCGGGCATACGGCCGGCGGTCTCGCCGGGCAGTTCGATCCCGGTCGGCGTCCCGACTCCGAGGGCGTGGGCGTAGCGCACCAGGTTATCGATGCCCAGCCCGCCGGGCCGCAAGATCGACGGCGACACCTCGGGATTGCCGCCGCCCACCTGGTAAAAATACACATCGCAGCTTTGCGCGATTCCCTCCAGCATGGCCACCTCGCCGTGACCCTGCTCCAGCCAGCACACGAACTTCTGTGCGCGTGAGATGTCGTTGGGCGCGTAGCGGTTGGGCAGGTAGATGAAGCCGGGGTCTTCGAGCACGGAGTTGGGGTTGATGACATCCTCTTGCAGCACGCCCACCGCCGTGACGATTTTCCACACCGAGCCGGGCGGGTACAGCGCGCCGACGGCGTGGTTGACCAGCGGGTGCAGCGGGTCGTTGAGCTGGCTGAAGTAGTAATCGGCGTCGATGGCGCGGGCAAAGCGCGAGTTGTCGTAGGTCGGCCAGCTCACTATCGCCAGGATTTCACCGGTCTTCGGGTTCATGGCGATGACCACACCCTGCTGCGTCACGATCTGGCCGGCCTCCGCGTTGACGATGTTGATGCGGCGGATGATCGCTTCTTGTGCGGCCTGTTGCAGGTCAACATCCAGGGTCAGGCGCAGGTTGAGGCCAGGGATGGGTTGGTCTTCGCGCAACACGTTCATCGTCAGCCCGGCGACGTCTACTTCGATGACGCGCCAGCCTTTGCGCCCGGCCAGTTCGTCCTCAAGGAACGCCTCCACCCCGTCGTAGCCGATGCGGTCAAAGTTGGGGTCGTAGCCCAACGCCAAAAGCTCAAGCTGTTGTTCAGCGGGGATCGGCCCCAGGTACCCCACGACCTGAGACGTGAGCGCGCCAGTGGGGTACTCGCGCAAGGCGGCGACCGGCGCATCCACGCCGGGCAGGTTGAGCCGATCTTCCAGAATGCGCATGGCGATGTCGCGCGCGATGTCGCGCGCCACCGTCACCGGGCGGTAGGGCGCGATGCGCCGGCCTTCATCCACCATGTCGAACAGGCTGCGCTCGTCCCCCCGGCCAGCGGCCTCGGCGGCGTCGGCGGTCGCGGGCACGTCGATCAGCGCGGCCAGCCGCTCCAACACCGCGAGTTCGGCCTCCGGCGTGTCGGGCAAATCCGCCGGGACAACCGTCACATTGAAGGCGGGCACATTGCGCGCCAGCGGCTTGCCGTTGCGATCCTCGATCACGCCGCGCGCTGCCGCAATCGGCTGCCTGGAGATGCGGTTCTCCTCGGCCAGCTCCAGCCAGTATGCATTCTCGACAAGTTGAAGTTGGTAGGCCCGCGCCGCCAGCACGACGAGCGACAACACGACGACCACCTGGAAAAGCGTCAGCCGCCAACCGCGGAAGGGTTCGAACCGCTTAGGCGCAAACATGGCGGGGATTATAGAGTGCAGACGCCAGCACCCCCCGCGCTTTGCGTCGGTACAGGGGTGGAACTGGCGCGGACAAGGAGCTTAAGCCCCTTGTCCAGGGCCGAAACAGTGCGGCTGAACCACTGGAGCCTTTGCCTCATCGCTTCACTCCCATCAACCAGTTTCCCGCTTCGAGCTTCCAGCAACCAACTCCGATCAAAACGCCTCGATGCGCGGGTTGAGACGCTCGTACAGGCGCGCCATCCCGATAAAGACCGGCAGCACCAGGGCGATATTCAGCACGACGGTAGGCATGGTAACATAGGCCAGGTTGTAAATCCAATTCATCGTGTGCCCGGTCAGCGCCAGCACGGCCATCGTGACCAGGTGGGCGATCACCGACCCCACCAGCGTCACGAAAAGCGGGATGATGATGTTGCTGCGGTATAGCTGCCGCTGCAACAGGTTCCCCACGAGCGCAACCATCAGCAACGCCATGGATGACGCGCCCACTGGCGCGCCAGAGAGCAGGTCTTGTGCGATACCGCCCGCGAACGCCCAGAAGAAGGCCTCGGTGTAAGGAGCCACCAGCGCCCAGGACACTACCATCATCAGCATCAGGTCGGGTGCGCCGCCCAGCAGCCGCAAGTTCGGCATGAGCGTCGATTTCAAGATCGCCACCAGGCTGAGCAGCAAAATGCCGAAAAATGCGCCCATGGTTCCTGCCGACAGCCACGCGAGAGTCTACCCGAAACGGTTTGACCATCCGGGACAAGGGGCTTAAGCCCTTGTCCCAACCCTTTCGGGAGCGCGCTTACGGCTGCGCCTCCGGTCGGTCAAACGTGCTCAAATCCATCGGCTCGAAGTTGGTGATGACCAGCACGAACTCCAGCCGGTCGAAGTCGTTGAGCGAGCGCACTTCCGCCTCCTGGAAAAGCTCGAACTCAAAACGGCGGACGCTGGTCACCTGCCCGATCACCAGGCCAGGGGGAAGCGCGCCGCCCAACCCCGACGTGACCACCAACTCGCCGGGGGTGACTTCCGCTTCACGCGGGATCAGTTCCATGCGCAGCGTGCCCGATAGCTGCCCGCGCACGCTGCCGTCGGCGCGCGAGGTTTGCAGGCGCGCGCTCACACTGCTGTTGGGGTCGTTGATGAGCGTCACCTCGCTGAAAGCGGCGCGCACCTGGGCGACGCGCCCCACCAGGCCCAGTTCCGTGACGACGGGCATCCCCGGCGCGACGCCGTCGCGCGCGCCCCGGTTGATGTGGATGGTGCGCATGAACCCGCTCGTGTCCAGCCCGATTACGTCGGCGGTCACGTACTCGCGGTTCACCGTCGTGGAGGTGTAATCGAGCAGGCCGGCGATGCGCTCGTAGTCGTGCTTCAGTTCGCGCAGTTCGACCAGTTCGGCTTGCAGGCGCGCCAGGCTGCGCTCCAGGTCGAGGTTGCGTTCTTGCAGGTCGCGGATGTTGGCGAACTCCGACACGGTGTTGGTGACGCCGGTCACCACGTCGTTCACCACGCCCTGAACAAGGTTCAGGGGGATGGAGATGATGCTTTCCAGCGGGGCGAGCGCGCCGGTCAGCGACAGGATGATCAAGACCATGCTGGCGAACATCAGCACGGCGAACAAACCCGGTCGGCTGCGCAACTCCTTCATACGCCGTCTGTCTCCAAATATTGGGGCAATTATACAACCTTTACTTTAACGTAGCATTAGCGCGCGTGGGCGGGACCTCAGGCGATCTGGCCCTCAAAGCGGGCGTTGACAGGTCTTCGCTGCCGCGATATACTATACCCTAGTAGGGTATGCAATTCGCTTTCACCGAGGTGTCGAATGCCCATTTACGAGTACCGTTGTGAAGTGTGCAGCGCGCCCTTTGAGGTGTTCGTGCGCAGCATTTCCAAGCCGGTCGAGCCGAGGTGCCCGCAATGCGGCAGCACCCAGGCGCGCAAGGGAGTCTCCGCGGCGGCAGTCACGGGCGCGTCCAGTGCGGCGAGCGCGTCCTCGGCAAGCTGCGGGCCGTCCCTCTGAGCGCCCCGACGTTCAAGGTGAGCCGTGCGCTCGCAGATAGAGGACGATGTGGAACCGCTTAACCGCGAAGAAGTCAAAAAGGACCTGATCGCACGCTTGCGACGCATCGAAGGGCAGGCGCGCGGCGTGCAACGCATGATCGAGGAAGGGCGCGACTGCACGCAGGTCATGGCGCAGCTCAACGCCATGCGCCAGGCCACCTACCAGACCGGCCTGGTCCTTGCGCGCAGTTACGCGGCCCAATGCCTGAGCGGCGACACAGGGACAGCGGACATCGACGCGCTGATTGCGCTCTTCAGCCAGGCGACTTCCTGAACCTGCCTGACCTGACCCGGCAGCTCAAAAAGGCGCTCCCTTTGAAAAGGAGCGCCTTTCACTGAAGTGATTCAAGCTTTTGAGCCAACGACCGCGGTGCGTGTGGTGCTTGTCGTGTTGGCGGGCACCTCACCCCCTGTCCCCCTCTCCCGGCTACGCCGGACTATAGCCGCACGCGGAGAGGGGGTGGCGAGCCGCAGGCGAGACAGGGGTGAGGTAGAGAAAGGCCTTAGCACGGCCAGCTGTTGGCGTAAGTTTGAATCAGTTCACTCTCTCCCAGACGCCACATCTGACGTTGCCCTCTGCGCTTACGGGATGATTAGTTCTTGCCCCACACTGAGCTGATCGGGGTTGGCCTGCAACGCCGGGTTGGCGTCAATGATGTCTTGCGGGGTCACGCCGAACCGGCGCGCGATGCCGAACACCGTGTCGCCGGGCTGCACGACGTAGACCTGCCCGCCGCCGCTGCTGGCCTGGGTTGGCTGTGCGCCGCCGACGGTCTCGCCGGCTTCGCAGTTGGGGACCTTAAGCTCTGTGCCCGCCGCGACGCTGTTGGGATTCGAGATTTCGTTGAGGATGGCGATTTCATCGACGGTCGTGTTCCATTGCCGTGCCAGGCTGAAGAGCGTCTCACCGGGCTGGATGGCGTGCACGCAACCTTCAGCCGCCGCTCCGATGGGCAACTGGGTGGGCGTCACCAGCGGCGAGTCGTCCACAGACGTGGGGGTCATCTCTGATTGGCCGGGGCCAGGCGGCTCGCTTTGCGCGTCTGGGGCCGGCTGCGTCGCGCCGGCAGAAGGCTCCTGCGTGGGCAGATCCACCCCGCCGGCTTCAAGGGTGGCCTTCATCGCGGTTGCGCTGGCCGCAATCGGCAGGAGAGTGGGTTGGCCCGGCGGCGGCTGGGTTTGGGATGGGGCTGTCGGCGTGGCCGGGAGCGCCTCGATGGTATGGGTCGGTTGCACCCGGTCGCTGCCGATAGTCGGCTGCTGAGGTTCGATAGAAGCCGGCTGATAACACCCGGCGGCAAGGATCATGACCATGCAGAGCGCCATCAACGCCGACTTTCTCCCGCCAATTCCCCTGATGATGTGCACTGGACTCGCCTCCTCAAAACGCCTAGTCTGCGCTTCAAACTGTACAATCGGTTGGGCTTAAGCGCAACTTCTACCACACCCTTACTCATCATCCATAAGGGCAATCTGCAAGAACCGGACCATGACCAGGTTCTCGACGCACGAATCGCGCGTGTCAAACGCGACCACCGGCGAGAGCGGGCTATCATCAGCAGCCACCAACTGGACGTGGTAACGCGCTACTTTCGGCGCCTCGGCCAGCTTGACCTGCCAGCCGGCGGGACCCCAGTCGCCGCTTGTGCCGCTGAGAACCAACTGGTCAACCCCATCGCCCCACACATGCACACGTACTCCCTGAAGGGGATTATCGTTCATATCCGCCACATCGCCGCCTACGCCTAGCCAGTCGCACCCGCCGCTGTATGGGTGGTATTTGACCTGTTCATCCGCGACGCCGAAGGGATAGCTCGACAGGATCGGCGTGATTGTGGGGCTGGGGGTCAACGTCGGGAAGCGGGTTGGGGGCGCTGTCTGCTGCGCCGCGTGTTGAGTGGCAGCAGCCTGAGCAGTGGCGGTGTCACGGGCCTGCGCCATCGAAAGGCCGGGCGTAGGCGTGTCCGTCGGCAGGGCCGGCGTGGAAACGATCACTGCGCTGACCAGAACGCACAGCGCCACCAGCAAGACCACGCCCAGCGCCAGAAACGGGATCATCGGGCCGAGCCACCTGCGCCACTCGCCGCGCTGCGTTACGCCGGGCTTCTCCTTACTCATGCGCCCACCTCTATCCGCATCTCTTTCAGACAAGGGGCTTAAGTTCCTTGTCCGGGACCTTGTTGTCTGCGCCGGCGCGCGACCGCCAGGATCGCGTCCAGGATCAGAAACTTGGCCCATTCTAGCGGGCGCAGCAGCCGGAAGATGATCGCCGCATCCGTTCCCAGCGGGATATGAAACGCGCCGCGCCGCACGCCGCGCAGGATCAGGCGCGCGGCCTTCTGCGCACTCATGATGGACGACAGCGCGCCGATGGCGTTGATCTCGCGCGCCCGCGACGCGCGCTCGGCGTGGAGTTGCGGCGTGTCGGTGTCCTCCGGATAGGCCACCGAGACCCTCACGCCGCGCGGACGCATCTCATGACGTAACACCTCGCTGAAACCCGCCAGCGCGCACTTCGAGCCGACGTAAGCCGCGTAGCCGGGCAGCGGGAGGAAAGCCGACCCGCTCGCTATGTTGACGATATGCCCGCCGCGCCGGAGGTATGGCGCGACGGCGCGGCACACGTTCACCGCGCCCAGGTAATTGATCTCCATCAGGTGGCGATACACCTCCGGCGGCGTAATGTCGAAGTAGCCGGGCATGTGCGTCAGCGTCGCATCGAGGGGCAACTGTTGCGCTACCACGCCCGCGCTGTTGACCACCAACTGCGGGGCCATGCGGCGGGCCGCCAGCGCGTCGAAGACCGCTCCGACGCGCCCGGCGTCGGTCACATCAAGCGGGTGGGCCGTGCACTGCTGATCCGCGTGCCGCCGCGCTTTCGCGACCAGGGCGCGCGCTTCGTCGAGCGGCGCTTCGCGGCGCGCGGCGATGTGCACGTGCGCGCCCTGCCGGGCAAGTTCCAGCGCCAGCGCGCGCCCGATCCCGCTCGACCCGCCGGTGACAAAGGCGTGTACGTCAGTGAATCGTCTCATCGGATGAAGCTAGAAGTTGGAAGCTAAGGACATAGCGGAGAGTTTCCGGCGCCTTTTGAGGCGGCAGCGACCATTGAGCACGTCCATCCTCTATCCTACTCCCCATTCACGAAAGTGCCCAACACTTCTTGAGGATACTGCGCACGTTCCACAAACTGCCCACTATTCTTGAGGATGTAGTTGATTCCATTCAACGCTTCGCGCATTTCTACGGTGCGCCTGGCCTCTGAGTGATGCAGAAGAACGCTTCTACTGTTAGAGGCCATTTGAGAAGTCCGGCCATGGAAGTTTATTCAGGTTCCGCCGACTCAAGGCGGCGGCTCATCGCCGGAAAGCCACGGCGCGGTGGGGAATTCACCCCCGGCTTCAGCCGGGGGAACCCTTTGCAAACGACCTCTAAGCCAAAGACGAAACCCTGGCGGCAGGCGCTACCCCAGGGTTTCGTCGCTGAGCTGACAACGATTCGCAGCCATACCTCGACCAACTGTGTCTTTTTCAGTCTACCCCTCTTTTCCGCCTGGCGGTGTAACAGCCGTATCACAGATCGTCGGCTCGACGCGCGTCTACTTCCCCAGGCGCGCGCGCTCCTGTTCGATGACGCTCTCGTCCAGCTTCTTGAAGAGCGGCGCCGGCTTGCGGAGCGCCTGCCCCGGCTGAAGCTGGCCCGGCGACCAGCGCCCGGTCGCCGGAGTCCCGTCGTACACCAACGCCTGGTGTGAGCGCGCGCTTTCCTGATACGTCACGATGTGCTGCTCCCCGAAGAGTCGCCCTGCATAGCCGAGGAACTGGTGCAGCTTCTCACAGGTGAAGGGCAGGAACGGCGCGAGCAGCACCTTCAGGTTGTCGATGGCGCGCAGCGCGGTGTACACCGTCGTCGCCGCGGCCTGCCGGTCGGTCTGGAGGACGCCGAACCAGGGCGCGCGGTCCAGGTAGACGTTGACCTCGCGCGCCAGCGCCATCGCCTCCGCAAGCGCGGCGCGCAGTTTGACCTCTGCAAGCAGGCCGCCGACGGTCGCAAAGCCGCCCTCGACCTTCTCCAGCAGCGCGCTGTCAGCCGGGCGCAGCACGCCGGGGTCGGGCACTGCGCCGCCGAAGTGCTTGTACGCGAAGCTGAGCACCCGGTTCACCAGGTTGCCCCACCACGAGACCAACTCCTCGTTGTTGCGCGCCACGAACCCTTCCCACGTGAAGTCAGTGTCGCGCGTTTCGGGCATCACCGCCGTGACGTAGTAGCGAATCGGGTCGGGGTCGTAACGCGCGAGGATGTCGGGCAGCCAGACCGCCCAGTTGCGGCTCTTGGAGAATTGCGCGCCCTCGATGTTCATGAACTCGTTGGCGGGCACGTCGTAGGGGAGGTTAAGGTGTTGGGTCGGGTCGTCCTCGTAGAGGCGATCCACACCCAGCAGTTCCGCCTGCCAGATGATCGTGTGAAAGGGGATGTTATCCTTGCCGATGAAGTTGTAGATTCTGGCGTCGGGGTTGTACCACCAGCGTTTCCAGGCGTCGGGCTGACCCGCGTTGTGCGCCCATTCCACGCTGGCGGTGAAGTAGCCCATCACCGCCTCAAACCAGACGTAGAGCCGCTTGTGTTCCCAGCCGGCCAGCGGGACCGGGATGCCCCACTCGATGTCGCGCGTGATCGGGCGCCCCTGCAAACCCTGCTCAAGGAAGTTGCGCGCGAAGTGAATCACGTTGGGCCGCCAATGCTCCTTGCCGTGATTCAGGTAAGCGGCCAGTGGTTCCGTGAACGCGGGCAGGTCGAGGAAGTAATGCTCGGTCTCGCGGATTTCCGGTGTGGAACCGTCGGTCTTGCTGCGCGGGTTGATGAGGTCGATGGCGTTGAGCAGGTTGCCGCAGTTGTCGCACTGGTCGCCGCGCGCGTCTTGATAGCCGCAAATGGGACAGGTCCCCTCGACATAGCGGTCGGGCAGAAAGCGCCCCTCGGCGGCGCTGTAAAGCTGCTTCTGCGTGGCCCGGTACAGGTACTCGCCTTCGAGCAGCCGGGTGAAGAAGTCCTGCGCGATGCGGTGGTGGTTCTCGGTGTCGGTGTGGGTGAAGAGGTCGTAGCTGATGCCGATGTCCTTTTGCGTCTGCAAGAAGCGCGCGTGGTAGCGCTCGAACACCTCGCGCGGCGCGACGCCCTCTTTGTCCGCCTGCACCGTAATCGGCGTGCCGTGCGCGTCGGAGCCGGAGACCATCAGCACATGGTTCCCCTTCAGGCGGTGGTAGCGAGCGAAGATGTCGGCGGGCAGGTACGCCCCTGCCAGGTGCCCGACGTGCAAATCGCCGTTGGCGTAAGGCCAGGCGACGGATACATGGATGTACTCGGCCATGTGAAATCTCCTTTTTCGGCACACTACTGGGCAGGGGGCTTAGGCCCCTTGTCCACGTGTTGAAGCTATTTCGTGTGATCCGCCGCGACGGCGCGATCGACTTCGTGCAAGTTGGTGTCTGAAGAGATGTAAAAGAAAACCGCCGGTTGCGGAGCCGGCGGTGTGATAACCTCTGCCGTGGGTCGTGGGTCAGGCAAGCCCAACCGACCTTTGTCGCGCGCGTGCTCCGCGCCGCTGCGACCACGGCAAGCTGCACATGCCCATCATCACGAACCCGGTAAGTGTTCTCATAGTGCCCGGAAGTATACGAGATAGCGGCGCTCTTGTCAAGGCCGTTTGGCACGGCTTCTGCGCTTGCGCGCACTCTCCGCATCTGAAAACAAGAGGGCGCTCTGGATGAACGCCCTCCCCGGCTATACGAGCCTCAGCTAGACAGTGGGCTAAGCCCGCTGTCCGCAGGTATTCTCCCTTGCGCCGCTAGACCAGGTCTGCTGTGCGATCGGTCTCGGCCTACATAAGAAACATGGGCATCCCAACGACGTGGCGCACCTTCGGCATGTACTCGTCGGGGTCGTAGAGTTCGGCCACGTTCACGCGCTTGACGCCCTGCATAATCATGGTGATCGGGATGTCCGTATACAGGCCGCGTTGCAGGCACACCATGCGGCCCCACTGCCGCCGCTCGACCAGGCCCATCGCCATCTGTGCGTAGTTGGCCGAGACCATCAGGTCCAGCGAGTCGGGCGCGCCGGAGCGCATCAGGTAGGCAATTTGCTGGTAGAGGGTGTTCTCGCCGGTTAGCTCCTTGAGCACCTCCGCGCACACCATCCCGATGCCGC
>DAOTXU010000176.1:0-7094 GCA_034435135.1 Anaerolineae bacterium | reverse complement strand
GTTATTGGCGTTATTCGCGGTGAACCTCTTTAATCGCATGGAGTGACTATGAACCTGATGGACTACGCCCGAATCGCCCTCCGGCGCGGCTGGATCGTGCTCCTGACGGCGGTCCTGGCGGCGGCGGCGGCGTTCATCCTCAGCCGGGTGCAGACGCCGGTCTATCGCTCGACGTACACGCTGTTTATCCAGCCGGCGCGCAACGACCTGGGCCTGACCGAGGCGACCACGCGCCTGATTCGCGGCTACGAGAGCTGGCTCAACTCCGACCTGCGCGCGAAGGACGTGATCGATCAACTGCAACTCGATATGATGCCCGCCGAACTGCGCGGCAACGCCCACTTCAGCACCGACACGTCACGGCTCCTCATCCAGCTTGAGGTGGACCAGGAATGTAACGAGGGCGACGAGGCCGAACTCAATACCTGCCTGGCGCAGGTGAACGACATCGCCGCGACGTGGGGCAACCTGCTGGTCGAGTGGCGCAGCGCCGAGAACCAGAAGGTCCGCCGCGAGGACCAGATCAACGCCATCCCGACCGACATCCCGCACGTGGGCAAGTTCAGCCCGAAGACGACGATCAACGTTGCGGCGGGCGCGATCCTGGGCGCGCTGGCCGGCGGCGTGATCGTGTTTGTCCTTGAATACATGCAGGCGAACGTGATCCGCCGCGCCGACGACGTGGAGCGTGCACTCGGCGCGCCGGTGCTGGCGCAGATTCCCGCGGATGATGCGGTGTGAGAGACGCTTCTTTGTACCGCCGACTGAAGTCGGCGGCTAATCGTGTCAGCGCATCAAGGCGCGACGATTAGCCCGCGACTTTAGTCGCGGGAACCCCAAGATACACAGACAAGGGGAACCCATGTCAGATAGCCAACCCAATCTGATTACCCTGACCAACCCAAGCGCGCCGGCCGCCGAGGCGTACCGGATGTTGCGCACGAACCTGGTCTTCTCCAGCCTGGACAACCCGATCCGCGCGCTGGTGGTGACCTCGCCGGGGCCGGACGAGGGCAAGAGCACGGCGGCGGCGAACCTGGCGGTCACGCTCGCGCAGAGCGGGCGGCGCACCCTGCTGGTCGATTGCGACCTGCGCCGGCCCAGCCAGCACGCGCTATGGGGCGTCGCCAACGAACGCGGCCTGACCACGATGGCGCTCGAAGCCGGGGCGTTGAGCGCGCCGCCCGCCGTCGAGACGCCGGTGAAGAACCTGGCCCTGCTGCCGAGCGGCCCGCTGCCGCCCAACCCGGCGGACCTGCTGGTCAGCGCGCGCATGGACGAAGTGATCGCGGCGCTCAAGGCGCAGGCCGACGTGGTGGTGTTCGACGCGCCGCCCGTGCTCGGCGTGACCGACGCGGCGCTGCTCGGCGTGAAGGCGGACGGCGTGTTGCTCGTGGTGCGCGCCGGCTCCACCCGCCGCGACTCCGCCGCGCGCGCCAAAGAGATGCTGGATCGCGTGGGCGTGCGGTTGGTGGGCACGGTGCTCCTCAACGCGCCGAAGACGGCGGGGTATTGAGGCTTCGTCAGATGTTGCCGCTCCAGGATGTCAACCCGGTTTACCGGCGGCCCTATCTGACCTGGGCGCTGGTGGCCGTCAATGTCTTGGTGTTCCTGTACCAGAACACACTCACGCAGCGGGAACTGACCGTATTCGTCCTGAGCAACGGCGTGATCCCCTACCAGGTCACCCAGAGCTTCAACCTGGATGCGGCGTTGGACATCGTGCGCTCGATGTTCATTCACGGCAGTTGGAGCCACCTGATCGGCAACATGGTGTACCTGGCGATCTTCGGCGACAATGTGGAGGACCGCTTCGGCAAGCTGGTTTTCCTGCCGTTTTACCTGGTATGCGGCGCCGCCGCTGCGTTTACACAGGCGCTGGTCGATCCCCAGAGCCAGACGCCGATGGTCGGCGCGAGCGGCGCAATTGCCGGGGTCTTGGGGGCGTATCTGGTGCTGTATCCGGGGGTGCGGGTGCGCGGGTTGGTCTTCTTTGGTTTCTTTGCCCAGATCGCTGAGGTCCCTGCCCTGCTTGTGCTTGGTTTCTGGTTCGTGTTGCAACTGTTCAACGGGTTCCTGTCGCTGGGCGTGCCGTTTGGGGTGGCTTTCTTCGCGCACATCGGAGGCTTTCTCGCAGGGATGGCGCTGGGTTTTCTCTTCATGATGCTCTTACCGCAGCCGCCTGCAAGAGATCGCCGCCAGTGGGTCTATGACCGCCGTCACTATCACCGTTACGACGTATGGAAGTGACGGGTTCACCGCGTGATCTTGTCAGAAGTGGCCTTTTCACAATCCGTGAAAGGAGATAGCCAATGATGAGAGGACTGATCTTAAGCGGCGGGAAGGGCACGCGCCTGTATCCGCTCACCTACACCCGCGCCAAACAACTGATCCCGGTTGCCAACAAGCCGATCTTGTTCCGGGTGATTGAGGCCATCCGCGACGCCGGCATCAAGGACATCGGCATCGTGATCGGCAACGAGACAGGCGACGAAATCCGTGCGGTGGTGGGCAATGGTTCGCGGTGGGGCGTGGACATCACGTACATTCACCAACCGCAGCCGTTGGGTCTGGCCCACGCGGTGAAAACCTCACAGGATTATCTTGGCGATAACCGGTTCGTCATGTTCCTGGGCGACAACGTGATTCAGGGCGGCATCAGCCCGCTCATCGCCGACTTTGCGCATCACGGCGAGTGGAACAGCCAGATCGTGCTCACGCGCGTCAAGGAGCCGCAACAGTATGGCGTCGCCGAACTGGAAGATGACCGCGTAGTGCGTCTGGTCGAGAAGCCCAGGGAGCCGAAGAGCGATCTGGCGTTGGTGGGCATTTACATGTTCGACCACCATATCTTCGAGGCCACCGACGCCATCAAGCCCTCGACGCGCGGCGAGCTTGAAATCACCGACGCGATCCAATGGCTGGTGGATAACGGCTATGTCGTGTACCCCTACATCCATCGCGGCTGGTGGATCGACACCGGACGGCCCGGCGACATGCTCGACGCCAACAGCCTGGTGTTGGAGGAGTTGGAGCCGAAGATCGAGGGCTTCGTGGATCGTGACTCGCAGGTGGACTCGCGCGTGACGATTGAGTCGGGCGCGGAGATCATTAACAGCGTGATTCGCGGGCCGACGAGTATCGGCGAGAACGCGCGCATTATCAACAGTTACGTCGGACCGTTCACAAGCATCTACCACGACGTGCTGATCCAGAACAGCGAGATCGAGCGCAGTATCGTGCTGGAGAACAGCGTCATCAAAGACGTGCCGGGGCGCATTCAGGACAGCCTGATCGGGCGCAATGTCGAGTTGGGGCGCTCGCTGGTGAAACCGACTGCGTTCAAGCTGACGTTGGGCGATAACAGCCGGGTCGGGTTGTTGTAGATGCCAGCGCTGGAAACGGGTTACTGGAAGCTCGAAGCTGGGAGCCTTCGAGCTTCCACGCTTTCTTAATCGTGTTTTATGACAAGGAGGGGAAAGACATGCCCAAAATCCGCATCGCCAGCGGCGACGTGAGCGCCGAGGCAGAACTGAACGACAGCCCGACGGCGCGCGCGGTCTGGGAGGCGTTGCCCATCGAGGCGCGGGCCAACACCTGGGGCGACGAGGTGTACTTCGCCATCCCGGTTCAGGCGGGCCTGGAACCGGATGCGCGCGAAGAAGTGACGGTGGGCGAGCTGGGCTACTGGCCGACTGGGCGCGCGTTCTGTATCTTCTTCGGCCCGACGCCCGCCAGCGCGGGGCAGGAGCCGGTCGCCGCCAGCCCGGTGAACATCCTGGGGCGGGTGCTCGACGACGCGACGGCCTTCAAGGCGGTGGGTGATGGGGATCGGGTGCGGATTGAGGCGGCGGGAATATAATCCCTTGCGCTGTGATACTATATATGGTACTATAGACTATGACAAAGCGCGAAAAACTGCGCGCGAAGATCGCGCAGAACCCAAAGCATGTATCGCTCGGCGACCTTGAGCGTCTTCTCAAATGCTATACGCTTCCATCTGGTTGACGTAAGGGGAAGCCACCACACATATAAGCACGAGCGGGGGTGCTGAGTTGGGAATCGGGCGGGTGGTTATTCCGTTCAGGCGACCACATGTGAGAGAATTTTATGTGAAGAAGGTGCTCAACATAATCGAGTCGCTAGAAGCCAGTGATGTTCTGAGCGATCAGGAAAAGGATGATGACAGAGAAGAATCTGGAGTACTACCTGTCGCTGCCGTACACAATTCAATTAATCCCCTATGACGATGGCACCTGGTTTGCCGAAGTTGCTGAGTTGCCTGGCTGTATGACCGAGGCCGACTCGTGGGAAGAAGCAGGCGAGATGATCCGCGAGGCGATGGAGCTTTGGCTTGAAGGTGCGTTGGAAGACAGGTTAAAGATCCCTGAGCCTAAGCCGTTTGAGATCAAAGAATACAGCGGCAAGTTCCTTCTTCGTCTGCCGAAATCTCTGCACCGCGAGCTTGCCGAGCGCGCCGAGGTAGAGAGCGTGAGCCTTAATCAGTGGGTGCTGACCTGCATCGCCAGGGGGCTAGGCTCTATGGATGCCGAGGAAAAACAGAGCCGGGCGTCTCCTGCTTCGGTCGCTGCGGATTGAGCATACATCGCCTGTTTGCTCGCGCCTCCGACCGCACCGGGGGCGTTTTTTGTTCGTCAGCGCGCCCCATCTCGATGTAAAATGGGTGTGCACACTTCCCAGCAAACCGACAGACGAACGAGACGCGGAGAAGTCAACATGGGCCAAACGTTCGCCGAAAAGATTCTCGCTAAAAAAGCCGACTTACCCTATACCGTGCCGGGGCAGATCGTGGAGATCGAGCCGGACGTGGTGCTGAGCCACGACAACACCGCCGCGATCTACGGCACGTTCAAAGAGCTTGGCGTGGAGAAGGTGCTGTACCCTGAACGGCTGGCGATCACGCTCGACCACGCCGCTCCCGCCCCCACCACAAAGCACGCCGAGAACCATCGGGTCGTGCGCGAATTCGTGAAGGCGCAGGGCGTGAAATACTTCTTCGACGTGGGGCGCGGCATCTGCCACCAGGTGCTGGTCGAGGAAGGCCTCTCGCTGCCCGGCGAGGTCGTGCTCGGCGCGGACAGCCACACGCCGCACGCCGGGGTCATGGGCGCGTTCGGCACGGGGATCGGGCGCAGCGAGGTCGCGGCGATCTGGGCGACGGGTAAGCTGTGGCTGCGCGTCCCGGAGAGTATGCGCATCACGGTGCACGGACGGCTCAACGAAGGCGTGACCGCGAAGGACCTGGCGCTCAAGGTCATCGGCGACCTGGGCGCGGACGCCGGCATCTATATGTCAGTTGAGTGGAACGGCGAGGCTATCGAGCGGATGTCGCTCGCCAGCCGCGCGGTGCTGCCCAACATGATGGCGGAGATGGGCGCGAAGAACAGTTACATCCCGCCCGACGGCAAGGTGTTTGAATACCTGCAAGGCCGCGCGCGCCGCCCCTATGCACCGATCTATCCCGACCTGGACGCCGCCTACGCCGTTGACGTGAATTATGACGCCGGCCAGATCGAGCCGATGGTCGCGCGCCCGCACACGGTTGACAACGTCGCGCCGCTCTCGCAGGTGGTGGGAATCCGTGTCGATCAGGCGTTCCTGGTCACTTGCACGAACGCGCGCCTTGAGGACCTGGCCGCCGCCGCCGAGGTGATGCGCGACCGCAAAGTCGCCCCCGGCACGCGCATGATTGTGATTCCCGCGAGCATGGAGGTGTACAGGCAGGCGCTCGCGGCGGGCTACATCGCCACGTTTGTCGAGGCTGGCGCGGTGGTTGAAAGCCCCGGCTGCGGGCCGTGCATGGGCAACCATATGGGCGTGCCGGCGGTCGGCGAGGTGACGATCAGCAGCGCGAACCGCAATTTCCAGGGGCGGATGGGCACCAAAGAGGCGGAGATTTACCTGGCAAACCCGGCGGTGGTCGCCGCGAGCGCGGTCGCGGGGGTGATTGCGCACCCGAAGGATTTGTGATGGGCGAACCTGTTGACTCGGCCCGCATTCTTGAACAACTGAAGGCCGGCGCGCCGGCGGTCCTGGCGCAGTACCCGGTGCGGCTGGCGTATGTCTACGGCTCGGTGGCGCGCGGGGCGGCGACGGCCCTCAGCGATGTGGATGTGGGTGTGTTGTTTGATGACGACGTTTCCAGCTACGATCAGCTTATGATTGCTTTGGAGCTTGATTGGCGCTTACGGGAAGGCTCCGGTACTTCTTTAGAGGTTGAAGTGGGACAGATGAACAATATGCCCCTACTGCTGTTGGGCGCCATCGTGACAGAAGGAGTGCCTATCTACGCGCGTGATGAAACCTACCGCCTGGCTTATGAGCAGCGCATTCGGGATGAATGCGCGATTGAGCGCCCACGCCTCGAAGCGTATTACCGTGCCTACATGAGGAACCTGATGGAGATGCTTGGTGGTTGATGTTACGATCATCGGCCAGTTGCTCGAAACGCTGCGCGATTATCAAGAGAGGTTGCGCACCCGACCCCCACAATCGCTGGATGCGTTTCTGGTCGATGTGGACTCCATTGACCTGGCGCGGGAGCGCTTGCGCGTTTCCATTGAAGCGTGTATTGACATCGCGCGCCATATCGTTGCCTCAGAAGGCATCTCTGCCGGTAGTGCTCAAGAGGCGATGGAAAAGCTCAACACATTGGGCATTGTTCCAAATGATTTTCTGCCAACACTCATCAGGATGGTAGGAATGCGTAATGCTCTCGTGCACACCTACCGGTACATAGATAACAGGCAGATTTACGAGGTTATCCAGAACGACCTCAGCGACTTTGATCGCTTTATTCAGTATGTTCTGGCATACGTTAACCGCCAGAATCAGCTATCGGAGTAACCCACCATGCCCAACAGCACCACAGGCCGCGTGTGGAAGTACGGCGATAACGTCAACACTGACGTGATCTTCCCCGGCAAGTACACCTACACCGTCAGCGACCCCGCCGAGATGGCGCAACACGCGCTCGAAGACCTCGACCCGCGCTTTGCGAAGGAGGTCAGGTCGGGCGACGTGATCGTGGCCGGCAAGAACTGGGGCGCGGGCAGCAGCCGCGAGCAGGCCGC
>DAOTXU010000175.1:0-14246 GCA_034435135.1 Anaerolineae bacterium | reverse complement strand
GCCCCCTGTCCGCGGTGACCAGAGCGGTTTTTCGGATAGGTTCTTAGCCGATCTTGCAAAGCAGCATTGGCGTAGAATAACGCCGGTTTCTGCATGGGCGCGACTATGCTATAATGACTCCCGACCCCTACGGTAAGTCGGCTCTATGGAATGGTTCGGGAAGTTGAGTAAGGGTTTTTAGGACAGTTATGTTTCGCAAAGTGTTAAGCAAAATCGTTGGCGATCCCAACGAGCGCGAAATCCGGCGCCATCAGGAAATCGTCGATGCAATCAACGCGCTGGAGCCATCGGTCCAGCGCATGGCCGACGCTGACCTGCGCGCCAAGACCGACGAGTTCCGTTCGCGTCTGGCGGACGGCGAGACGCTCGACGATCTGCTGGTGGAGGCATTCGCGGTGGTGCGCGAGGCAGCACGACGCACCATCGGCCTGCGTCCCTACGATGTGCAACTGATCGGCGGCATTGTGCTGCACCAGGGCAAGATCGCCGAGATGAAGACCGGTGAAGGCAAGACGCTGGTCGCCACGCTGCCGCTCTACCTCGCCGCGCTGGAGGGGCGCGGCGCGCACCTGGTGACGCCCAACGACTACCTCTCCAAGTTCGGCGTGCAGTGGATGGGACCGATCTACCACCTGCTGGGCGTGACAGTAGGCGTGATCCAGGCTGCTGCCGAAGACCCCAGTAAAGGCTCGTTCCTCTTCGACCCGGCTTTCGTTTCGGACGACGAGCGCTACCAGCACCTCCGCCCGGCCACGCGCCGCGAGGCGTATCTGGCCGACATCACCTACGGCACCAACAACGAGTTCGGTTTCGACTACCTGCGTGACAACATGGTGGTCGATAAGCGCCAGACTGTGCAACGCGAACTTTACTTCGCCATCGTGGACGAGGTGGACAACATCCTCATCGACGAAGCGCGCACGCCGCTGATCATCTCTGGCCCGGCGGAGGCTCCCTCGCCCTATTACCGGCTGTTCGCCAGGTTTGTGCGCCGCCTCGAACCGAGCAGCGCGGCGAGCGTCGAGGACGAGGAACCCGACGGCGACTACGTTGAAGACGTGAAGATGCGCAACGTCACGCTCACCGAGGCGGGCATCGAAAAGGTGCAGGAGATGCTGCGCCGCGAGCTGGGCCGCGACGCGGTTGACCTGTACGACCCGGAGTTCTCCGAGATGCTTCCCTACCTGGACAACGCGCTGCGCGCCCAGGTGCTCTATCACCGCGACAAGGACTACATCGTCGAGAACGGCCAGGTGATTATCGTGGACGAGTTCACCGGTCGCCTGATGTATGGCCGCCGGTACTCCGAAGGGCTGCACCAGAGCATCGAGGCCAAAGAGGGCGTCGAGGTCCGCCGCGAGAACCTGACCCTCGCCACCATCACGTTCCAGAACTACTTCCGCATGTACAAAAAGCTCGCCGGCATGACCGGCACCGCTGCCACCGAAGCGGAAGAGTTCGAGAAGACGTACAACCTTGAGGTGACGGTCATCCCCACCAACGAGCCGGTGATCCGCGAGGATATGGACGACCTGGTCTTTATCGCCGAGAAGGCCAAGTTCAACGCGGTTGTCGAGGAGTTAAAACGGCTCCACAAGGCCGGGCGGCCCGTGCTGGTCGGCACCGCCGCCATCGAGACCTCCGAGCGGCTTTCGCGCCTGCTGGAGCGCGCCAATATCCCCCACAAGGTGCTCAACGCCAAGCACCACGAACGCGAGGCCGTTATCATCGCGCAGGCCGGGCAGTCGGGCGCGGTGACCATCGCCACGAATATGGCCGGGCGCGGCGTGGACATCCTGCTCGGCGGCAACCCGGAGGGCGTGGCGCGCGAGAAGCTGCGCAAGCGCGGCCTGGAGATCACCCAGGCCACGCCGGAAGAGTGGGAGGCCGCGCTCGCCGAAGCGAAGGCCGAATGCGCCGCCGACCGCGAGCGCGTCGTGGCGCTGGGTGGGTTGCACATCCTCGGCACCGAGCGGCACGAGGCGCGGCGCATCGACAACCAGTTGCGCGGGCGCGCTGGCCGCCAGGGCGACCCCGGTTCGTCGCAATTCTATCTCTCGCTCGAAGACGACCTGATGCGGCGCTTCGGCGGAGAGCGCATCAAGAACTTCATGAGCGGGATGTTGGGCCGGCTGGGCCAGGATGAAGACCTGGAAGCGCCCATCACGCACCGCTGGATCACGCAGTCCATCGCGCAGGCGCAGGTGCGCGTGGAAGGGTACAACTTCGACATCCGCAAGCGTCTGCTCGAATACGATGACGTGATTAACAAGCAGCGCGAGGTGATCTACAAGCAGCGCCGCGAAGTGCTTGACTCTGACAACCTGCGCGAGCAAATCCTGCGCATGGTACGCGAGGAAATCGAGGCGCTGGCCGAGTCGCACCTTGCCGGCGAGTATCCCGAAGAATGGGACCTGGTCGGGCTGCACCGCGCGGCGCTGGCGATCTTCCCGGTGCCGAGGGAGGTCAACCCCGACGCCTGGGAGGGCCTGGGCCGCGAGGAGATCACCCAACAGCTGGTGGAGGCCTCCGTGCAGGTGTATGAGGCGCGCGAGGCGCGCTTTGCCGACATTGACGTGGGCGGCGCGCCGTTCATGCGCTTCGCCGAGCGGCGCGTGATTCTGCAAGTGGTCGATAATCTGTGGATTCACCACCTGACCGACCTGGATATGCTGCGCGAAGGCATCGGGCTGCAAGCTTACGGCCACCGCGATCCCCTGGTGGAGTACAAGCGCGAGGCGCACGCCATGTGGGAACAACTCCTGGGGCAGATTCAGCGCCAGGTGGTGGAGCTGATCTACCGCGTGGAACCCCAGGTGCAGCAGCCGCAGCCGCGCCAGATACGGTACCAGACCAACCGGGGCGATGGCAGAGGGGCGGCCAGCGTCCGCGCCGACCAGTGGGCCAACGTGGGCCGCAACGATCCCTGTCCGTGCGGCAGCGGCAAGAAGTTTAAGAACTGCCATTACCGGGAGATCCAGAAACAGCGGCAGACCGTGAACCAGGACGAGGTCAAGCGCGGCGTCAGCCGCAGACGGCGACGTTGAGAAGCCCTCAGCTGAGGGGCTTAAGCCCCTTGGCTGCAACCCGAAGGCGGCTTTCGGTCAGGAGCTAAGTTAAGCGAGCGATGCTAGGGGGAAAGCTATGAGCAGTGACGATATGGCGGCGCGCTTGATGGACGATATGGACCCCAAGCTGCTGGAGTTCTTGCGCACCAAAGTGAACTCGTTCATCAAGTGGGACCTGGTCCGCTTTTTCCACGACAACCCACACACCACCGACACCGCCGAGAACATCGCACGGTACGCCGGGCGCGACCCGCGCACCATTGAGAGTGAACTCATTGAGCTGGCGCGGTCCGGCGTGTTGGAGATGCAGCAGGTCGGCAACTACAAGGTATACACCCTGGCGACCGACGCGGAGATGCGCGCGCTGATTGACCGGTTCATCCTGGCGTGCGACGACCGCCAGTTCCGCGTCAAGGCCATTTACCACGTCATCCGGGGCATGAAATAGGAGGCCGCGATGGAGCGCGTGAAAACCGGCATCCAGGGCCTGGACGAAATGCTCAACGGCGGCTTCCTACCAGAGACGGCCAACCTGGTTGAAGGCGCGCCCGGCACGGGCAAGACCACGCTGGGGATGCAATTCATCTACAACGGAGCCGTGCAGTTTGGGCAGCCAGGGCTGATCCTCACCTTTGAGGAGTTCCCGCAGCAGTACTACCGCGACGCGCTGAGCTTTGGCTGGGACCTTAAGGCGCTGGAAGCGCAGAACAAGCTGCGCGTCGTGATGACCAGCCCGGAAGTGACCAAACTCGACCTTCAGCAGGTCAACGGGCAGATCGAGCGCCTGGCCGCCGAAGTCGGCGCGCAGCGCGTCCTCATCGACAGCCTGTCGCACTTCGAGCGCATGACCAGCGACGCGGTTGAGTTACGGGGCATCGTCTATGAGTTCCTGAACAGTCTGAAACGGCTGGGCTTCACCAGCGTACTCACCCGCGAGAATCCCGCGCTGCTGGGCGAACCCGGCGACGCGGAAGACAGCGGGTTGGCGTTCGTGGTCGATAGCTACCTCCTGTTGCGCTTCGTCGAGATTGAGAGCGCGGTGCGCAAGGCGTTGCTGGTGCTCAAGCTGCGCGGGAGCGATCACGACAAGGACATCAGGGAGTTCACCATCGGCGCAAACGGCATGGAGGTCCAAACACGGTTTGAGAATCAGGAGGGGATTTTCACGGGCACGCCGCGCCGTCGGATGCGCGACGCTTTTGCCCAGGCTTTTCCGGGCGCTAACAAATAGCCCAACGCCTATGGGGAGCGTCAACCTTTCACAGATTGTCACCCTGTACATCTGGGTGTTGCTCGCCATCCTGACCGGCATCATCTTCCTGATCGCCCGGTTTTACGAGAAGAGTTCCGGCGAAATGACCCGTTACCAGCTTTTCCTCGCGCCGCTGGCGCTCTTCCTGGGCGGCACACTGCGGTACGCCAGCCTGGGACAGATCGCCGGGGATGCCCTTGGCGGGTTGCTGTGGTTTCTGGGCGCGGTGATGCAAATCGCGCTGTGCGTGTCGCTCTACCGGCAGATGACCAGAGGCCGGTAGCGCCAAACGGGATTGGGGATCAAAATATCATTGAACTGATTCAAACTTACGCCAACCGGTGGCCGTGCTAAGGCCTTTCTCTACCTCACCCCCGTCTCGCCTGCGGCGCGACACCCCCTCTCCGCTTGCGGCTATAGTCCGGCGTAGCCGGGAGAGGGGGACGGGGGGTGAGGTGTCCGCCAACACGACAAGCACCGCACGCACCGCGGTCGTTGGCTCAAAAGCTTGAATCACTTCATTAAAACCGAATGGAAGTCATCGAAACGCTGCTCAGTTTGTTGGGAGCGCTGGCTCCCTTAGCCGTCGCCGTGACGCTGCTCGTGCTGGGAATGCTCAGCCAACGCCTGGGCGCGGTGACGAATACGCCTCCGTACTACCGATGGTTCTACGTCGCCGCTGCGTTGGTGAGCGTGGCTGCGTTGTTTGAGTTGCTCTACGTGCTGAGCCTCAACGTGGATGATGGTGCGGGCATTTTATACGACGAGGGGTTCTACCTTCTGACCTTCAGCGCGCCGATGGCAGTCGGGTTGACCGTCAGCGCGATCGTCTCGTGGCGATACTGGGGGTGGCTGCTCAGCGAACGCGGATGAGCGGCGGATGATGAGCGCGTAAATCGTAAATCGGATAACCGTCTGTGGGTGGGGCGATGCGTGGTAAGTTTGAAGGCGTGCTGGCCGTCCAGGCCGACGGCGTCGTTATCTCCGCCAGCCCGACGCTGGCGGAGCTGATCGACGGGTCTGCGCAGACCTGGCGCGGCGCGCACTTTGCCTGCTGGTGCGCCGAAGCCGCGCGGGACCGCGTGCGCAGCGCGTGGGAGACTTACCTGAAACAGGGCGCGCCCGACCGGGTGGAAGCGCCCCTGTGCAACGGGCTGCCGGCCCAGCTCACCTTCGTCGAGGTGACGCCGCCTGACGAGTGGGCGGTGGTGGTGCGCCCCGCGCCCGACGCGCTGGAACGCCGCGTCGCGCAACTGGAAGCGCTCAACTCTGTGTGGCAGGCGCTCGCCAGCGCCCCGGACCTGCCCGCCCTGCTTGAGTTGATCTTCCGGCATCTGTGTGCGGTGTTGCCGTTCGACTCGGCCTCCATCTTATTGCGCGAGCGTGACGGCTATCGGGTAGCGCGCGCCGAGGGGTACCCTAAAGAGTATCCTGCCGAGTTTGAGGGGGCGCTTGAGCGGCATGCCACCTTCGCGTACCTGTTCCGCGCGCGCCGCCCGCTGGTCATCCCCGACACCCTGCAATCCGATATGTGGATACGCTCCCCAGAGAATGAATACATCCGCTCGTGGATTGGCGTGCCGTTGATGGTGCGCGACGAAGTGCTGGGCGTTCTGAACCTGGATTACCACGTACCCGGCTTTTATAACGAGCATCACGCCGACCTCGCTTTTGCGTTTGGGCAGCAGGCCGCCGTCGCCATTGACAACGCGCGCCGCTACGACCAGGCCCTCGCGCGCGCGGACCGCTTGGCGGCGCTTTACCAGATCGGGCTGGCCGTCTCGCGCCTTGACATTGACGAAATCCTGCAACTGGTGCATCAGCAAATCAGCGCGTTGATGGACGCCAGCACCTTCTATATCGCGCTGTACGACGCGGAAACCGACACCATCGATTTCAGGCTCTCCTATGATCGCGGACAACCCCTTGCACCGTTTACGCGCCCTGCCGCCGGCACTCTGGTCGGCTGGGTGATCGCGCACCAGCGGTCGGTCGTGCTTCTTGACGCTGAGCGCCAGGAGCCGCCGGTGCCGCTCTCGGTGCGCGGCAGCCCTATGCGCTCCATCCTTATGGTGCCCATGACCGCCGGCGATCAGCCGGTGGGTGTGCTCTCGGTGCAGAGCCAGGAGCCGAATGCCTTCAGCGACGAGGACGCGCTGCTCATCGAGGCGGTCGCCAGCCAGACCGCCGTCGCCATCCGCAACGCCCAGCTTTTCGATGAGACCGCGCACCGCCTTGCCACCCTGGAGGCCTTGCAGCAAACCAGCCTCTCCCTCATCTCCGCGCCCAACCCCGTCGCTGCGCTGGAACACATCGCGCAGGCCGCGATGGACCTGACCCGGCCCAACTCGTTGTGCATCAGCGTCGTTGATGAAGCCGGCGCGCCGCAGCAACACCTGCGCACCGAAAAGCAAGACCCGTCGCCTCAGCGCCAGGTCGATGACCTGGTGAGCGAGTGCCTGGGCGACTGGCCGGATCACCTGTTGAAAGCGGTGGCGCAGGCGGTGACGCGCGCTGGGGAACCGCTGCTCGTCGGCGACGTGCGCGCTCATCCCCTCTTCGCCGACGAAGACTTCAAGGGCGTCTCACACGGCGCGCTCGCGGCCTTCCCCATGAAGCGGATGGAGCAGGTGCTGGGGGTGTTCATCGTCGGCTACGCACTGCCGCGCCCTTTCCGTGAGGAGGAGACCCGCCTGCTGCGGCTGCTGGCCGATCAGGCGGCCATCGCCGTGGAGAACGCGCGCAACTACCAGGAAACGCAGGACCGCCTGCGCGAGATGACCGCCCTGTATGACCTTGCGCAACAGACCATCTCCAACCTCAATCTGGAGACTGTGCTCCAGACGGTGGTAGCGACCCTGCGCCAGCTATTCGGGGTCCGGGGCGCTTCGATTGCCTTGCTGGACGAGGCGACGAACGAAGTCGTGATTAAGTCCTCGGTAGGCATCGACGCGCACTGGCGCGAGGTCGCCCGGCTCAAAGTCGGCGAGGGCGTTAGCGGGAAAGTGGTGCAGACCGGCGTGAGCATGTACGTGCCCGACACCCATGCCGAGCCGGATTTCATCTTTTTCGACCGCAGCGTCCGCTCGCTCATCACCGTGCCTCTGCGTGTTCACGATCACATCATCGGCACCCTGACACTCGACAGCAACCAGCCGCGCGCCTTCACCGAGCGGCATGAGCGCCTGCTCACCATTGCCGCGTCACAGGTGGCGGTGGCGATTGAGAACGCCCAACTCTACGAGGCGTTGCGCGACCGGGCGGAAAAGCTCGAAGCCGCCAACGCCGAACTCAAGGAGTTGAACGAGCTACGCAACGAAATGGTTGCCAACGTCACGCACGAGCTGCGCAACCCCCTCACCTTCCTGAAAGGCTATATCGGCCTGATCCGCGACGGCGAACTGGGGCCGGTGACCAAGGAGCAGATCGAGGCGCTGACCGTCATCAACGAAAAGACCGACTCTGTGTCCAGGCTCATCAGCGACATTCTGGCGCTGGAACGGATCACTCCCGCGACGTTAAACCTGACCGTGCAGGATTTGAATGAAGTTGCCACGCGCGCCGTCATGGACGCACAAATCGGCCTGACGACGGACACCCGGCGCCTGACCATTCGATCCGAACTCGCGCCGGGTGCGATCCCGGTGCGGATTGACCGCGACCGGATCAACCAGGTCATCCATAACTTGATTAACAACGCCGTGAAGTTCACGCCCGACGGCGGCGTCATCACGATCATGACCCGCCCCCCCAGCAAGGGCGAATCCTTCGCCCGGCTTTCCATCTGTGACACCGGCATCGGCATCCCGATGGACAAGCTGCCGTTTGTGTTCGAGCGCTTCTACGTCGTAGACCCCATTACCAGCTACCAGAGGGGCGGCGTCGGGCTGGGTCTGGCGATTGTCCAGCGCATCGTCGAAGCGCACGGCGGCAGGGTGTGGGTGGAAAGCAAAGTGGGGAAGGGCAGCACCTTCACCTTCACGTTGCCTGCGGTCCAGGATGATGACGGCGCAGAACCGTGACCTGACGCGACGCGAGTTGCTTCGACGCCTCCCCAAGGTCGAGCTTCATCGCCACCTGGAGGGGTCTTTACGCCTGGAAAGTCTCCTGGAGATCGCCCAGCGCGACGGCATCGATGTGCCGGCCCGGAACCTCGATGAGATGCGCGCGCTGGTGACCATGGCGAACCGCCGGGGCGACAACCGCGCCTACTTGCAGAAATTCAGCACCCTGCGCCTTTTTTATCGCACGCCTGAGACGATCTCGCGCTTCGCCTACGAGGTGGTGGCCGACGCCGCCGCCGACAACCTGCGCTACCTGGAACTGCGTTTCAACCCCAGGGCGCTCTCGGCGGTCTCCGGATTCCCGTTCGAGGAGGTGACCGACTGGGTATGCGACGCCGTGACGCGCTCGGCGGCGGACCATAACATCGCCGCGCGGCTGATCCTGTCGATCAACCGCCAGGAGGGGGTGGAAGTCGGTGAAGCCATCGCCCAGGTCGCGGTGGACCGACAGTGCGACGGCATTGCGGGCCTGGATATCTCTGGCGACGAGGCCGCCGTCTCCGCCAAGCGGTTCGGGTCGCTCTTTGTACAGGCCAAGCAGTCCGGGCTGGGCATCACCATCCACGCCGGTGAGTGGTCGGGGGCGGAATCGGTGCGCGACGCCATCGAAAACTGGTCCGCCGACCGGATCGGGCATGGCGTCAGGGTGGTGGAGGACTCCAGCGCGACGCAGGTGGCGCGCGACCGGGGCGTGTTCTTTGAAGTCTGCCCGACCAGCAACCTCCAGAGCGGCGTGGTGTCGAGCATCACGGCGCATCCCCTGCGCGACATGTTCTTTCTGGGCCTGCGGGTGACGCTCAACACTGACAACACGTGCGTCAGCGCCGTGACGCTCACCGACGAGATGGAGACGGTTATCGACGGGCTGGACTTCAGTCTGCGCGACATCAAGCAGATGCTGTACACCGCATGTGAGGCCGCCTTCCTCACCGAAACGGAACGCGCGGCGTTGTGCGCTCGCCTCTCTGCGGAGCTGAACCCGTACCCCGACGAGATAACGAATGTACCGAATCGGTCAGATTGAAATACATCTGGTCGCGGACACCCGCGTCTGGCTCGACCCTGGCGGGGCGTTCGGCGTGACGCCGCGCGTCTTGTGGGAGCGGGTCATGCCGGCGGACGCGCGCGGTCTGGTCCCGATGGACCTGACCTGCCTGCTGGTGCGCGCCGGGGGCAAGACCCTCCTGGTCGAGACCGGCCTGGGCGACAAGTTGAGCGCGAAGGAACTCGGCCACTGGGGCATCGGCGCGCCGGGCGCGCTGCTGGAACGGCTCGCGGCGCTTGGCGTGTCGCCGGGCGACGTGGACATCGTGATCGACACACACCTGCACCCCGATCACTGCGGCGGCAACACCGCTGCGCGCAGCGGCGCGGTGTGTCCCACTTTCCCCAACGCCGAGTATTGGGTGCAACGGCTGGAGTACGCCGACGCCTGCTATCCGAACGAGCGCACCCGGAGCGTCTACCTGCCGGAGAACTTCAAGCCGTTGGAAGCGACCGGGCAGTTGCGCCTGCTCAACGGCGACGCGCCGGTTGCGCCGGGCGTCAGTTGTGCGGTGGCGCGCGGACACACGCGCGCCATGCAGGTGGTGGTGTTTGAAAGCGGAGGCGAGTACGGGCTGTTCACCGCCGACATGGCTCCCTACGCGGTGAACTTGGAACGCCTGGCGTGGGTGGCGGCCTACGACGTGGAGCCGCTGGAGAGCATCGAGACCAAGCGCCGCTGGCAGCGCTGGGCGCTGGACCACGACGCGCTGCTGCTCTTCGGGCACGAGCCGCACAGGCCGGCCGGTCGCCTGCGCCAGCGCGAAGATGGCAAGCTGGAGGTGGAGCCAGTCGAGCAGGAGCGGGGGTGAGACCGACTCCTGCTTGGGGTGACGCAATCAACCCGTAGGGCATGGCGTGCCGTGCCCCTGCAATCTGTTAACGCCGACCTCAATCCCCTTTACCCGGCAAACTTCGGCTCCGGCAGCCCCTTGACGCCCGGCCTGAGCCGGAACAGGTCGCCGGCCAGGGGTTGCGCCTTGAGCGCCGCCGCGCTCAGCCCGGTCCGCGCGCTGGTGATGTAAAGCTCATCCAAAGCGGGACCGCCGAACATGCAACTCGTGGGCCGCTGCACCGGCACGCGCACTTCGCGCGCCACCTTGCCATCGGGGTCGTAGCGCACCACGCGCCAGCCGTCCCAGTACGCGCACCACACAAAGCCTTCGCTATCGACGGTCAGGCCGTCAGGCACATCCGGCGAGCCAGGCGTGGATACCAACGCCCGTTCGTTGGACATCGCGCCGGTCGCCGGGTCAAAATCATAGGCGAAGACAGTCCGTTTCGGCGAATCGGCGTAGTACATCGTCCGGTTGTCGGGACTCCAGCCGATGCCGTTCGAGATACCCACGCCCGTGACCATCGTGTGCAATGAGCCGTCAGGATCGAGGCGGTACAGGCAACTCGTCAGGCTGCCGTCGTCAGCCATCGTGCCCGCCCAGAAGCGCCCCTGCCGGTCCACCTTGCCGTCGTTGAAGCGCGACGCCTTGCCCGCCTCCGGGTCGGCGAGAAAACGGAGCGCTTGTGCCCCCGGCTCCCAGAAGGCGAAGCCGTTCTTCGTCGCCAGCACCAGGCCGCCCGCCGCACGCAGCCCTATCGCGCCGAGCGGCGCGCCGACCTCGAAGGTCTCGCACCGGTCCTGAGTCGGATTCCAACGGTGGAAGTGGCCCACCATAATGTCCACCCAGTAGAGAACGCCCTCATCGGCGCTCCACAAGGGACCTTCGCCCAGGTCATTCTGAATCGCCAGGGCGCGTTCAACCTCGTTCATGCCTCCTCCTCATCTGCCTTTGGTGCTTGTGGGCGCATGCCATATCTCGCTCAAAGCCTCCGCCGCCGGCTTGGGCCGCCCGTGTAAGTCTACGATGGCGGTGTTGGCCGCGCAAGGGAAGCAATCGTGCCCCATCCACAAGATCACGCCGCCGCAGCGCAGGAAGCGCGCTTTGCACGCCCCCACCGCGATCTTCAGCGCGCGCGCCTGGCGCTCCTGGCTCCACGCGACGTACTCCTCAAGGCTCGCCGGCTCGCGCCGGTGTTCGCGCGCGAAGATCGGCCACTCGATCCACCACCCGGTTCGCCGCCACAGCGGGTTCTCCGCCGAGGCCGGCATCTCGTCGCAGTCGCCCTTGTACTGCCGGATGATGTCCACCGGGCTTGCGCCGGGCGCGCCCGCCTCGGAGATGAAGAGGGCGTCGAGGTTCTGCCAGTAGCGCGCCCACTCCCCGTCGATTTCGCCCGTCGCGTTCCACGGGCCGTGCACATCCCAGTGCAGCCCCTTGCCGAAATCCGCCTCGCGCGCCATGAAACGCGGGCCGCTCGGCGACGTGGGCAGGAAGCGCCGCGTCGGGTCCATCTCCTGCACCACTTCGGAGAAGCGCTTCAGCAAGGGATGGGACAGGTCCGCCGGCCTGCCGATGTCCTCGCCGCGTTCGGGGATGGCGGTCAGCTCGTTGCCGCCGCACCAGATCAACAGGCTCACATGATGCTGCCGGCGCTCCACGTAGGAGCGCGCGATGGCTTCCATCTCTCCAAGAGTCTGCGCATCTTCCGGCGGCCAGTTGTCTAGACCTGACGACGAGAGCGGGAACTCCTGCCATACCAGCAACCCCAACTCATCGCACAGGTCGTAAAACCACGTCTTTTCCAGCACGGCGCCGCCCCACACGCGCAGGATATTGCAGCCCAGCCGCCGGTACAGTTCCAACCGGACGCGGTAATCCTCCTCGCGCACGTCAGCGAAGTTGGGGAGGATCGGCGTCCAGTTCACGCCCTGCAAGAACACCGGCCTCCCGTTGACCACACACAACCAGGGATCGGCCTCCGGCGGCGCGCCTGCGCACGGCTGCCATTCCACATGTTTGAAGCCGACCCGGCGCGTCGTCCCGTCGATCTCCGCGCCGGCGCCATCCATCAGGCGGACGTGGAGCGTGTAAAGGGGTTGGTCGCCCTCGCCGTTGGGCCACCAGGGCGCGACCGGCAGGTCACGCCAGGTCACGCCCGACGCGAAAGCCAAAGGCGGGAGCGTTTCTTCGCGGAGAATGGCGTCACCCGCTTGCAGCGACGCCAGCACGACCGCGCCGGCCTCCGCGCGCGCCTCGCCGCCAAGCGTCAACACGCCTGCACCTGCGTCAAGGTCGAAGTCGGTCCAGCACCGAACTGCCGTGATCTCCTGCCCATCCGTGATCTCAACCGTGATCGCGTCCCATACACCGATCTGCACCAGCCGCGAGGTCCAGTCCCAGGTGTAGTTGAAGCGCGGTTTCCATTCCTTCATCTGGCTGGTATAGCCGAACTGACCCAGCCAGCGCGGCGGGCAGTCGAACACGATGGCGAGGCGGTTGTCTTTCTCCTGGAGGTGATCGGAGAGGTCAAACACGTGCGGCACGAATGAACCTGTGAACGCGCCAACCTCTTTCCCGTTGACGAACACCCACCCGGCGTAGTCCAGGCCCAGGCAACGCAGGCGGATGGTCTTGCCCAAAGCGCCAGCACACCATTCGTCGGGCAGCGTCGTCTGGTAGACCCACTGCCGGTTTTCCACCCACTCGCACGCGCGGGCGTTCAAGCCTTCTTCCCAATTCGGGATGACGCCTGCGTCGCGCAGCGCGGCCTGCACCGACCCCGGCACGCGCGCGGGTACCGGGTCGATTTCGACGTTGGCGGTAAAGTTCAGTTGATCCGGCGGCAAAAAGCGCCAGATATACGGCGTGAAGCCCGACACCGTCCATGAGAGTGTGGATAGATTGTAGATTCGCTTCACGAATTCCCCCTTTTGACAGACAGGGGCACGCTTGCCGTGCCCCTCGGTGTGCAGAGTCTCTCGTCTACGCGGTCAGCCGCAGCGTCAGGATTTGCTTGGGCTTGAGGGACACGTTCAGCGCGCCATTTTTGAGCGCGCGCGCCTCGCCGGCGGGCCTGCTCTCGAAATCCACCGGCTGCGCGCGGTTGAAGGTCCCGGTCGGCAGGCGCAGCGTCACGGTCGCGGGCGCATCCGTGGGGTTGAACAGGCGCGCCTCGAGGCCGTCGCCCACCTGCCGCGCGCTCGTGACCACCGCCGCGCCTTCCACGCTCAGGAAGCTGCCGGCCGGCGGCAGGTCGCCCTCGCCGCGATAGAGCGTGACATCTTTCGGGCGCAGTTGCACATGGCGCAGGCCGGCGGCGAGTTGCTGGCCGAACCTGCACAGCGCCACGCGGTCCGGCTCGCCGGCCAGCGGCATAATCCAGTACCGGAAGGTCAATTCCCCGCGAAGCTGGCCCTCCGGCTCGCCGTCGGTGAGCACCGTGCGGCGCGTGCCCCGGAACAACGTCAGCGCGATGGGGCGTTCAGGCAGGTCGCGGACGGCGCTTTCCATCTGCCCCACGCTAATCACCGCTAATCCGCGCGCGCCGTCGAACACCGCAGTCCAAGACTGCTGCGGCTTGGTCTCGACCTCCAGTTCGCGGTACAGGTGATTGTCCGCGCGCAGCGCAATGGGCCGCTCCACCACATCGAACGGGCTGTCAGCCAGGTAGGTCTCGGCGCGCGCCCCGCTGGGGAAGAGCGCCCGCAGCCGGTGATCGTCGGCGGCATTGTGGACGGTCGTCTGCACCTCAACGCGGTCCGCGCCGGGGCGCAGACTGACCAGGCTGTCGATCACCAGGTCCGCGACTGCCTCGGCGCGGGTCATGCTGTCGAACCGGAATTCCTTTGGAACCGACATGATTGTACGCACACGGAACGTGGTCAGCATCGGGCTGTCGTGCACCAGCGCCACGTCGGCGCGGCACGCGGTGGAGACAAACGCCTGGTCGTTGACCGCGACCCCGTGATACCACCCGTCG
>DAOTXU010000174.1:0-1802 GCA_034435135.1 Anaerolineae bacterium | reverse complement strand
GCCCCCTGTCCGGGTCTCAGCGAGGATGTTAATCGCTTGACCACGCGATAGTGTGGAGCGGTTTGATCTTTCGTGTTACCCGTGTTATTCGTGGTTAAACGCTGATAGAGGAACCCATGCGCAAACCGCTCGTGGCCCTGGTGGGCCGACCCAACGTAGGCAAATCGACCCTGTTCAACCGGCTCGCCGGCGAGCGCCTCGCGGTCGTGCACGAGACCCCCGGCACCACCCGCGACCGCCTCCAGGCCGACGCGGAATGGAACGGCGTCACGTTCACGGTGGTGGACACCGGCGGCATCGAGGTGTACCAGCCCAGAGGCGCGCGCGATACCTCGCCGCTGGCCGAAGGCTCCGCCGGGTATGTGCCGCTGATCCGCGCGCAGGCCGAGGCCGCCATCGCCGACGCGGACGTGATCGTGATGCTGGTGGACGCCGTGTCCGGCGTCACCGCCGCCGACGAGGAAGTCGCGGAAATCCTGCGCCAGGCGCAGAAGCCGGTCCTGGTGGCGGCCAACCGCGTCGATAACCTGGCGCGCGCGCAGGACGCGCTGGAGTTCTACGCGCTGGGCGCCGGCGAGGTGTTCCCGATCTCGGCGCTGCACGGCACCGGCACCGGGGACCTGCTCGACGCGGTGGTCGCAGCGCTGCCGGTTCACATGCCGGAAGCGGATGAGGAGGACGAGTCGATCAAGATCGCCATCGTCGGGCGGCCCAACGTGGGCAAGTCGTCGCTGCTGAACAAGCTGCTGGGCGAGGAGCGCGCCATCGTCAGCCCCATCCCCGGCACCACGCGCGACGCGCTCGACACCCGCCTCACCTGGGAAGGGCTGCCCATCACCCTCATCGACACCGCCGGCATCCGGCGGCGCGGGCGCATCGCGCCGGGCATCGAGAAGTACAGCGTGCTGCGCGCGCTCAAGGCCATCCAGCGCGCAGACGTGGCGCTGCTGCTCATCGACGCGGTGGATCACCTCACCGCGCAGGACGCGCACGTCGCCGGCATGATCCTGGACGAGTACAAGAGCGCGGTCCTCGTGGTGAACAAGTGGGACGCCATCGAGAAGACGGACCAGACGATGAACGAGTACACGCGGCGCATCCGCGACGAACTGGACTTCCTCAGCTATGCGCCGATCCTGTTTATCTCCGCGCGCACCGGCCAGCGCGTCGGTGAAGTGCTGCCGACGGCGGTGCGCGTGCAGGAGGAGCGCGTCGTGCGCGTGCCCACCGCCGAGATGAACCGCATCGTGCGCGAGGCGACCGCGAAGCAGGCCCCGCCCACGCACGGCGGCCGGCAGCTCAAGATTTACTACGCCAGCCAGGTGCGCGTGGACCCGCCCACGTTTCTGTTCCACGTCAACGACCGGCGGCTGCTGCACTTCTCGTATGCGCGCTTTTTGGAGAACCAGATCCGCGCGCGTTACCCGTACACCGGCACGCCGATCCGGTTGAGCTTCCGCGAACGGAAGCGGGGGGAGTGACCCGGCCCCCTCACCCTGGGCATGGTTCGTTAACCACCGCACCACACGTAGCGCCGCAAATCGCGCCATCCGGCGTGAGCGCCCCATCTGGAAACAGGGCAAGGGGCTTAAGCCCCTTGCCCAGGTCACAGGTGCGACGCTCCCATATGACCACGCTATCCAGTGAAGTTACCCCCGGCTGAAGCCGGGGGCGAATGTCGTGAACGCCGCGCTTGGTGGTCTCCCGCTTGGGTGTTGATACGGATCCAGTCAGGCTTTGCGAGGCCTGAAAATGTTTGCGCTTGTCTTACCTCACCCCCCTGCCCCCCTCTTCATTAATGG
>DAOTXU010000173.1:0-3215 GCA_034435135.1 Anaerolineae bacterium | reverse complement strand
CCCCTCTCCCGGCTACGCCGGACTATAGCCGCAAGCGGAGAGGGGGTGTCGAGCCGCAGGCGAGACGGGGGTGAGGTAGAGAAAGGCCTTAGCACGGCCAGCTGTTGACGTAAGTTTGAATCAGTTCATTGTTAGCGAGAAAAAGCGATGACACAGATGAAAGGCTTTAGCGGGTTCCCTGGCCGCGCGGACATGGTGCGTGTGCCGGCGCCGTTCTTCAGCGAACTGCTGCCCATCATCGACCACCTGGGCGAGCTGAAGGTCACGCTCTACTGCCTGTGGGCGTTGCAGCACAAAGAAGGCGACTATCGCTATCTGACGGCGCGCGACTTCCTGAAAGACGGCGACTTCATGAATGGGCTGGGCCAGCCGCGCGCGGATGCCGAGGCCATCTTAGAAGACGCGCTCGAACGCGCGGTCGCGCGTGGGACGCTGCTGCACATATCCGTCGAAGGGGCCGAGGGCGAGGAGCACCTGTACTTCGTCAATACCGAGCGGGGCCGGCAGGCGGTGGAGGCCATCGAGCGCGGCGAGTGGCGGCCCGGCGAGGGCGAGGCGCCGGTCGAGGTGATGTTGCGCGTGGACCGGCCCAACATCTTCGTGCTGTATGAGCAGAACATCGGCCCCCTCACGCCGATGATCGCCGACGCGCTGCGCGAGATCGAAGCGGCGTACCCGCAAGCATGGATCGAGGAATCCATCCGCCTGGCGGTGACGAATAACGCGCGCAGCCTGGCCTATTTCCGCGCTATTCTCGAACGATGGCAAGCCGAGGGCAAAGACCGTGGAAGACATCGGGGAGACGCTGAAAAAGATCGGCGACGCTACGTCGAAGGCGAGTACGCCGATTACATCGAAAGCTGAAGAAGAGGCCGAGGAGCTATGCCCGTTCTGCGGCGGCGCGGGCTTCGTCCGCCACGACGTCCCCGTCGGCCACCCGGACTTCGGCAGGGCGTTCCCGTGCGTGTGCCAGCTTACGCGCCACGAGCGCGACCGGATCGGTCGCCTGCGGCGGCTAGGCGGGCTGGACGCGCTCGCCGACAAGACGTTCGAGACGTTCGACCCCGCGCCGGCGGGCCTCTCGCCAGATCAGGTCACCAGCCTGCGCATCGCCTACGAGCGGGCGCAGCGCTTCGCCGAGCGCCCGGAGGGGTGGCTGCTGCTCCAAGGCGGCTACGGCTGCGGCAAGACCCACCTGGCCGCCGCCATCGCCAACCGGCAGATCGAACAGGGGCTACCGGCCCTCTTCGTGGGGGTGCCGGATCTGCTCGACCACCTGCGCGCGACGTTCGGCCCAAGCTCAGAAGTGACTTACGACGAGCGCTTCGAGCAGGTTCGCAGCGAGCGCCTGCTGATCCTCGACGACCTGGGCGCGGAGAGCGCCACCGCCTGGGCGCAGGAGAAGCTCTACCAGATTCTCGACTACCGCTACGTGCGCGGGTTGCCGACTGTCATCACCACCAACGTTGATCTGGACCGGCTCGACCCGCGCGTCCGCAGCCGGCTGGTGGACCAGCACCTCACGAGCGGGATCGCCATCGCCGCGCCGGACTATCGCCGCAGCGGGACAACCTCGCAGCAGGGCGACATCTCCAGCCTGGCGCTGTACCGAGACATGACCTTTGAGGCGTTTGACCTGCGCCCTCGCCTCCCCCGCGAGCACCGCGAGAATCTGGAACACGCCTACCAGGCGGCACGCGCCTACGCCGAAAACCCCGAAAACTGGCTGGTGTTCGTGGGCGATTACGGCTGCGGCAAAACACATCTGGCGGCGGCCATCGCCAACGCTTGCAACGACCGGGGCTTGAGCGTCTTGTTCGTCACGGCGCCGGACCTCTTAGATCACATGCGCGCGACCTACGGCCCCGACAGCACGGTCAGCTACGACGAACGCTTTTACACCGTGCGCAAAGCGCCGTTGCTCATCCTGGATGACCTGGGCACGGAGAATGAAACCCCCTGGGCGGTTGAAAAGCTGTTCCAGATCATCGATCACCGATATGTGGCGCAACTGCCCACCGTATTTACCACGTCCTACCAGTTAGAAGAACTCGACCAGCGCCTTGTGAGCCGGATGCTTGACACACGGCGTTGTCGAGTCATTGCGATTACCGCGCCCAGCTATCGCGGCGGAACTGCGCCCAGCGTCGGCGAACGGCGCTCCACCCGGAGGAGAAAACCGTAACCATGCCCTTCCCAACCATTGACCTGACCCGCGTCCGCACTTATCCCATCGCGCAGCGGCGCAACCTGGTGAAGCGCGAGGACCTGTTCCGACCCGGCGACCCGATCCCCCCTTTCGAGAGCGCCGAACTGGAAACGGTCGCCGCGCGGATCGTCGCAGCGCGAGAGGCTGAGAGGCCGGTGCTGTGGATGATCGGCGCGCATGTGGTCAAGAACGGCCTTTCGCCGCTGCTGATCGACCTGCTCCGGCGCGGGATCGTGACGCACCTGGCGACCAACGGCGCGGGCGCGATCCACGACTTTGAGATCGCGCTGATCGGCGAGACGAGCGAGGACGTGGCGCAGTCCATCGAGGACGGCTCGTTCGGCATGGCGGAGGAGACCGGCGCGCTCATGAATCGGGCGGTGCAGGCGGGCGCGCGCGATGGGCTTGGTTTCGGCGAGGCGCTGGGCCGCTTCGTGGCCGAGAAACAACTGCCCTGCCGCGAGGACAGCCTGCTCTATCATGCTTACCGCTTGCACATCCCGTTGACCGTGCACATCGGCGTCGGTGTGGACATCATTCACCAGCACCCGACGGTGGACTTCGGCGCGCTGGGATGGGCGAGCGGGCAGGACTTCAAAATCTACTGCCATACGGTCAGCCAGCTTGAGGGCGGCGTGTTCTGCAACTTCGGCTCGGCAGTGACCGGGCCGGAGGTGTTCCTCAAAGCGCTGTCCATCGCGCGCAACCTCGGCCACACCGTGAACCGCATCACCACCGCCAACTTTGACCTGCTCCCCCTCGGCGAGGACTATCACAGCAGGCTGGGCTACGACGCGCCCGCGTATTACTACCGGCCCCGCAAGAACATCGTCAACCGGCCCACGTCGCTGGGCGGCGAGGGCTATCACATCACCGGCGACCACCAGCTCACGCTACCGAACCTGCACGCGCAGCTCGTTGCGGCGCTGGGCGACACGTGCGCAAGGGACAGCGGGCTTAAGTCCGCTGTCCAGGAATCGCAGGCAAGGGGCTTAAGCCCCTTGCC
>DAOTXU010000172.1:0-3017 GCA_034435135.1 Anaerolineae bacterium | reverse complement strand
AGAACCTATCCGAAAAACCGTCTCAAACGACCTGGACAAGGGGCTTAAGCCCCTTGTCCAACGTTATTCGGATAGGCTCTTAATGCGAGCCGCGGGCCACCATCGGCCCCATCGGGCGACCGCCCAGCAGGTGCAGATGCAGGTGATAGACCGTTTGCCCACCCTCGTGGCCACAGTTGAGGATGATCCGGTAGCCGCGCCCGGCGAAGCCGTGCTCCTGCGCGATCTGCCTGGCGACCAGCACCATGTGCCCGACCAGCGATTCGTCGTCGGGCGTCAGGTCGTTGACGGAAGGGATCACGCGGTTGGGTACCACCAGGATGTGATAGGGAGCCTGCGGCGCGATGTCCCAGAAAGCGGTCACGGTGTCATCCTGGTAGACGATCCGAGCCTCGGCCTTGCCGTCAACGATCTGCTTGAAAACTGTGCTCATGCGTGTCTCCGGTGCAGCGATGGGTGTTTTCTATGCAGAGCAAGTATACAGGAGGGCGCGCGGGTGTTCAATCACGTCTTTTTCGCGGAGATAGGGGTCAAACGTCCGGCAAAAGCACTCCGAAAGCGGCGGGTTTTCAGGAAGCGATCTGCAATCTTGCATCTCGCGCTCAGACCGGTACAATCGCTACACAGAATGCATTATCGGACTGTGACGGTTGAACAAAACCATCGACGTTCACCTTAACGACGTGGTGCAACTGCGTAAACAGCACCCCTGCGGCAGCGACCGCTGGCAGGTCTACCGCGTCGGGGCCGACATCGGCCTGCGATGCCTGGGTTGTGGCCGGCGCGTGATGCTCCCGCGCAGCAAGCTGGCGCGCCAGGCGAAGAGGGTATTATCACCCGAAACCCAGGCGACCGAAACACAAGAACCCGATTGAGATAGGACCGTAGGCTTAAGCCCACTGCCCTCCTGACCTGGAAACGACGAAACGGGGGAGAGTGAAAGCGACCATGAAGCGTATCTTGTTCCTGATGTCGGATACGGGCGGCGGCCATCGCGCGGCAGCCGAGGCGATCATGGCCGCGCTGGATATACGCTACCCCGGCGAATTCAAGGCCGACCTGGTTGACGCCTGGCGACATACCCCCTTCCCCTTCAATCACTCGCCCGAAACCTACGAGCCGACCGTCCGCTATGGCCGGCTGGGCTGGTGGGCCGGCTACAAGCTCACCAACAGCCCGACCGTTTCCAGGGTGGCAATGGGGCCGATGTATCACGCCCTGTTCAAGAGCGGGATGAGGCGGATTCTGCGGCAATACGCCGACGTGGACCTGATCGTGTGCGTGCACTCGGTGTTTGTGCGCCCGGCGATGCGCGTCCTCGCCGCGCGGGATCGCCGCCCGCCTTTCATGACGGTGGTCACCGACCTGGTGTCCACGCATATGTGGTGGTACGACCTGCGCGTGGACCGTTGTCTGGTGCCGACCAGCGTCGCCTATGAGCGCGGGTTGCTGGCCGGCCTCAGCCCAGAGCAACTGCGCGTCACCGGGCTGCCGGTGCATCCCCGCTTCGCCGAGGGCGTGATGGACAAGGCCGAGGCGCGCGCGCGGTTGGGATGGGACCCGGACCTGCCGGCCGCGCTCGTCATCGGCGGCGGGGCGGGTATGGGGCCGCTGTACGCGATTGCGCGCGCCATCAACCAGAAGCGGCTGCCATGCCAGTTGGCAGTAGTGGCGGGCCGCAACGCGAGTCTCAAAGCCAGGCTCGACGCCGCCGCGTGGAATCAGCTCACGCACATTTACCCCTACGTGCACAACATGCCCACGCTTATGGCCGCCGCCGACATCCTGGTCACCAAAGCCGGCCCCGGCACCATCAGCGAGGCGTGCATCGCAGGTGTGCCTATCGTGCTCAGCGGCGCGATACCGGGGCAGGAAGAGGGCAACATCACCTACGTGGTCGAGAACGGCGCGGGCGTCTGGGCGCCCGGTCCACACAGGGTCGCCAGGGCGGTCGCCGCGTGGCTGGCCGAGGGGCCAAAGGGTTTGGCGCGGCGCGCCGCCGCTGCGAAAGCGCTGGGCCGGCCCAACGCCGTGTGGGACATCGCCGAGGAGGTGCGGCACTACGCCAGCCAGCCGCAAGTCCTGCTAGATGAACGCGGCGCGCGCCGGACCGCGCTCCTCCCCCATTCAGACTCACGCGCTTACTATGACCACTGATGATAACCGCCCGCCCACATCGTCGGTGAGGTTTGACCGCGCCGCGTCGTATTACGCGGAGACGCGCGGCTTCCCCCCCGGTGAAGAGGGGGCGGTCGCCGCGTGCTTTTGCGCCGCCGGCGATCTGACGCCGGCCAGCCAGATGCTTGAAATCGGGGTGGGCGCCGGGCGCATTGCGCTGCCGCTGGCGGCGCGCGTCGGCGCGGTGTACGGCGTGGACCTCTCGCGCCCGATGATCGACCGGCTGCGCGCCAAGCGGTCGGGCGAGACGGTCTACCTGACTCAAGCCGACGCGACGCGCCTCCCCTTCCCATCGGCGGTCTTTGACGCCGCTGTCGCGGTCCACGTCTTCCACCTGTCCCCAACTGGCAGGGGGCGCTGCGCGAACTGGCGCGCGTGTTGCGTCCCGGCGCGCGGCTGCTGCAAGGCTTTAACCGGCATGACGATCCATTGGGGCTGGACGCTCTCTACAAAGACCGGCCTCGCCCACAGCCCGTCGGCCTCCCGGTCGAACGGTACGCGACCTTCTTGAACGACGAGGGCTGGCAGCCCATCGGCGAGGAGCAGGTTCACATCTTCACGTTCTACCAGACGCCCCAACTGATCGTGGACCGCCTCAAACAGCGCACGTGGCAACTGACCGACGAGGAACTCGCCGGGGAAGTCGCCATGCTGGAAGCCGCCATCGCCGCCCACACCGACGACCCGCTCAAGCCGATGAACTGATTCAAACTTTTGCCAACAGCTGGCCGTGCTAAGCGTTTCTCTACCTCACCCCCGTCTCGCCTGCGGCTCGACACCCCCTCTCCGCAAGCGGAGAGGGGGACGGGAGGCGAGGTCGCCCGCAAACACGACCAGCG
>DAOTXU010000171.1:0-4224 GCA_034435135.1 Anaerolineae bacterium | reverse complement strand
CTCTATATCACTCATGACCTGGCGACGGCTTATTACGTCAGCGACCGTATCGCCATCATGTTCCGCGGCAATATTGTTGAAATGGGGACTGTGGAACAGGTGTTGATGAATCCCAGGCATCCATACTCAAAGCTTCTTCGCGATTCCATCCCCCAAGCGGATCCCAAAAACCGCTGGACCACAACGGTCACACTTTCTGAATTAGAACATGAAGAGTACCTGCGGCAGGGCTGTAAATTTGCGGGCCGGTGCCCCGATGTCATGGAAATTTGTAGGGGCGTGGTGCCAACGGATATATATATTGACGATGTGCTCGTAAAGTGCCACAAATATTCCGGCGAATCACGCTGTATTGGGCAACGGTAAATTGCATCCTACATCTACAAAGTTGGAGATATAGAACTGATTCAAACTTGCGCCAACCGGTGGCCGTGCTAAGGCCTTTCTCTACCTCACCCCCGTCTCGCCTGTAGCTCGACACCCCCTCTCCGCTTGCGGAGAGGGGGACGGGGGTGAGGTGCCCGCAAACACGACAAGCACCACAAGCACCGGGGTCGTTGGCTCAAAAGCTTGAATCACTTCATAGCCAAAAGTTGTGGATTGGCCAGAGCAAGAAGGCAGCGTATCCTTCAGGTGGATCAACCCCAAGCCGGCGGAGCCGGGAAAGGATACGCTACGGTGATCGAGCTTACCACGAATGAGAGCGAGACGACAGCGCCCGAAGTTAGGCAGAGCCTGGACGAGTTGGCGCGTGAGGGGGCGCGGCGGATGATCGCCGAAGCGCTGAAACTGGAAGCCGACGAGTACGTCGAGAAGCTGCGCCACCTGCGCGACGCGAAAGGCCACGCGGTGGTGGTGCGCAACGGCAAAGCGAGGCCGCGCGAAGATGTCCCTGGTGTTCACCGGAAGGTCGCTGCCTGATGCCTACCGATCCACAACATTTGACAATATCTCAAAGCCTCGAGGAAATCACCAAAGATATGATAACAGAATTCCCTCAACCAGTACATCAGTGCACGTCCAAAATCCACGTTCAATCGAGTTCACCGTGACCGATTCATAGCCGCCAAAGGAGCAAGACACACTATGCCCCACCTATACACCACCCTCGGACCCAAAGCCGCCGGCGAGCTAGGGATGATCCTCCCCCACGAGCACGTTTTCGTCGATCTGCGCACATGGGACCAGCCCGGCTACGCCCAAGCCGACCCCGTCGACGTGATCCGGCTCATGGCCCCGGAGATTGAGAAAGCGCGGGAGGCCGGCGTCACCGCGATTGTCGAGTGCAGCACAGGCGGCGTGGGCCGCCGCGCCGACATCGACCGCGCCGTCTCCGAGGCGACCGGGTTCCCCATCGTCGTGCCGACCGGTTTCTACCGCGAGCCGTGGATCCCCGACTGGGTGCACGCCGCCAGCGAGGAGCAACTTCACGACCTGATGCGGCGCGAACTCGCCGAGGGGATCGAGGCGAGCGGCGTGAAGGCCGGCTGGGTCAAGCTCAGCGCGGGGGACGACGGCATCACCGCCACCGAGACAAAAATCCTGCGCGCCGCCGCGAAAGCCGCCGCCGCTGTCAACGCGATCATCGGCAGCCACACGATCAGGGGGCGCGTGGTGCGCGATCAACTTGACATCATCGAGAAGACCGGCTACACGCCGGAGCGCTTCATCTGGATTCACACGCAGGCCGAGCCGGACTTCGATCTGCACCTGGAGATGGCGCGGCGCGGCTGCTGGATCGAGTACGACAACATCGGCGGGGAGGACGACGCCCCGCACATCGAGCGGATCCGGCGCGTGCTCGACGCAGGGCTGGGCGATCACTTGCTGCTGAGCCACGACCGGGGCTGGTACGACCCCGCGCAACCGGGCGGCGGCGTCCCCAAGCCGTATACCTACATCAGCGAGACGTTCCTGCCGAAGCTCAAGGCCGCTGGTGTGGATGGCGCGACGATCCACCAACTGACCGTCGATAACCCATTCCGCGCCTTCGCGCGCTAAATACAAGCTCCCCGCGAGCTTGAAACTCGCAAGGAGCTAATAACGCAGGGAGCTTAAGCCCCCTGTCCCGACTGGTTTCTACCTTCCACGCGCCGCCGTATCGATGACCCAGCGGTCATAGCGCGCTGGGCCAATCAGGTCGGCGGCCAGCCAGGGCTGCTGTGCCACCGGCTGTGTAACCATGTACAGCGGCGCGATGGGATACTTCCCCACCTGCCCAAACAGACGGTCCTCGATCTCGGCGACCATGCGCGCGCGCTCCGCCAGATCATACTGCACGCCCGACGTGTCGATCAGTGCATCGGTTTCATCGCATGGAATCCCGGTACGGAACGCGCCGTACCGACAATGCAGCGCGTCGGAGAGCCAGTTGTTCGCGTCGGCGTAATCGGCGGTCCAACTCACGAGCCAGACATGCGGTCGCCGATAAGCCGGGGCGTCCGAGGCGGTGTCGCGCGCGTTGGCAAGCACGGTTCGGGAAGAGGCCGGCGTAAGGATGAACAGGCCGGGGTTGCAACCGAGTTCGCGCACCCAGCTATCGACGAGGAACTGGGCGATGGCCTGCGCACGCGGTTCGTCGCGGGCCATCACCTCAATCTGCTCCGGGATGCCGCCGCACCCCGCAAACCCCGCGACGGCGAGCGCCTGCCGCGCCGCATCGGGGTTGTAGCCCACCCCGGCCTGATCCAGCGCCGGCCCGCCGACCATGCCTGGCGGGGTGAAGTGCGTCACCGGCGCGCCCTCACCGGGCAGGATTTGCGCCAGCAGCGCGGCGCGGTCAATCGCCCAGGCAAACGCCTGCCGCACGCCGCGCTCGGTCATCGGCGCGCGCTCGCTGGAGAAACCGAGCAGCACCACCGAGGGGCGCACCACGCTTTGCTGCATTTCCGGTGCCACCACTCCCGGCGTGACCGCTGCGCGGTCCAGACGCCCGGCGTTGAACTCGTTGACTGCGGTCGCAGAGTCAGAGAAGGCGATCTCCACGCGCTCGACGTTGCCGGCCCACGCGCCCGGCCAGTAGGGGTTGCGCGCCAGCGCAAGGCGCTGATTGTGCACCCAATCGATCACGACAAACGGCCCGTTGGCGACGATGCTGCCCACGCCCGCCCAGTTCTCGACGCCCGCGACAAACTCGCGCGGCAGCGGGCGGAACTCCGGCATGGCGGTGAAAGTGAGGAAGTAGGCCGCCGGAAACAACAACCTGTATTCCACCGTCTGCGCGTCCACCGCGCGCACGCGCACCCGCTCGGCCACGAACTCGCTGGTCACGAACTGGGGATCGGTGCGGTAGACCACCTGGCAACCGTCCACGATGAAGATGCTTGTAAAGTAAGGCGAGGCCGTCGCCGGGGAGCAGACGCGCTGCATCGCAAACACGAAATCGTCGGCGGTCACCGGGCGCAGCGCGTAGGTCTTGCCGGTGATCGGGTTGTGCCGCACCCAGTAGACATCGCTGCGCAGGTAGAAGGTCCACGTCAGGCCGTCCTCGCTCACCTCCCAGCGTTCCGCCAGGCCAGGTTCGACGCTGCCCGTCGCCGGTTGATAGGCTGTCAGCCCGACGAACAGGTTCTCGATCACGTCGCGCGCGTCGTAGTCGTAATCGAACGGCGAGAGGCGACCAGGGTCAAGCGTGGGAATGTCCTGGGCAAACGCCAGGCGCAGCGTTACGGGACTCTCAGGTTGCGCCGCCGCGCCGAAGGGGAATAGAGCCAAAGTGAAAATGAACACGGGCAGGATGCCGAAAAGCCTGGGGGCCGTTGCGCGCATTCGATCTCTCCTTTCCACAGGCCAACAGCATAGCCGCCCCCGGCGATTCCATCAACATCTCGGCGCACGGCTCGACCCTCGTCTCTCATGTTCCTCTTCGAGCGATGAGAACCGAGCCACGAACGCCGAGTATCGAGCGCAGAAAAAGAAGCGTCGCTCCTGCGAGGGGGGCACAGGAGCGACTGGCTTCTCAGGTCTGACCTTGGCCTCGGCGACGCGCATTTCCGATTCCTCGGCCAGCCTAGCTACCTGACTGTTCCGCTCCACCTACCAATACACTGCTTCACGCTTACGCTACCATCGCCAGGTTAGCTTATGCTTTTTGCTCTGTTGCAAAGACCAAATGTTATATAAAATAGGCGTATGAACGAGAAACGCGAGAGTCGATACGTCAAGGTAGCGCGGCTCGCCTACCAGATCGCGCAGCAAACCTTGCCCCGGTATACGCACCCGAAG
>DAOTXU010000170.1:0-11692 GCA_034435135.1 Anaerolineae bacterium | reverse complement strand
TCACCCCCGTCTCGCCTGCGGCTCGACACCCCCTCTCCGCTTGCGGCTATAGTCCGGCGTAGCCGGGAGAGGGGGACGGGGGGTGAGGTGCCCGCCAACACGACAAGCTCCACACGCACCGGGGTCGTTGGCTCAAAAGCTTGAATCACTTCCATGTTAGGTCCAACTGTTTCCCGTAGGAGCGCGGCACTGCGCGAAGCGCGCCATACTCCTGCACGATCTTCTAAGGCGCAGATGCAGCCGGCGTCATCGCCAGCGGCTCACCGAACGCGAACATCTTCACCAGGTTGCCGAGCGCGTTGACGGCGACCGCGCGCACCGGCGGCTGCTCGCCGGGGACCATCAGCCAGTAGCCGCCAGCGCCGAACTCCGCTACCGCGTTCGCGCCGCCGACGACGAACTCAAGCGACACGGCGGTGATGTCTGGGACCAGCACCTCACCGTAGATCACCGTCTGGGTATTGCCGGCGGCGTCGGCTACCACGCTGTACAACCCCGTGAGCACCACCGCGCTCGCTTTGTCCCAGCAACGCTCGCCGGCCTCGACCATCTGCCAGCCGCCGCCCGCGGGCGTCACGCGCGCCTGGCCGTTGCAGAGCGACCACGCCTCTTCGTATCCGCCGGCGTAGCTGTAAGCCACCAGTCGGTCGCTGCCCAGTTCCCAGATGTGGATCGCGCCGAAGCTCGCGGTGGCGGCGTCAGGGTTGGGCGCGCTCGCGGCGACGTAGGCCAGGACAGCGCCCTCCGGCGTGTTGGCGTCAACCGCGCGCGTGGGCGTGGCCGGTGCGCCCGCCAGATTGCACGCGGCCCCCAGCACGGCGCAAGCGACCACGAGAACACACCCTTTCGCGCGCTTCATCCCGTCCCCTCTAGCACATCCCTAACTGCGACGGCGGCTGCACGCCCCGAACGCATTCCGCCACCGGCCTGAAGCTGCGCCGGTGAATCGGCGACGGGCCGAGGCGTTCCAGCGCGCGACGGTGCAGCACGGTCCCATAACCCTTGTGCGCGCCGAAGCCGTAGTGCGGGTACATCTCGTCCAGTGCGCGCATCAGGCGGTCGCGGCTGACCTTGGCGACGATGCTGGCGGCGGCGATGCTCAACGAACGCGCGTCGCCCTTGACCAGCGCCGTGCACGGCAGGCCGCTTTCCGGCAAAGGCAGGTAGTCGATCAGCAAGTGCGTCGGGCGCACCGGTCTTGCGCCAGACAGGGGGCTTAAGCCCCCTGTCCGGGAGTTTTCGGATAAGCTCTCAAGCGCGCAGCGCATCGCCAGCCGGGTGGCCGGCACGATGCCTATCGCGTCGATCTCGTCCGGGCCGGCGCTGCCGACTCCTACTGCGACCGCAACCCTGCAAATCCGCTCCAACAAATCCTCACGCAGAGCCGGCGTCAGCGCTTTCGAGTCGTCCACGCCTTCCAGCGCCGAGGCCAGATCGAAGCGGTCTAGCGGCAGCACGACCGCCGCCGCCATCACCGGGCCGGCCCACGCGCCGCGCCCGGCCTCGTCCAGGCCGGCGATGTGCTCGTGCCCCTGGGCGCGAAGCGCGTACTCAAACGCCAGATCGGCGGTCATAAAGCCCCTTGCGCCAGTTCTGCCGCACCGTCCAAATCTCACGCAGCATCGCCAGCGTGTCGTCGATCAATTTTATGCGAGTGTCAGGGTCGAAGTACCAATTGATAGGCACTTCTACGATCTTGTAGCCGCGCTGTTTGGCGATGTACAGCGACTCCACGTCGAAGCCGATCCCGTTCATCCGTTGCAGGGGAAAGATGTCCTCAGCGACGCGCGCGGTGAAAGATTTGAAGCCGCATTGCGTATCCTCAAAGTCCGGCAGCACGAACCGCTTAATCAGCCAGTTGTTCACCCGCCCCATCAGGTGCCGATATGCGGGTTCATTATAACGCACCGCGCCGGGCGCTTCGCGGCTGCCGATGGCGACATCGTAGCGGTCCAGTTGCGGCGGCAGGAACTTGTTCACTTCTTCGATGGGCATCGAAAGATCAACATCGCACAGAAAACGATACTGGCCGCACGCCTCGACCATGCCGCGCCGCACGGCGAGGCCTTTGCCGCGCGCGGTTTCCTTGAACACGCGCACATATGGGTGGCTGGCGGCAAAGCGCTGCGCAATGGCGACCGTGTTGTCAACGCTGCCGTTTTCGACGACGACCACCTCAGCCGTGTAGGGTTGTTCGGCAAGGAACGAGTCGATCTTCTCAAACGCTACGGGCAGGCGACGCTCTTCGTTGTGGACGGGGATGACGATTGATAAGAGAGGCGTCTCGTCGCTCAAAACCGTACCTCCTCAAACCGGGGTGAGAATTGTCTCTACGTATTCTATCGCAACCTGGCGAGAACGCTGTACTGCGCGGCGCTTGCGCCACAGGCGCGGGACGCCGAGCAACCCCGCCAACTGCCCACGCAGGCGTGCACGCGCCGCCGCGCCGCGCCAGGCCCGTGCCGCTTCCCACGCGATACGAAGCTGCGCGCGGACGATCTGCGGCCAGTATTTGCGGAACAGCGGGCCGGGGTAATCCTTGACGAGGATATAGATGAAATTGCGCCCATTGTAATAACTCGCGGTGACGTCGCCCCCGGTGGCCGATAGTTGATGGTAAACCACCGCATCGGGCGCGTAAACGCAGCGCCAGCCGGCGAGTTGCGCGCGCCACGCCAGGTCTACGTCTTCGCAGGAGAAGTAGAAGTCGTCGTCCAGAAGTCCAATCTGATCGAGCATCGCGCGACGGTAAGCTGCCGCGCCGCCGCTCGCGCTGAATACATAGACCTCTTCGTTATATTGACCGTCGTCCCGCTCCCAGACGCCCCGGTTGCCCGGCACGCCATCCACGCGATAGAAGTCGCCGGCGGCGTGGAAGGTATCGCGTCGGTCCATCAGCATGATCCGCGAGGCCACGATGCCCGCCTCTGGGTGTCGCCTGAACGCGGCGGCGATAGCATCCACCCAGCCTGGATCAGCTTCGGTGTCGTTGTTGAGCAGCGCCACGATCTCGCCGCGCGACGCGCGGATGCCGGCGTTGCACGCGCCGGTGAAACCGCGATTTTCCGGCAACGGCACCAGGCGCACCTCACCGTACTGATCGATGAGCAATTCACGCGAGCCGTCGGTGGAGGCGTTGTCGGCGACGATGACCTCAAGCGCGGGGCAAGTCTGGGCGCGCAGCGCGTCGAGACAGGGGCGCAGGTAGCGCGCGCCGTTCCAGTTGGGGATGATGACCGAGACCAGCGGCGCGTCGGTCACTGGGCCTCCGCCGACGCCTCGCGCGCCAGGAAAGCGTCCACTGCCTCCTGCCAGGGGCGCAGGCGGATGCCGAGCAACTCAGCGGCGGCAAAGTTGCGCAGCGTGCTGGAGTGCGGCGGGCGCGACGGGCGGTCGAACGCGGCGAGGGTGATCGGCTCGATGGGCGTGTCGGCGTAGCCGGCGGCGTCGAGGATGCGGCGCGCGAACTCGTAGCGCGAGGCGCTGCCTTCGTTGACCAGATGATAGACCCCGTAGCGCCTGGCGCTCACCAGCGCAACGATAGCCTCGACCAGGTCGTCGTTATACGTCGGCGCGGCCATCTCGTCGGTGACCACGCGCAGGGGATGGCCGGCCCTGGCCCGCTCCAAAATGGCGTGGATGAAGTTGCGCCCGCCGTGCGCAAACAGCCACGATGTGCGGATGATGTAAAATCGCGTCAGCGCGTCGCGGACCATTTGCTCACCGACCCACTTAGAGTAGCCGTAAGGGTTGATCGGGTTGGCGGGATCGTATTCCAGGTAAGGGGTGGTCTTAGCCCCGTCGAAAACCTCATTGCTGCTGATATAGGCCATCGCCGCGCCAGTGGCCTGGCACGCGAGCGCGATGTTCCCGGTGCCGTAGGCGTTGATCCGCATGGCAAGATCGGGGTTGCGGGCGCACCCGTCTACATCGGTCATGGCGGCGCAGTGGATCACCAGCTCCGGCGTGGTGTCGCGCACCCAGCGCAGGGTCACGGCGGGGTCGGTGATGTCGAACTCGTTGATGTCCACACCAATGACCGCGTGTGCAGCAGCCATCCGGGCCGCCAGTCGCCCACCCAACCGCCCAAGCGCGCCCGTTATCATCACCCGCATGGCTCCACCGACTCCCGTCGAATGTGATTCTTAGGGGCACAGTGCGCTGTGCCCCTAGTTACACGGCCTCGCGCGCGGCATTATACCCTTTTCGCGCGCGCGGGTAAACCGGGCTGCCCGGCATGATCGCGGCGGTCACTCATCGACTTCTTCTGTCTCCGCCTCCTCAATTGCTTTTTCGTCCTCAGCCGTGAGTTCCAACTTCTGGATGCCGAGCTTTTTCATCGCGGCCAGCAACTCTTCCTCGGTCAAGTCCTCGGCGTTCTTGCCGGTCTGACGCTCAATCGTCTCAGCGTCGCTGCGGCTCAGTTTGTAGCGCGTAGCGGCGGCGCCGACGGCCAGGACCAGCGTCGAACCCAAGAGCATTCGCCTGCGGATGCGCCGGCGGATCCGGCGTCGTCGGGCAACCGCGCGTCGCAATGGACCTCTACGCATGGGGAAACCTCCTGAAAATCATAAATCAACACCGGTGAAGTAGCGATAGAGCGCGTCTTTGCGCAGGAACAGGAAGATGAGCAGCGCGCCCAAAAACCCGCCCAGGTGGCCGAAGTAGGCCACCGCGCCCACGTCGAACCCCGACAGGATGTCAAGCGCGGGGAGCAATTGAATCGCCAACCAGGGGATCAGAAACCAGAAGGCGCGGATTTTGACGGGATAGGGAATCGGGACCACGACCCAAAAGATCGTGCGAATCCGCGCGCTGGGGAAGAGCACCAGATACGCGCCCATCACGCCGGAGACCGCGCCGCTGGCGCCAATGACCGGGATAGGCGAGTCAAGGCCGGCGGTGATGATGAACAGCAGATCGGCGCACAGGCCGACGGTGAAGTAGAACAGCAGGTAGCGCACCGGCCCGCAGGCGTCCTCGACGCGGCGACCAAACGTCCATAGATAGATCATGTTACCGATCAGGTGCAGCGATAACGCGCCCAGAACCTCCTCGCGCGCGTGCATGAACATCGACGTGACGCTGCTCAACCCGGCGAGGCCGATCTGGTTGTGCACCGCCACCGGCGCCATGCCCAACACATAGACCATGCGCTCGTAGCCGTCAGGGTAGGGTGCCAGCGCCTCAAAGAAGTAGACCAGGACGTTGACGAGGACAATCGCAATCGTGGCGATGGGGAGCGAGCGATAGCGCACACCTTCGGGGTCGCTGATGGGGAACAGGAACATGCGCGCCCCCTAGCCATACCACTCGGCGAGCAGCGACGCGGTGATGCGCAGCCCGTTGAACATGCCGAGCGCCACCGCCGCCGTGCAGAGCACCGCCGCTACCCCACGTAAGGCCCGCCGCGCCCCGTCGCCGAGGGCGCGCGGCCCGAACAGGTTGACCGCGCCGGTCACGGTGCTGCTCACCGCCCAGCAGAGGCCGCCCACGAAGCTGAGCGCGATCCCCAGCACGCCGCTCGCGCCCATCCCCACGACGGTCACGCCGCTGTCGAGGATCGCCAGCAGCAGCACGAACACCACCCAGCCGGCGGCCTCGCGCAGGATGAACGGCCAGCTATCGGCCACGCTGCGCGGCAGGTAGGGCGAGATTTCGCGCAGGCGTTTCTCGGCCTGGCCGGCTTCCGGCGTCCCCCAGGCCTTATCGACTACCGCGCGGTACGCGATCACAGCGTGGTCGGTCTGCCCCTCTCGGTCGTACAGGCGCGCAAGCTGGTAATGGGTCAGCGGGTCGTGGTCAGGAAAGCTCACGGCGCGCGCGAAGGCGTCGCGCGCGGCGGCCATCTGCCCGGTTGACAGATAGAGCCGGCCCATGCGCTCGAAGGCGTCCGCCGTGCGCACGCCGCGCCGGTCAATCCCTTCGAGCACGCGCTTCGCGTCGTCCCAGCGGTTGGCTCCGGCCAACGCCTCGGCGTAGCGCAGCCGCAGTGCGGGGTTGTGGGGGTTGTGCTTGAGCGCGCTTTGGAGCAGTGCGCGCGCCTGCTTCGTGTAGTCAGGACCAAGCAGCGTCATCGCCGCACACACGGCCTGTTCGTTGCCGGGGTCGATGTCGAGCACCGCCTTCCACGCGGTGAGCGCTTCCCGGCGCGCGCCGCGCTCCTGCGTGGCCTGCGCCTGTGCGATCAACTTACGCAGCCCCGCCTCGCCCTGCGGGTGATGCAGCGACGCCTGCAAAGCCTGGCGCGCCTCTTCGTAGGCCGGAATCAGCGCCAGGGCCTTCTCCAGGGCGGCGCGGCGCTCTTCGGGTTTGAGCGCCACCCGCGACAGCCACAGCCATGCCTCTGCGTTGTCAGGGTCGAGCACCAGCGCGTCGTTGAACAACGCCTCAGCCTGCAACTGGCGGTGGGCGCGCGCGGCCTCGATGCCTTCCGCGACCAGTTTCTTGCTTTCTTCGAGCATATTCCTCGCGTTGCTGACTGCCCTCGTTTTCCGCCTGCATTATAGACGTTTTGTCGCCGCGCCGGAAATCGTGCATGGGGCGGTGTGCTATAATCCCCGCAACGTTGAGACATGACATGTATGGCTCCCTACGAGTTTCAGACTCGCGGGGGGAGCTTAAGGGAATGAGAAGTCATGGCCGACGGCGTGCAACCAGAGCGGCGCGGCAAGCCGTGGGGATTGTTGGCGCTGTTGATCGGCGGGGCGGCGTTGGGGATCGTGATGGCGGCGCTGACCGCTGCCAGCTCAAAGGGCGATACGCGCCCGGCGGCCAGGCCGGGCAGCTACGACCTCCCACTCGCGGTGCAAGACCTGTCGGTCGGCCAGCCCGCTCCCGACTTCATTGCGCGCACGCCGGACGGCGAGGCCATCCGGCTCAGCGACCTGCGCGGGTCGCTGGTGGCGCTCAACTTCTGGGCGACGTGGTGCGAGCCGTGCGCGATCGAGATGCCCGAACTCCAGAACGCCGCGGCCCGTTACGCCGACGCCGGGCTGGTCGTGTTGGGGGTGAACCAGGCGGAAACCGCCGATGAAGTGCAAACCTTTATGGACGAGCGCGAGCTGACCTTCCCCGTCGTGCTCGACCCGGACCAAAGCATCGCCATCAGTTACGGCCTGCGCGGGCTGCCGACCACTTACTGGATCGACGCGGACGGCATCCTGCGCGCCAAACACATCGGGATGCTCACCGCCGACTTGATCGACCGGTACGTCGAGGAGTTGCTGCAAGCTGTTCAAGATTGAGTTCTCCGAGGAGTGAAGCACGGCAGCCCGCCCCCAGCTAAGGGGATGCCGTGCCCCACTCTGGTCTACGAATCGGCCTGCCACGCCGCTCGCGCCTGGCCGATGCTGAGCAGCGGCGTCTTGAGCAATTGCCGCGCCCGGCTCAGGTCGAGCGACACATCTTGTGGACGGCCCGGCGCGACCTCAGCGGCGCGGACCGGCTGCACGCGCACCTGGTCCGCCAGCTCCATCGCGTCAAGCAGGGCGCGCCCGTAGTCCCAGCGGCTCAGGCGCTCCGGGCCGGCGATGTGCAGCGCTCCGGTGTACGGCAGCGCTGCCAGTTCGAGCAGCGCCTCGGCCAGGTTGTACGCCCAGATCGGCTGGCGGATCTCGTCGGTGAACAGCGCGACCGGCTCGCCGCGCGCGGCCTTTTCCAGCATCCAGCCGACCTGCCGGTTCGCCGGCGTGAAGTCGTAAATCAGGCTGGTGCGCACGATGAGGTAATCGCGCAGGCTCGCGCGCACAACACACTCCGCATGGACCTTCGCCTCGCCATATGAAGACAGCGGGCGGGGTGTAGCGTCCTCGGCATATGGCGGGTTGCTCCCGTCGAAGATCAGGTCGGTTGAGAGGAAGATCAACCGGCACCCGGCGCGCCGCGCCGCCGCCGCCACTGACTCGGCTGCTTGCTCGATAGCGTGGGTATAGTCGCCGCTGCGTTCGGACACAGCGGTGTGAATGAGGACATCCGGGCGCGCTTCATCGACCACGCGCCTCGTGGCGTCAGGATCGCAGAGGTCCACCTGCACGGGACGACCGGCGGGCACGCGCTCCGGGCGCGAGAAGTAGAGCGATGTGGTCTCCCAACGGCGCACAGCGACCCTGACCAGCGGCCCGCCGAGGTCGCCGCTCGCGCCGGTGACGAGCAGGCGCTTCAAGGCAAAGACCCGCGCAGCGCGTGTTCGAGCGCGCGCCGGGCGGCGTCCTGGGCGGCGGCCTGTTTACTTCTCCCGGTGCCCCGCCCGTACACCTCCCCGCCAATGGTCACCTCAATCGTGAACTCTTTGGCGTGATCGGGGCCTTCGGCGTGCACGGTGCGGTACTGCGGTGTGTGGCCTAGCTCCGCCTGGCTCCACTCTTGTAGCAGGCTCTTGGCGTCCTTGTCAGAGGGGAGTCGGAGCACTTCGTCGAGCGCCGGCTCAAACAAGGGGTGCACAAACTTCTGGACCGCCGCCAGCCCGTGCTCGCCCCTATCCAGGTAGATCGCGCCGATGAGCGCTTCAAACGCCGCGCACAGGTTGCCGGGCCGCTGGCGACCGCCGCTCTCCTCTTCGCCCTTGCCCAGGAGCAGGGCGTCGTCGATGCCCAGGTCTTCGGCAAAGCGCGCAAGCGTCTCAGTGCAGACCAGCGCGGCGCGCATCCGGGTCATGCTGCCCTCGGCCATCTCCGGGAAGTGGTGGTAGAGCCAGTCGGCGGCGACGAAATCCAGCACCGCGTCGCCGAGAAATTCCAGACGCTCGTTGTCTTCGAGGGCCTCAGTGGGATGTTCATTTAAAAAGGAGCGGTGCGTGAGCGCGCGTCGCAGCAGAGAAGGATCGTCGAAGGTAATGCCTATTGTTTGCTGAAAGGTGTCCAGGTCGCACATGCTCGTTACTCGGTGCCTGTGGCTTGGCGCTCGCCACTCGGTGCTCGATGGTTGATGCGGGAGCCGAGGGTCGAGGTTACGCGAAGCGTTTGAAGATCAGGGAGGCGTTGTGGCCTCCAAAGCCGAGCGAGTTGGTCATCGCGTATTCGATGCGCATCTCGCGCGGCTTCCACGGGTTGTAGAACAGGTCGCATTCCGGGTCGGGGTGGTCGTGGTTGATGGTCGGCGGCGCTACCTGATCGCGCAGCGCCTGCACGCAGAAGATCGCTTCCTGCGCGCCGGCTGCGCCCATCGGGTGCGCGATCATCGATTTGGTGGAGCTAATGACCACCTTGTAAGCATGGTCGCCGAACGCGGTCTTGACCGAGCGCGTCTCGGCGATGTCGTTGAGCTGGGTGGCGGTGCCGTGCGCGTTGATGTAGTCAATCTCGTCCGGGTTGAGGCCGGCGTCGTTCAGCGCGCGCGTGATTGCCCGCGCCATGCCCGCGCCGCTGGGGTCAGGCGCGGAGATGTGGAAAGCGTCGCCGCTGGACCCCCAGCCGACGATCTCGGCGAGGATGTTCGCGCCGCGCGCCTGCGCGCCTTCCAGCGTCTCCAGGATGAGCGCCGCGCCGCCCTCACCCTGCGCGAAGCCGTCGCGGTCGCGGTCGAAGGGGCGCGGGGTCTGCGTGGGCGCATCGTTGTGCGTGGTGAGCGCCCTCATCTGATTGAACGGGCCGATGGCGGTCTCGGACACGGTAGCGTCGGCCCCGCCAGCAATGGCGGCGTCGATGAGGCCGGCGCGGATCATGTGATAGGCCAGACCCACGTTATCCGCGCCGGTCGCGCACCCAGACGCGATGCCGAACACCGGGCCGTTCGCGCCGGTGTGGATGCTGATGTAGCCGCAGCAGCCGTTGGGCATCATCCGAGGGATGCCGAACGGAGAAATCGCCGAGACGCCCTTGTCGAAATAGACCTGGGTCAACTCGAAGAACGACATGATCCCGCCGATGGCCGAGCCGAAGATCACGCCGACCCGGTGGCGGTTTGCGTCGGTGATCTCCAGCCCGGAGTTCTCGACCGCCTGTTTGGCCGCCGCCACTGCAAACTGCTGGTGGCGGTCCAGGTGCCGGGCCTCCTTGCGAGACATCCAGGGCGTAGGGTCCCAATTCTTCACCTCGGCGGCGATTCGGGTCTCGAAATTCGTGGCATCAAACAAGGTGATCGGCCCCATCCCGGAGCACCCGGCCAGGATTTTCTCCCAGGTGGTTTCAGGGTCGTGGGCGAGCGGGGTAATGGCTCCCATGCCGGTGACGACGACGCGATGAGTCATGTTGCCTTCCCTATCTGTCGTAATCAGGCGCTAATGCGCAGATCGTATGCCTAAGCGTGGCGCTAAGTCTATAGCAACTGCGCTTGACGCGCTATACATTTGTATCGTATCGAGAACCTGTTGCTCGACGCTAAAGAAACCCTGCTTTGCAAAATCGACAAACTTCCTGCGCGCATGTTCTGTAAAACGGATGGGTTTCGATCCCGTCATGCCCTTGAGTTTACTATACCTTTGCAATAGAGACGAAGAGGAATCGAGCTACTCCCCCCGGCGTTGGCCGGCCATGCGTCGCTCCATATAGCGCACGATCAGCGAGAGCACAATGGTCATGGCAAGGTAAAGGAAGGCGACCACGTTGTACGTCTCGAAGAAGCGAAACGTGCTGGCCGAGTAAACCTTGCCCTGCAACGTGATGTCGCGCACGCCGAACACTGACACGAGCGACGAGTCCTTGAGCATGGCGATGAAGTCGTTGCCCAGCGGCGGCAACATACGCCGGATGGCCTGCGGCAGCACCACGTGTCGCATGGCCTGGAAGTAGGTCGCGCCCAGCGAGCGCGCGGCGTCCATTTGGCCCGGATCAATCGACTGGATGCCGGCGCGGAAAATCTCGGAGATGAACGCGCCGTAACCGATGGTCAGCGCCACAATCACGCGGAAGGTGAAGTCCAGGTCGCGTACTCGTAGTTCCGCCATCTGCGCGCCGAGATCGACCGACACGCCGTTACCGACCATCCAGACGCCGACGTTGTTCAGCCCCTCGACCGCCGCCGGCACCACCACCAACGCGATGTAATAGAGCAGCACCAGGAGTGGGATGCCGCGCACGATCTCGACATAGAACGAGGAGAGATGATAAATAACCGGGTTCTTGGAGATGCGCGCCAGCCCCACCACTAACCCCACCACGACTGAACATGCGAAGCCCACAATCGTCACGTAGATTGTGATGTAAAGGCCCTCCCGCACCGCGTCAAAGATGACGCGATACGTCGGATCGGAAAGGATGGACCACAGGACGACCACGCCGATCAAGATGGTGACGACCAGCCACCAGGGCAGAGAGGCCGGCGACAGGGCGCGAGGTTTAGGGCGCGGTTTCTCTTGGGGGATCGTGTCTTGCAAGGCGCGCACAGCACGTCCTCAACCAAAAATGCGGGGGTGGGAGCACCTCACCCCCGCATGTCACGTCACGGTAACTTTGTTACTGTCCTGCCGCCTTCGTCGGGTCGTACAGGATAAACCATTTGTTGTTGAGGTAGTCGAGGAAGCCGTCGGCTTTCATCTGTTCGAGGGCAAGGTTGACGGGTTCGACAAGGTCGCCGCCCTTGGGGAAGATGAAGCCGAAGTCCTCAGAGACGATGGCATCGCCGGTGAGCTTGAGCTTGTCGGGGTTGGCGCCGATGTAGCCCCGGCTCGACACCGCGTCCATGATGACCGCGTCCACATCGCCCGCAATCAAGCCCTGCACGCTCGCGCCGAAGTTCTCGTACAGCACGATGCGCG
>DAOTXU010000169.1:0-26323 GCA_034435135.1 Anaerolineae bacterium | reverse complement strand
TGTCGCTGGCGGTGATCTGCCCCACCGACGTGAAGGCGGGCATGGTGTGGCTCTATAGCAAGCGCACGGCGGAGAACATCGCCCGCATTTTGCAGGGGACCGCCGCGCCCTCTACGCCCGCTCGCGCGCCGATCATCGAGTAAAGACCAACCGAGTGCGGATCGTGGGCGCAAACAAAAAACCCTGTTGAGGGGCGTCGATTCGTGTAGTCATTGGCACCGCGTCGTCGTTCATCGCGCGGCGGGCGGCAGATTGGCGTCCGGCGGGTGGATTTGCCCCACCGGGTCGGCAAGCGGGCCGTACAGTTCCGGCCTGCGGTGATGCTTGCCATAGATGCCCGTTGCGCGGTAGCGCTCCAGCGCGTCGAGATCGACCTCGTAGAGCAACCATCCCTCTGCTTCGCCCAGTTCCGCCGCGATGTCGCCGTTGAAGTGAAAGGCCATGCTGTGCCCGTTCTGGCGCGGCGCGGCGTGGTTGACCATGAAGATATAGACCTCGTTCTCAAAGGCGCGTGTGCGCAGCAAACAGCGGTGGATGTCCTCCGTCGGGCAGGTGCACGACAGCGGGTTGAAGATTACGTCTGCGCCCTGCAACATGAGCAGCCGCGCGCTCTCCGGCACTTCGCGGTCATAGCAGATCATGACCCCCGCGGTCATCACGCCCGTGTCGGTCTCGAAGCGCCACACCGGAAACTCGGACCCGTTGCGCCAGCCGCCGGGCGTCTCAAATTTGTTAATGTGCACCTTGCGCATCACACCCATCAGCGCGCCGGCCCGGTCGAGGGCGGCCATCGCGTTGTAGAATTCGCCCTCGCGCAGTTCGGAGAGACCCACCAGAATGTAGATGTCAAGTTCGCGCGCGAGCGCGCTGAAAATCTCGGTGGCCGGGCCGGGGATCGGCTCGGCGAGCGCGCGTTCGGCGTCTCCGCCGACGAAGCCGGTCAAAACGACTTCGGGCGTCATCACAATCTGCGCGCCCTGCGCCGCGACTTGCCTGATGAGTCGGATCGCTGTTTCGATGTTGCGGGCCTTCTGTCCCTGAAGCCCAGCGAATTGCACGCCGCCTAATCGAACGCCGCCTGTGCCCATGCTATGCTTTCCCCTCCGCCTGCGGCGCGGCCATCCGTCCTTGCGGGACCACAATTCCCGCCACGTGCTCCCGGCTTTGCAGCGCAATCACGCTCTCGCCGACCGTGCCGCGCTTCTTCTTGGCCGCCGTGCCCAGGCGCATGAGCTTGGGCCTGCCCTTGTCCGTCACCACAATCACGCGGTCGTCGGCGCGGCCCACCATCGCCGCCGCCATGCTCCCTGACGTGCGCGAGAGCTTCATGGCGACCACACCGCCCCCGGCGCGGCCCTGCGTCGGGAATTCCCCCATCGGCGTGAGCTTCGCCAACCCGGTCTCGGTGATCGACCAGAAGTGGCCGCGCGGGTTCACCACGTCCATGCCCACGACGCGGTCGCGCTGGCCCATGAGCTTGATCCCGCGCATCCCGCCGGCGGGCAGCCCGGTCGGGCGCACCTCGGCTTCTTTAAAACGTATCGCCTGCGCTTCGGCGGTGGCGAGGATTACCTCATCCTCGCCGGTCGTGTGGCGCACCCAGCCGAGCCGGTCCTCCTTGCCGACGTTCATCACCGTGAAGGCGTGGGCGCTCGCGCCGGGCGTGTCTTCGATGCGCACGCGCTTGACATTTCCGTCGCGCGTGGTGAGGAAGAGATAGCCGGTTTCCAGGCCGGGCGGCAGGCTCAACGCCGCGACGATCTCCTGCTCCTTCTTGAGCGGGAGCAGGCTAAACACGTCCGCGCCCTCGGCAGGGTCCTCGGCCTGGGGCAGTTGGTGCACCGGGACGCTCGCGGCCTGGCCGTCGGCGGCGAAGAGGTAGAGCGTGTAGAGCGTGTTGGAGGCCAGCAGCGCGCGCGGCGGGTCTTTCATTTCGGTGGTGACTTTGGGCTGCTCGTCGGTGAACGTGCGGCTCAGCTTCCCGCTTGCGGTGAGCGTGACCCACACGTCCTCATCCGGCATGAGCGAAGTCGCGGCGGCGCTCGTCGCCGGCCCGCCGGCGATGGCGGTGCGGCGCGGGTCGGCGTAGGTGGCCTTGACGTGGGTCAGCTCCTCGATGATGGCCTGGCGCATCAGCTTGGGGCTGCGGAGCAGCCTCTCCAGGTCTTTAATGAGTTTGACCTTCTCTTTATATTCTTCCTGTAACTTCTGCCGTTCGAGCGCGGCCAGCCGCCGCAGTTGCATCTCCAAGATCGCCTGCGCCTGAATCTCGGTGAGCTTGAACTTCTTGATGAGGTTGTCGCGCGCGGTCTCCACCGTGCGCGAGCGGCGGATGGTGTCGATTACCGCATCCAGGTTGTCGAGCGCCTTGAGCAGCCCTTCCAGGATGTGCGCGCGCGCTTTGGCTTGCGCCAGGTCGTGCTCGCTACGGCGGCGGACCACCTCAAGGCGGTGGTCCAGATACACGCGTAGCGCCTGCTTGAGCGTGAGCGTGCGCGGCTCGCCGTCCACCAGCGCGAGCAGGATGATGCTGAACGTGCTTTGCAACGGCGTGAGGCGGAACAGGTCGTTGAGCACTTTGGCCGGCTCGGCGGTGCGGCTCACCTCCATGACGATGCGCAGGCCGTGCCGGTCGCTCTCGTCGCGCATCTCGGTCAGGCCCTCCAGCCGTCCTTCGCGCGCCAGTTCGGCGACCCGCTCGATCAGGTGGTTTTTGCTGACCTGGTACGGAATCTCGCTGACCACGATCCGGCTGCGCCCGCGCGTCCACTCCTCGATGTGCGCCTTCGCCCGCACGGTGATGCGCCCCTTGCCGGTGGCGTAAGCCTGGACCAGCCCATCCTCCTCTGCGCCGCCCTCTCCGTTGGTGGTCCGATAGATCACGCCGCCGGTGGGGAAGTCCGGCCCTTTGATGAACTGCATCAGGTCGGGCACGCCCACATCGTCGAGCTTCTCCCACTTTTGCAGCATGAAGATCAGCGCGTCGCAGACCTCGCCCAGGTTGTGCGGCGGGACGCTCGTGCTCATGCCGACCGCGATGCCCGACGCGCCGTTTACCAGCAGGTTGGGGAAGCTGGCCGGCAGCACCGCCGGCTCTTGCAGGCTGCCGTCGAAGTTGTCGAGGAAGTCCACCGTGTCCTTGGCGATGTCGGTCATCATGTCCGCGCCGATCTTGGACAGGCGCGCCTCGGTGTAGCGCATGGCGGCGGCGTTGTCGCCGTCGATGGAGCCGAAGTTGCCCTGCCCGGCCACGAGCGGGTAGCGCAGCGAGAAGTCCTGCGCCATGCGCACCATCGCCTCGTAGACGGCCTGGTCGCCGTGCGGGTGATACTTGCCCAGCACCTCGCCGACGATGCGCGCGCTCTTTTTGTATGGCCCGTCGGGGTTGAGGTGCAGGTCGTGCATGGCGTAGAGGATGCGCCGCTGCACGGGCTTGAGGCCGTCGCGGGCGTCGGGGAGCGCGCGCGCCACGATCACGCTCATGGCGTAGTCGAGGTACGCGACGCGCATTTCTTCGTTGATGTCCACGAGTTGGACGACTCCGAGTTCCATAGGTCAGCCTTTCCAGGGGTCGGCAGCGTGCCTTTGGGGTTATGATAGGGGATTTGTCGAATCAATGCAACAGATGTTCGGAGAGCACGACCGATGTGGCAATCACGGCAGCATCGGTATCCATCGCCAAAGACGGCGTTTATATACGAATCTTGCGGATTCGCCCTTGCCAGCCCCAAACGTTGTGATATAATAGAGTTGCTTCCGCCGATAGGACTTCGTTGGAAAAGTGGGCGTTCCCCACTTTTCTTGTTCTAGACGCGGTTGAGCACCCGTCGCAAGAGACAACGAAAGTGGAGCAGTGAAAGGGCGATGAAAAGCGAGTTCACGCTGGCGTTTAACGAGGTTACCGAGCTTCGCGGCCTGCCGCGTGAGGTGGTGATGGAGGCGCTGGAGACGGCGCTGGTCTCCGCCTACCGCCGCGACGTGGGCGTCTCCTCCGCGCAGCGGGTGGAGGCGCAGATCGACGCCAACGGCCAGCCGCACATCCTGGTCGAGAAGGAAGTCGTCGACTCGGTGCAGGATGACCGCACCGAGGTGAACCTGGAAAAGGCGCGCGAGGTCGAGCCGGAGGCCCAACTCGGCGACATGGTGATGGTCGAGGTGCAGACCACGACGCGCGGTTTTGGGCGCATCGCGGCGCAGACGGCCAAGCAGGTGATCCTGCAACGCATCCGCGAGGCCGAGCGCGAGGCCCAGTACGACGAGTTCGCCGAGCGCGAAGGCGAGATCATCAACGGCACGGTGCAGAGCGTCACGCCCACCGCCGTCACCATCGGCCTGGGGCGCACCGAGGCGATTCTGCCGCGCGGCCAGCAGGTGCCCGGCGAGCACTACCGCCCGCACGACAAGGTCCGCGCCTACGTGCTCGAAGTGCGCAAGACCAGCCGGGGGCCGCAGATCATCGTCTCGCGCAGCCACCGCAACATGCTGCGCCGCCTGCTCGAATACGAGGTGCCCGAAATCTATAACGGCCAGGTTGAGATCAAGAACATCGCCCGCGAGGCCGGGCACCGCTCGAAGGTGGCGGTGGCCGCGCTCCAAGAGGGCGTCGATCCGGTGGGCGCGTGCGTGGGGATGCGCGGCGTGCGCATTCAGAGCATTGTGCGCGAACTCAACGACGAGAAGATTGACGTGATCGAGTGGAACCCGGATCAGGCCATGTTCATCGCCAAGGCGCTCAGCCCGGCGCGCGTCTCTGGCGTCTACCTGGACGACGACCCCGACGCAGGCCGGACCGCGACCGTGCTCGTGCCCGACGACCAGTTGAGCCTCGCCATTGGCCGCGAAGGCCAGAACGCGCGCCTGGCCGCCAAGCTCACCGGTTGGCGCATCGACATCAAGAGCGTCACCGAAGCCGCCATTGAGGCTCACAGCAAAATCCGCGACGCTGACGAGGTCTTACAGCCGCTTGTGCAGAAAAACACCGCCGTGATTGATGAGGTTGCGCGCATCCTGGCGAAGAAAGAGGCCAACCGACCGGTCATGCCGGAGGAATACCAGACGCTCACGCGCTTCGCTGACATGGTTGAAAACCGCTACCTCGAACTGAAGCAGGCTGACCGCCAGAAGCGCCTGAAGATGCGCGAAGCGATCCGCGCGACGATCCCGGCAGGCGCTTATGAAATGCCCATCGACGCGCTCAAATTGGGGACCGCCATCGAGGACCCATTGGTCGAAGCCGGGTACACCACTGTCGGCGCGCTGATGGAGCAACTGAAGGTGGACGAGTCGCGCATCGCCAATATCAACGGGTTCAGCGCCGAGGCGATGGACACCCTCAAGGCCGCGCTGGAGACAGTGTCGATCCCCGCGCCGGGTGCTGTGAAGCAGGCGCCGGAGGCCGTGAAGGAGAGGGCCGAAATCGTCGAGGCTGAGGAAGTGGTTGCGCCGCCCGCTGAGCCGGAGCCAGCCCTGGCAGCCGAGGCCGCCGCCGTGCCTGCTCCGGTCGCCGGAGTCGGGCCGGAGACGACCGCCTTCCCAGAAGCTGGGCCGCAGCCGGAGGCGGCGGCTCCGACGGCGCCCGCGCTCGCACCCAAGCCGAGTAAGCGGCGGGAAGACCTTCTGGTCTTTGAAGACGACGAACTCGCCGAGAAGCTCGACGAAGAGGAAGAAGAAAAGAAACAGCGCACGAAGCGAAAGCAGGATAAGCAGCGTCGCCGCCAGTTGGTGTACGATGAGAAACTGGGCGAAGTCGTCGTCAAACGCCGGCGCAAGGGCAGCCGCAGCCAGGATTGGGAGGTCGATGATTGGAATCTCGACCAGTGAGATGGGGGGAAGAAACCCGCTGAGGCAAGGCGCTTAAGCCCCTTGCCTCAAGGTACGAGGATTGGCGATGACCAAGACGCCGAAGCGCAAACACAGCCCGCAGCGCACCTGTGTCGTGTGTCGCACGGTCAGGGCGAAACGCGAACTGACCCGGCTCGTCGCCACGCCCGACGAGGGCGTGCTCGTCGATCCGACCGGCAAGCGCGCCGGGCGCGGCGCATACCTGTGCGAACAGCCGGCGTGCTGGGAGCGCGCGCTCAAGACCGATGTCTTGAACCGGGCGCTGCGGACAGCTTTATCAGAAGGGGAACGCGAGCGGTTGCGCCAGGCCGCGCCCCAGCCAGACGCGGCTTAGGCGCGCCGCTGCGCACGAGGAGGGGCCTATGGCAGAAGAAACGAAAGTGATCGAAGTACCCTCTGCACTGACCGTAAGAGAGCTTGCGGACTTGATCCATGCCAGCCCGATTGACGTGATTAAGGAACTCATGAGCAACGGGATCATGGCGAGCATCAACCAGCAAATTGACTACGACACCGCGGCGGTCGTGATCGGGGAGATGGGCTATGAAGCCATCCCCCTGCACGCCGTCGAAGCAGAAGAGGAAGAAGCGGGCGAGGCCGCCGCCTGGCGGCGCGTGTACACCACCGAGAAGCCCAGCGACCTGGCACCGCGCCCGCCGGTGGTGACCATCCTGGGTCACGTCGATCACGGCAAGACCTCGCTGCTCGACGCGGTACGGCACACCAACGTCCACGAGGGCGAGGCTGGCGGCATCACGCAGCACATCGGCGCGTACCAGATCAAACACAACGGGCGCACGATCACCTTCATTGACACCCCTGGCCACGAGGCGTTCACGGCCATGCGCGCGCGCGGTGCTCAAGGTGCGGACATCGCCGTGCTGGTGGTCGCCGCCGACGACGGCGTGATGCCCCAAACCCGCGAGGCCATCGCACATGCCAGGGCCGCCCGCGTCCCTATCGTCGTCGCTATTAACAAGGTTGACCGTCCCGATGCCCAGATCGAGCGCGCCAAGCAGCAACTTGCCGAGATTGGATTAGTCCCTGACGATTGGGATGGCGACACCCTCATGGTGCTGGTCTCGGCCAAGAATCAGACTGGCATCGAAGACTTGCTCGAAGCGATTCTGCTCGTCGCCGACGAGACGGACATCACCGCCAACCCCAAAGGCGAACTGATTGCGACCGTGTTGGAAGGCGAGCGCGAACGCCAGCGCGGCGTCGTCGCCACGGTGCTGGTGCAAAACGGCACCCTGCGCGTGGGCGATGCGGTGGTCGCCGGCACCACCTGGGGCAAGGTGCGCGCGATGTTCGACGAAAAGGGCAAGCGCATCAAAGAGGCCGGTCCTTCCACCCCTGCGCTCATCATGGGCCTGAGCGACGTGCCGGCTGCGGGTGATCTCTTGGAAAGGGTTGGGAACGAGCGGGAAGCCCGCGCAATTGCGACCGCGCGCCGGCTCGAAGCGGAGGCCCCCATCCCGCGCGCCGTCTTGACCCTCGAAGATATTTTCGCGCGCTTCGAAGCCGGCGAGACCAAGCAGCTTAATCTCATCATTAAGGCCGAATCGCAAGGCTCATTGGAACCAATCGTTAACTCGCTGAAGAAGCTGGGCGATTCGGACCTGCGTGTGGAGATTCTGCACGCCGAGACCGGCAACATCACCGACTCTGACGTGATGCTCGCCAGCGCTTCTCATGCCATCGTGCTCGGCTTCGAGGTCGATGTCGACCCTGCCGCGCGGCGGCGCGCCGACTCCGAGGGCGTGGACATCCGCACTTACGATGTGATTTACCACCTGGTTGAAGATGTTGAACTGGCGCTGCAAGGCTTGTTGGAGCCTGTCTTTGAGGACGTGCGCGTCGGGATGGCTGAGGTCCGGCAGGTGTTTCGCATCCGGCATGTGGGCAAGATCGCCGGCTGCTACGTGCGCGAGGGCGAAATCCGCCGCAACGCCAAGGTGCGCGTCGTGCGCGGCGGCCAGACGATCCACGAAGGCAAAATCGGTTCACTCAAGCGCTACGAAGAGGATGTGCGCGAAGTGCGGGCGGGTTTTGAGTGCGGCATCGGCATCGCCAACTTTGACGACATCGAAGTGGGCGACACGCTGGAGTGCCTGGTGCTGGAGAGAGTGCGGTAGATGACGGTCAAGCAACAGCGCATGAACGAACGCCTCCAGGAGATTCTGAGCGGCCTGCTCTTGCTGGAAGTCAAAGACCCGCGCCTGAGCGGCGTCACGATCACCGAGGTGCAACTGGACCGCGAGTTGCAGTTTGCCAGGGTTTATGTCAACGCGCTGGGCGAGGAAGGCCGCAGAGACGAGGTGATGGCGGCGTTGGAACAGGCTAAAGGCTTTTTGCGCCGCGAAGTCGGCGCGCGCGTGCGGTTGCGCCGCACCCCGGACTTGCGCTTTGAGTGGGACCGAACCCTGGCCTATGGCGAGAAAATGGACGCGCTGCTCGCCTCGCTGGACATTCCCCCGGCGGACGACCTAGAGGATGACGACATTGATGCAGACTTCGACGACGATGACGACTTCGCCTGATGAGCTGGCCCTTGCCATCGACCTGCTGAGGCGGGCGCAGCGTGTGATCGTGGTGTGCCATTACGACCCCGATGGCGACGCTATCGGGACGCTGCTCGGACTGGGGTGGGCGTTGCGGGGGATGGGGAAGGAAGTCACCCTGGCCTGCGACGACCCCGTGCCCTGGAACCTGACCTTTTTGCCCGGCAGCGAGACGGCAGTGAACCGTCTGCCCTCGGTCCAGGCTGACCTGGTGGTGATCGTCGATTGCTCCGACGCCAGGCGCGCCGGCAAAGTGGGCGCTGACGCGGCTGCGCTCGGCGTCCCGGTGATAAACATCGACCACCACGTCACGAATACACGCTTCGGGCAGGTCAACATCGTGGAACCGGACGCCGTCGCCGCCAGCGCGATCGTGTTCGACCTGCTCAAGGCGATGGGATACGCGCTCGATCCCAACACCGCCACCTGTCTGCTCACCGGGCTGGTGACCGACACGCACGGCTTCCGCACCGCCAATGTCAACCAGGGCGTGTTGCTCGCGGTGACGCACTTGATGGACGCCGGCGCGTCGCTGACAGAGGTCACGCGCCTGGCGCTTGACCGGCACAGTTTCAGCGGACTGGCGATGATAGGCAAGGCGCTGAACCAGGTGCAGTGCGAGGACGGCGTGATCTGGTCGTACATGACGCACCCCGAACGGCGGTCTCTCGACGTCAAGGGGACGGGCGCAAGGCCGCGCAACTTCTCCACCCTGCTCAACACGGTGGAGGGTGTGAGCGTGGCGGCTTTCTTTCTTGAGGACCCCGCCAATCACGTGGACATCAGTATGCGCGCCAAGCCGGGCTTCGACCTCAGTGTGCTGTTTGACGAAGGCCAGGTGCTCCACAAGCAGGGCGGGGGGCACCCGCTCGCCTCCGGCGCGGAAGTGGATGCGCCGCTGGAAGTGGTTGTAACGCGGGTCGTGGACGCGCTCAAAGCGTTGGTGAAGCAGCAGAAGTCAGAGTCCAGAATTCAGAGTCCAGAATCCCGATGACGGCCGGCGAAGCGGATACCCTGGATTCACAACTCTGGCGTCTGAATTCTGAACTCTAGCCATGACCCCACCCGCCTTTGGCCTCTTGAACGTCGATAAACCCGCCGGCATGACCTCGCACGACGTGGTGGCGATTGTCCGGCGCGGGGCCGGCGTCCGGCGGGTGGGGCACACGGGCACGCTCGACCCGATGGCGACGGGCGTGCTGGTGCTCTGCGTCGGGCAGGCGACCCGCCTGGCCGAGTATCTGGTGGACTCGATCAAGCGCTACCGGGCGCGCGTGCGCCTGGGTGTTGAGACCGACACCTACGACGCCGACGGCGAAGTTGTCGCCGAACGCCCGGTGACCGTGAGCCGCGCCGAGCTTGAGGCAGCGCTGGAAGCCTTCCGCGGGGAGCGCGAGCAGGTGCCGCCGATGTACTCGGCGGTCAAGCGCGGGGGCACGCCGCTTTATCGCTTGGCGCACGCCGGCGAAGAGGTGGAGCGCGAGCCGCGCTGGATCAGTATCGAGGAACTGGCGCTCGTTGAGTGGAATCCACCGGAATTCACCCTCGATGTCGTATGCTCGGCGGGGACTTATGTCCGCGCCCTGGCGCACGACCTGGGCTGCGCGCTGGGCGTGGGAGCGCACCTGGCGGGCCTGCGCCGGCTGGCGAGCGGCCCGTTCCGGGTCGAGGACGCCGCGCCGCTGGAGACGCTGCGGGCGGCCTTCAAAGATCGCACCTGGCGCAAGTACCTGCTCCCTGCCGATCTGGCCCTTGCCCATCTCCCCGCCGTGCATCTGCACGCCGCTGCCGCCGACCAGGTGATGCACGGACGCGACGTGCCCGCTTCGCTGGAGGCCTCCGGCCTGGCGCGCGCCTACGACCCCGACGGGCGCTTCATGGCGATCCTGCAAGCCGACCTCGGCGCGGGGGTCTGGCACCCGATCAAAGTCTTTGACGCTTCGTAGTGGTACCCATCATGGAACACGTTCGCAACCTCGCCGAAGTACAGGTCAATCGCCCCTCCATCGTCGCCATCGGCGCGTTCGACGGCGTGCACCGGGGGCACCAACACCTGATTCGCCAACAAGTGCAGCTCGCCCGCGCGCGCGACGCGCTGGCGGTGGTATTGACTTTCTTCCCACACCCTGATGTGGTCATCCGGGGGTTGCGCGGGCCGTATTACCTGACCACGCCCGACGAGCGCGCGGCGCTCCTGGGTGAATTAGGCGTCAATCTGGTGGTCACGCTCCCCTTTGACGAGAACCTGCGCCACACCCGCGCCGCCGACTTTGTCAACCAGATGGTGGAGCGCCTGCGGCTCAGCGCGCTGTGGGTGGGGCCGGATTTCGCGCTCGGTTACAAGCGCGAGGGCGACATCCCTTTCCTGATGGCGCGCGGCCAGGAGCAAGGCTTCGAGGTGCGGGTGGTGGATCCGATGCAGACCCGCGACGGCGAGACCATCAGCAGCCGCGCCCTCCGCGAGGCGCTGCGCGCCGGCAAGGTTGAGCAGGCGGCGCGTCATTTGGGGCGGGCCTACCGCGTGACCGGCGTGGTGGTCGAGGGCGCGAAGCGCGGGCACCGCATCGGCTTCCCGACAGCCAACATCGAGGTGTGGAGCGAGCGCCTGATCCCGGCGACGGGCGTCTACGCCGGGTGGGCGTGGGTCGGCGGGAGGCGGATGGGGGCGGCGACGAACATCGGCGTGCGGCCCACCTTCGACGACGACTCGCGCCAGACGGTGGAGGCGCACCTGATCGACTTCAGCGGCGACCTGTACGGGCAAGAGCTGGCGTTCGACTTCGTGGGAAGGCTGCGCTGCGAGCAGCGCTTCAGCGGGGTCGAGGCGCTCAAGGCGCAGATCGCCAAAGACGTGGCGCAGACGCGCGCGCTGCTGGGAGTGGCGAAGAAAGGCCGATAAACCGCCTAACGAGGACAAGCGGTATTCACCCCCTTCCGTGTTGCGCTAAGTTGTTGTATCATCCTCTCAGCCGACATTGCCCCGTAGTGTTCCCAAATCCACAGACGAGGAGAGTACAAAATGCCGGGCAAGAGACTGATCGTCGAGCGCGACGTGGAAATGCGCACGCGCGATGGCGTGATCCTGCGCGCGGATGTCTACCGACCGGATACGCCGGAGCCGGCCCCGGTGCTGCTCCAACGCACCCCATATGGCAAAGGTTTCGCGCAGCTTCCCTTCGCGTGCATGGCCGCCGAACGCGGCTACGCGGTCGTGATCCAGGACACGCGCGGGCGCTGGGCGTCAGAGGGCGAGACCAGTCCCTTCATTCACGTGAAGGAGAAGGACGATGGTTATGACGCTGTGGAGTGGGCTGCCCATCAGCCGTGGGCCAATGGCAAAGTGGGCATGTTTGGACTTTCCTATTTGGGGTACACGCAACTCGCCGCCGCCACGATGCAGCCCCCCTCGCTAAAGGCCATCGTCCCTGCCGTTACGTTCTGCGATCCCTATACCGTCGCGTACACAGGCGGCGCGCTGGCTTTGGGGACAATCGTAAGCTGGGGCCTGTCCGCTCAGACCTTCACCACGATTGCGACGCGCCTCGAGAGCGACCAGGAGAAGTGGGAACTCCTGCGCCAGTGCACCTCGTCGCTTGACGGCCTGGCAACCGGGCAGACGTTCCGGCATCTGCCCCTGCGCGACATGCCCTTGCTGGGACATAATGGTCTGACCCCGATTCTGGGCGAGGCCCTCATGCACCCAACACTAGGCGACCTCTGGCAGCGCCTCGCGTGTTCTCACGACCGCCTCTCCATCCCCATATTTCACATCGGCGGCTGGTACGACATCTTCATCGCCAACACGCTGCGCGACTACTGCGGTATCCGCGACGCAGGGAACGCGCGCCAGAAGGTGCTGGTCGGCCCCTGGGTTCACGCGGCTTTCGATGGGTTGGTGGGCGAAGTGGATTTCGGTGTGCAGGCTTCTGCGATGCTCGTGCTCCCTGAGGAGCTTCAACTGCGCTGGTTCGACCACTGGCTCAAGGGCGTCGAGAACGGGGTGATGGAGGAGCCGCCGATCCGCCTCTTCGTCATGGGCGACAACTGCTGGCGCAACGAGCACGAATGGCCGCTGGCGCGCACACGATACACCCCCTATTATCTGCACAGCGGCGGCGCGGCGAACACGCTTCACGGCGACGGCGCGCTCTCGCCCGAAGCGCCATCGGACGAGCCGGTGGACACGTTTGTGTATGACCCGCGCAACCCTGCGCCGACGCGCGGCGGCGGACTCTGTTGCTGGAATGCTGCCCTGCCTCCCGGCGCATATGACCAACGCGAGATCGAGACACGGCCCGACGTGCTGGTCTATTCCACGCCACCGCTGGACCGCGATCTCGAAGTGACCGGCCCGGTGGAAGTGCATTTGTGGGCCGCCACCAGCGCGCCCGACACCGACTTCACCGCCAAGCTGGTAGACGTCGGACCGTGCGGCTATGCGCGCAACGTCCAGGACGGCATCATCCGCGCGCGCTACCGTCGCAGAACAGCGCAGGCCGAGATGGTCCATCCAAATGAAGTTTACGAGTACACCATCGACCTGGGTCCGACCAGCAACGTTTTCAAAGAGGGACACCGGATCCGGCTGGAAATCTCCAGCAGCAACTTCCCGCGCTTCGACCGCAATCTGAACACCGGCCACCCGATCGGCGAGGATGCGGAGATGCGTCCGGCAGTGCAAACGATCTTGCATGACGCGGCGCACCCGTCGCATATCGTGTTGCCGATCATCCCGCGCGGATGATGCTAATGCCGCCGACCTGAGGTCGGCGGCTCATTTTTTGTTTCAGCGTTTCGGCAACCGATACCCCAACCGCCGCAGCGCGGCCTCGTCCTTGCGCCAGTTCTTCAGCACCTTGACCCACAACTCCAGAAAAACCTTCGTCCCGACCAAATCCTCGATCTCCGGGCGGGCGTCCGCGCCGATGCGCTTCAGCATCCCGCCGCCTTTGCCGATCAGGATGCCCTTCTGCGAGTCGCGCTCCACGTAGATCGTCGCGCCGATATAAGTTGCGCTCTCGTCGCGGCGCTTGAACTCGTCCACCACGACCGCCACCGCGTGCGGCACCTCCTCATGCAGGTGCAGCAGCGCCTTCTCGCGTACGATCTCGGCCACGATCTCGCGCACCGGCGCGTCGCTGAGCTGGTCCTCCGGGTAGAAGCGGGGGCCGCGCGGCAGCGCCTTGACGATCCGCAGCAACAGGTCGTCGCGGCCCTGGCCGGTCGTGGCGGAGAGCGCGGCCCAGTCCGCGTTAGGGACCAGTTCGCGGAACGCGGCGACGTTGGCGTTCAGATGGGCCGCCTCGACCAGGTCCAGCTTGTTCATGGCGAGCAGGACCGGCGTCTCCGGCGCGTTCTCCTTCAGCAGTTCGGCGATGCGGCGGTCCTCGTCGGTCGGCGGCTCGGAGAGGTCCACCACGAAGAGGATCAGGTCGGCGTCGGCGAGGGCGCGCACGGCGGTCTCGACCATGAACTCGCCGAGCTTATGTCTCGGCTCGTGGACGCCCGGCGTGTCGATGAAGACGATTTGATAGTCACCCGTCGTCAGGATGCCGAGTTGCCGCAGGCGCGTGGTCTGCGGCTTGGGCGAGACGATGGCGACCTTCTCGCCCAGGTAGGCGTTCATCAGCGTGGACTTGCCGACGTTGGGCCGGCCCACCACCGCCACAAAGCCGCTCCGGTGATCGGGCGGGAGTTCTTCGTCGGCGGGGATGCTCTCTTCGATTTCGTATTCGCCCGGTACGGGCGCTTGGTCGGTCACGAAGCGCTCACTTCCCGGCTGACAAGGCGCTCGCGCACGCGGTCCCATGTGCGGCAGAAGGAGCACGCGCCCTCGTTGGTGGTCGGCTGGCCACACTTCGGGCAGCGCTTCAGTTCGACCTGCTCTGCCTGGGTAAAAGCCCCTTCTTCTCTCGCTTGCAGGAAGTTTAACACGAACTGGAGCTTCGCGCCGGGCCGGTCGGCCTCCAGCCGGGTAAGCAGTTCTTTGTAGTAGATGCTGGTCGCGCCGACCGCGTGCGGGCACTCGTCGTACACGTAGTCGATGCCGCACACCAGCGCGTAGGCGGCAGTCTCGCGCTCATAGAAGCGGAAGAACGGCTTGACCTTGCGCACCATACCGTCCTCCGAGGCCGGCAGCACCGGATGCTGGCGCGCGAGATACCCCACCTTCCACGTGAGCGTGTTGCCCATCAGCGTCGCCGCCTCATCGTCGAGGTTGTGGCCGGTGGCGAGCACAGCATAGCCGCCGTCATGGGCGACCCGGTTCATGATGTGCCGGCGCGTCATGCCACAGATGGAACAGGGCCGGCCCTGCCCCCGGTGCGTGAGATCGGCGGCGAGGGGGATCGGCGCGCCCAGTTCGGCAGGCACGTCCACGACAGTCAGCTTGAGGCCGGGCCGCGCCGCGACGAAAGCCTCGATCTTCTCCAGCGATTGATCGGAATAGCGCACGCCGCCGTCGATGCCGAGCTTGATATACAGGCCGTCGGCCTGGTAGCCCAGCTTCAGCAACACATCCCAAAGCGACAGGCTGTCCTTGCCGCCGGACACGGCGACCAGCACGCGCTCGTCAGGCGTGAACATGTGGTACTTCTTGATGAAGCGCGCGGTCTGGTCGCGCACCCATTCGGGGAAGTGCTCGCTACAGAGCGCCAGTTTGTGCTGGCGCATGTTGATGACGGCGGTCGCGCCGCATTTTCGACATCGCATCCCGTTTGACTGTTCCGAAACTAGCCGCCGGAGATGACCGCGACGAGTTTGATCTGGTCCCCGTCCTTCAGGATGACTTCCTCGGTGATGAGCTTGCCGTCGCGCACGGGCAGCACCGCCTCCGGCTGGAGGCCGCACTGCCGGATGGCATCGCGCACAGTCATGCCGGGGCGCACCTCGAATTCCTTGTCGCGGAAGGTTATTCTTACGCTCATGAGAAAAATTGTAACGCGCCGGGCAGGTTCGGTCAAGCCAGTTTTGGTAATACACACATAAAGCCTTGACAAAAGCCCCATTCTGTTTTACCATGAGGGAAGTAACACGAGTTACTAACGCGAGTTATCGAGGGGCATGGGGAAGAAGCGCGCCACGATGCGAGAAGTCGCCGAGTTGGCCGGGGTCTCGCGGACTACGGTGTCATTCGTGTTAAACAATACGCCGCATACGAACATTTCGCCAGAGACACGGCGTCGCGTGTTTGAGGCGGCGCGTCGCTTGAATTACGTCCCTGACTCCAAAGCGGTCACCCTGGTCACCGGGCGGACGCACATGCTGGGGCTGGTTATGCGCCAGACGCCCTGGCAAATCTACGCCGACGCCTTTTTGGGCAATGTATTGCTGGGACTGAGCAGCGCGATTGAGTTCGCCGGCTATCACGTGTTGGTGCACCCGCTGACTTCCGACATGAGCTACGACCAGTTGGCCCGCTCGCAGAAAGTGGACGGCCTGATCCTGTCCGGGCCGATGGTCAAGGAGCCGGAACTGGCGTCGCTGCACGCGGAGGGCACGCCGGTCGTCGTCCAGGGCACCACCGAGCCGCGCGACATCCCCAGCGTGGACGTAGATAATGCGCACGCTGCACGCCTGGCGGTCGAGCACTTGCTGAGGCTGGGGCACCGACGCATCGGCCACATCACCAACGCGCCGCTGGCTTACGCCGCTGCGCAAGACCGGCTGATGGGCTACCGCCAGGCGCTCGGCATGGCCGGCGTTCCCTTTGACGAACGTCGGGTGCGCGAGGGGAACTTCACCGATGAGAGCGGCGCGGCGGCGATGACCGCGTTGCTCGACCTGCCCGACCCGCCTACCGCCGTCTTCATCGCCAGCGATGTTGTCGCGCTCGGCGCGCTTCAGGCCATCCGCGAGCGCGGGCTGTGCGTCCCCGACGACATCTCGCTTGTCGGCTTCGATGACATCCCGCTCGTGAGGCATCTTGACCCGGCGTTGACCACCATTCACCTGCCGGCCTTCGAGTTGGGCAAGCGCGCCGGAGAGATGTTGCTCTGTCTGGTATGGGGGCAAAAGCTGCCCCAGACGCGCTTGCTGCTGGAAACCGAGCTGATCGTCCGCGACTCAACCGGCCCGCCGCCGCGCTGAGCCGCGCTTCTTCACAAAGACCAACCTGAAAGATAAGGAGGAGAAGAAAGGGAAAAAGTGCGTTCTTTGTCTGCCCAACACTTTCGCTTAGGTTTTGATAAACTTCTTTTGAGGAGGAAAGAAATGCGCAAAACGTTTGCTTTGCTCTTGGTGTTCGCCTTGTTCATCGCCGCCTTGCCCGCCAGCGCGCAGGAAGCCGTGGACTGCGGCACCGACGCGCAAGTGATGCTCAACTTCATCGCCGGGCAGGTCGGCGGCGAGCACGAGGTCTATGTCGCGCTTGCCGAGCAATACATGGAAGCCTGTCCCAATGTGGCAGTGAGCGTCCTCTTCCGCCCGACGAGCACCTCCGACACGCTGGCGCAGTACCAGCAGTTCTTCGAGGCGAAGAGCAGCGCGGTGGACGTGTTCATGCTTGACGTGTTCTTCCCGCCTATCCTGTCCGAGCACCTGATTGACCTGACCCCATACGTCACCCAGGAGCGCCTTGACCAGTTCTATCCGGCGCTGATTCAGGCCAACACCGTCGGCGGCCAACTGCTGGCGTTGCCCTGGTTCGCTGGCTCCGGGATGCTCTACTACCGCACCGACCTGCTGGAGAAGTACGGCTACGCCGAGCCGCCCGCGACCTGGGCCGAACTGACCGAGATGGCGCAGATGATCCAGGACGGTGAGCGCGCCGAGGGCAACGCGAGTTTCTGGGGGTTCGTGTGGCAGGGCAATGCCTATGAGGGCCTGACCTGCGACGCGCTGGAATGGCAGGCGTCGCACGGTGGCGGCACCATCCTCACCCCTGAAGGCGTAATCCAGGTGAACAACCCGGAGACCATCGAAGCCTTCACGCTCGCGGCCAGCTGGGTCGGTACCATCACGCCGCCTGAAGTGCTGAGCTACCAGGAAGAAGACGCGCGCGCCGTCTGGCAGGCGGGCAACGCCGCCTTCATGCGCAACTGGGGCTATGCCTTCCCGCTCGGCCAGGCCGACGACAGTGTCATCAAGGACAAGTTCAGCGTCGTGCCGTTGCCGGGCAAGGAAGCCGGCATGGGTGCGGCCACCCTGGGCGGCTGGCAGTTGGGCGTCTCCAAGTACTCGAACAATATCGACGCGGCGGTGGCGTTCGTGGACTGGCTGACCAGCTACGACCAGTTGGAGTATCTGACCATCGCGCGCGGCGAGGCTCCGGTCATGCCAGCGCTGTATGAAGACGCAGATGTTCTGGCGGTGTTCCCACACTTCCAGTACATGGGCAACGTGCTGAACTTCGCCACGGCCCGCCCCGGCGTCGCCGGCGCGAAGTACAACGACGTCTCGCAGACGTACTGGACCGCCGTCCACTCAATCCTGGCCGGCGAAGCCGACGCCGCGACCGCGCTTGCCGACCTGGAGCTGGCCCTGGCCGACATGGGCTTTGAGCTTCCGTGATGGAGTCTGCATGAAGTAGGGGTATAGGTTACTTCTCTCAAAGTCGCACCATTACTTGCCTGGGGGCAGGATGACCTGCCCCCAACCTTCTAGCCACCGGACACTGAACGTATGTTCAAGAAAAAGGCTCTTGTATTCTCTTACCTCACCCCCTCGCCCTTCGGGCAGTCCCCCTCTCCAATAATGGAGAGGGGGACTTCAGACGCTGAACAGGGCCGACTCCCCCTCTCCGCGTGCGGAGAGGGGGACGGGGGCTATAGTCCGGCGAAGCCGGGGTGAGGTAAAACCATAGAACAACTGTCCGATGTCCGGTAGCTGCCCCCAACCTTTCTTGATTGCGATGCCCATCGAGCCGTTGGCTCGACCTTGCTATGTTTATGGAGGGCATTTGACATGACGCTTATTCCTCCCAGCCTGCGGCGACGCCCCACGGAACAGGAAGTCATCGCGCTGGAATTGGTGAGCGGGCTGTTGATGATCATCGGCTTGCTGGCGTTTGGATACCTGTTTTACGCGGTCGCCACTAACGCCGACATCCGCGAAGCCACGCAGGGGCCGGTGGTTCCGGGCGTCGGCCTTGAGGTGAAAAAGGTTGAGCCACAAACCGCCGCAGACGAGGCCTATTTCGCACTTGACCCGATCCCCGGCGGGCAGGCCACCCTCTCCGGTGTGCAGGCGGGCGACCGTCTGACCAAAGTGGACGACACCGAAATCACGCCCGATATGGACATCGCACAGGTGCGGGCGCTCCTCGCCGAGCCGGATGTCAAGCTTGAGGACGACGATTTTGTCATCACCGTCGAATTCCTGCGCCCGCAGACCGATGGCAGCTTGCAGGAGGGAATGCGGGTCGTGCCCAAGAACGTCGCGCCAACGTTCGCCATCGCCTTCCTGAGCAATTTCGGCTTCGCGGTCCCGTTGCTGACCATCGCGCTCGGCATCATCTTTGTCCGCCTGGGGACGCGGCTGCGCCGTTATGAACTCAGCGCCGCGCGCTGGACGCAAATCGCGCTCCTCTGGATGATCGTGGGCCTGGGGGTGGTGGCAATCCGTAACTTCTGGGTGGACGGCAAAGGCGGGTTCATTACCGACCAGCCGTTTGACCTCGGCAAAGGGCTTGTGAGCGCCCTCTTGCCGCTGTTGGCGATTATGCCGCTTGCGCTAGCGTCCCGCTGGCTTGCCGGGGTCATGAATGAGTTGTTCATCGGCGAGGAAACCCTCACGGCGCGCAACACCCGCTTTGCCTGGGGCTTGCTCATCCCGACGCTGGCGGTGCTCATCCTGGTGGCGGCGCAGCCGTTGGAGCAGAGCTTCATCATGAGCCTGACGGATGACCAGTTCGGCGTCAACCGCCCGGCGCGCTTTATCGGCTTCAACAACTACCAAAACCTGCTCAGCTTCCAGTTGACTACCGTCACGTGCAGAAAAGAGGCCGACGGCGAGTGCTCCCGCACGCCGAACGGCAGCATCGTATGGGAGCGGTCCACCGTCGAGCAGGAGGAGGTTCAAAAGCTGCGCGAAATGTCCAGCGCGGAGCGGCAAAAATTCGTCCGCTATCAGGAAGTCAGCACGCTGCCCATCAGCAGCGACACCGGGCTTCGGCTCCTGGGCAAAGACCCCCAGTTCATGAACGCCTTCGGCAACACCTTTTACTTCACCGTCATCTCCGTGACGCTCGAATTGCTGCTGGGCCTGGGTATCGCGCTTGTCGTGAACTCAAGCTTCAAGGGACGCGGCATCATGCGCGCGGCCATGCTGGTCCCCTGGTCCATCCCGACGGTCGTGTCCTGCGTGCTCTGGCAGACCATACTGCGCCCCGACCAGACCGGCATCTTCAACAAGCTGCTCATTGACCTGGGCCTGATCTCGCAGCCTCAGCAGTGGTTTGCCACCACCGGCCCGTGGATGGCGTCTATCATCGCGGTGGACGTGTGGAAGACCACGCCGTTCATGGCGCTGTTGCTGCTGGCGGGCTTGCAGGTCATCCCCGGCGACATCTACGAGGCAGCCTCGGTTGACGGCGCGAACAAGGTGCGACAGTTCTTTTCGGTCACGCTGCCGCTGCTGCGCCCCACCATCGCCGTCGCGCTGGTCTTCCGCACGCTCGATGCACTCCGCGCCTTCGACGTGTTCCAGGTGCTTCTGGACACGACGCGCCCGTCAATGGCGGTGTACAACTTCGACCGGCTGGTGAGTGGGCGGTTGGGCGGCTACGCCTCCGCCGTCGGCGTGCTGATTTTCATCCTTATCTTGGCCTTCACCGTGATGTACGTCAGGATCGTAAGGATTGAGCAGGAATGAACGAGCGAAACCTTTTACACATCCTCTCACGCGGGCTGTTCTGGGTGGTGTTGGCCGTTATCGCGGTTTACACCATGGCGCCGTTCTTCTACATCTTCAGCATCTCGTTCCGGACGAACCCGCAAGTGCTGGTCGAGGCGCGGTATCTTCCCGAAGAGCCGACCCTGAGGAACTATCAGAACCTCTTCGCCGATAGCCGGTTTATGGGGACCCTGCTCAACTCTGCGGTCGTCTCCGTGGTGACCGTTCTGCTGGCGCTGGTGGTGGGGTCGTTTGCCGCCTACGCCCTGGGCAGGGTGCAGTTCCGGGGCCGGATCGTTATCCTCTACCTGGTGCTGGCGATGACCATGTTTCCGCAAATCTCCATCCTCTCCGGGCTGTTCAAAATCGTCAACGACCTCGGCATCTACGGTTCTACCCTGTCGCTCATGTTCACCTACCCCATCTTCACCCTGCCGTTCACGGTTTGGGTCCTGACCAGCTTCTTCCGGGGCCTGCCGGCGGAGATCGAGCAGGCGGCGCTGGTTGACGGCGCGACGCCGTTCCAGACCTTTTGGATGATCCTCGTGCCGCTGACCGCGCCCGCGCTGGTGACCACCGGCTTGCTCGCGTTCATCTCCGCCTGGAACGAGTACCTGTTCGCGCTGACCTTTACCCTGGTCAGCCCGCCCTCGCAAACGGTCCCGGTGGCAATTGCTAACTTCGCCGGTTATGGCTACGAAATCCCTGTTGCCGACCGCGCCGCCGCCACGGTCGTGGTGACGGTCCCGGTGCTGGTGCTCGTGCTGATCTTCCAGCGCCGCATCATCGAGGGCCTGACCGCCGGCGCGGTGAAGGGCTAGAGTCAACAAGGCCAGTTGAAACAAAACTCCCCGCGAGTCCCTGGCTCGTGGGGAGCTTTCGTTTGCCGGCGGCAGGCGCACGCAGTGTTTACCTCAGACCTTTGCCCGCCGGGTCGGGACTCCAGGATTGCAGCACCTTCATGTAGTTGGCGCGCTCGAAGACGGCAGGTTCGGCCACACGTTGCTGGCTCATGCTGCCCTGCATCTGCCCAATCGACTCGTACTCGTGCTCGGTCATCCACGCCGCCAGCTCATCCAGCATCTCGGCGATGCGCCCCACGCCGTTCTTGAGCAGTTCCGAAGCCATCATCGTGACCTTCGCGCCGGCCATCATGCCCTTGAGCACGTCGGTGTAGGTGTGCACGCCGCTGGTGATGGCGAAGTCCACCGGCACGCGCCCGTGGAGGATCGCCACCCAGCGCAGCGGCAGGCGTAGTTCGTAGGAGGTGCTCAGGGTCAGGCGGGGCACCACCTCCAGCGCTTCCAGGTCGATGTCCGGCTGGTAGAAGCGGTTGAAGAGCACCAGCGCGTCCGCGCCGGCGCCCGCCAGGCGCTGCGCCATGTGCGCGGTCGAGCTGAAGTAGGGGCTTAGTTTCATCGCCACCGGAATGGAGACGCTTTTCTTCACGTCGCGCAGGATGTCGATGTACATCTGCTCGACCTCCGCGCTGCTGATCGCAGGGTTAGTGGGGATGTAGTAGACGTTCAGTTCCAGCGCGTCAGCGCCCGCCTCTTGTATCTTCCTGGCGTAGTCGATCCAGCCGCCCGTGGATACCCCGTTGAGGCTGCCGATGATCGGGATCTCTACTGCCTGCTTGGCCTTGCTCATCAGGTTGAGGTAATCCTCCGGGCCGACGTGGTAGTGTTCCATGTCAGGGTAATACGTCAGCGCTTCGGCAAAGCTGTACGTGCCATAGCTGAGGAAGTGATCGAGCGTCAGGCTTTCGTGGGTGATCTGCTCCTCGAACAGCGAGTACATTACCACTGCCGCCGCGCCGGCGTCTTCCATGCGGCGAATGCCGTCCACGGTCTCGGAGAGCGGCGACGATGATGGCACAAGCGGGTTCTTCAGGGTCATGCCCATGTAGGTTGTGGTCAAGTCCATGTTCTGTCTCCGTCTGGTATTCTCTGATTTCCTGCGGCATGAATGTGTAGGGGCACGGCGCGCCGTGCCCCTACACCAGTGTCATGGCGCTGTTAGTCCGCCGGCACCGGTTCCGGTTGTTGTTGCGCCATCTGTTCGTACCGGCGCCAGCGCTCGTTGACCGCTTCCTGCGCGTGGACCAGCAGTTGCTCCGCGACTTCGGGCTTGCTCTGCGACAGGACGCGGTAGCGGGTCTCGTTGTAGATGTAGTCCTTGAGCGGAATCTTCGGCGCTTTCGAGTCAAGCTGGAACGGATTAAGGCCTTGTTCTTTGCGGCGCGGGTCGTAACGGTAGAGCGGCCAGTGACCGCACTCGACCGCCAGCTTCTGCTGCTCCAGGCCCTTCACCGTGTCGATGCCGTGCATGATGCAGTGTGAGTAGGCGATGATGAGCGACGGCCCATCGTAGGCCTCGGCTTCGATGAACGCCTTGAGCATGTGCGCGTCGTTGGCGCCCATCGCCACCTGCGCCACGTAGACGTAGCCATAATTCATCGCCATCATGCCCAGGTCCTTCTTGGGCGTGGGCTTGCCGCCGGCGGCGAACCGCGCCACCGCCGCGAGCGGCGTGGCTTTCGACGACTGGCCGCCGGTGTTGGAGTATACCTCGGTGTCGAGCACGAGCAGGTTGACGTTGCGCCCGGTGGCGAGCACGTGGTCCAGGCCGCCATAGCCGATGTCATAGGCCCAGCCGTCGCCGCCGATGATCCATACGCTCTTCTTCACCAGCATGTCGGCCACTTCCAGCAGCTTCGCCGCTTCCGGGCCGCCCACGCCGGCGAGCCTGCCCTTGAGTTGCGCCACGCGCGCCCGCTGCGCCTCGACCCCGGCCTCGTCGGACTGGTCGGCGCTCAACAGCGCGTCGGCCAGCTCGCCGCCGATAACGTCGCGCAGGCGATTGACCAGCTCGCGGGCGTACTCGCGCTGCTTGTCGATTGCCAGGCGCATCCCCAGCCCGAACTCGGCGTTGTCTTCAAACAGCGAGTTGCTCCATGCCGGGCCGCGCCCGTGCTCGTTGAAGGTGTAGGGTGTGGTGGGCAGATTGCCGCCGTAGATGCTGGAGCAGCCGGTCGCGTTGGCGATGACCGCGCGGTCGCCGAAGAGCTGGCTCATCAACTTGATGTATGGCGTCTCGCCGCAGCCGGCGCACGCGCCGGAGAACTCGAACAGCGGGCGCAGGAGTTGCACGTCCTTGACGGTGGTGAACTTCAGCCCGTCGACGCGCGGGTAGTCCGGCAGGTTGAGGAAGAACGCCCAGTTCGCGCGCTCGGCCTCGCGGATGGGCAGGATTGACGCCATGTTGAGCGCCTTGCGCCCGACCTGGCTCTTGTCCTTCGCGGGGCACACTTCGACGCAAAGCTGGCAGCCGGTGCAGTCCTCGGTCGAGACCTGCAACACATACTTCTTGTCGTCCAGACCTTTCCATCGCGCGGGCGAGGATTTGAACGTCGCCGGTGCCCCCTCAAGCGCGCTCGCTTCGACGATTTTCGAGCGGACCACCGCGTGCGGACACACGAACACGCACTTGCCGCACTGGATACAGAGGTCTGGCTCCCAGACCGGCACCTCCAGCGTGATGTTGCGCTTCTCCCACTGCGTGGTGCCGGTGGGGAAGGTGCCGTCAACCGGCATCGCGCTGACGGGCAGCAGATCGCCGCGCCCGGCCATGATCTCGGCGGTCACCTTCTGCACGAACGCCGGCGCTTCCGCCGGCACGATGGGCAGCAGCTCCATCGTGCTGGTGGGCCTGGCCGGCACTTTGATCTCGTGCAGGTTCGCCAGCGTGGCATCGACGGCGGCGAAGTTCTTCTGCACCACCGCCTCGCCGCGCCTGCCGTAGGTGTCGCGGATCGCTTTCTTAATGTGTTCAATAGCCTCATCGCGCGGGAGCACGCCGCTGATGGCAAAGAAGCATGTCTGCATGATGGTGTTGATGCGCACGCCCATGCCGGTCTCTTTCGCCACGGTGTAGGCGTCGATGGCGTAGAACTTCAGTTTCTTGTCGATGATCTGCTGCTGAATCGGGCGCGGCAGCTTGTCCCACACCTCGTCGGGGCCGTAGGGCGCGTTGAGCAAGAACACCGCGCCCGGCACCGCGTTGGCGAGCACGTCGTAGCGTTCCAGGAAGCTGAACTGGTGCACTGCGACGAAGTTCGCCTTGTGGATCAGGTACGCGCTCTGGATGCGGCGCGGGCCAAAGCGCAGGTGCGAGATCGTGCGCGCGCCGGACCTCTTCGAGTCGTAGACGAAGTAGCCCTGCGCGTAGTTGGGCGTCTCCTCGCCGATAATGCGGATCGAGTTGTGGTTTGCGCCCACCGTGCCGTCCGCGCCGAGGCCCCAGAACATGCAGCGCCTCACGTCGGGCGGCTCGGTGTCGAAGTCGGGGTCGTATGCGATGCTGCTGTGGGTCACGTCATCGTTGATGCCGACGGTGAAATGGTTCTTGGGCTTTTCCTTCTTCATTTCGTCGAAGACGCCCTTCACCATCGCCGGCGTGAACTCTTTGGACGAGAGGCCGTAACGCCCGCCGATGATGCGCGGCGTCTGGGCGAACGGCGCGAAGCCCTCGGCCATGCCCTCGTTGATCGCCGTCACCACGTCCACGTACAGCGGTTCGCCGGAAGCGCCCGGCTCTTTGGTGCGGTCGAGCGCCGCGATGACCTTGACCGTCGCCGGGAGCGCCTGCACGAAGTGCGCCGCCGAGAAGGGCCGATAGAGGCGCACTTTGATCGCGCCAACCTTCTCGCCCCCCTTGACGAGGTAGTTGACCGTCTCCTCGGCGGTCTCGGTGCCCGAACCCATCAGCACGATCACGCGCTCGGCGTCAGGCGCGCCCACGTAATCGAACAGGTGGTACTGTCGCCCTACGAGCCTGGCGAACTTATCCATCTGCTCCTGCACGATGCCCGGCGCAGCCGCATAGAAGGGGTTGGCCGTCTCGCGCGCCTGGAAGTAGACGTCGGGGTTCTGCGCCGTGCCGCGAATCACGGGGTGGTCGGGCGAGAGCGCGCGTTCTCGGTGGGCGCGCACCAGGTCCTCATCGATCATGGCGCGGAGGTCGTCGTCGGAGAGCCGTTCGATCTTCTGGATCTCGTGCGACGAGCGGAAGCCATCGAAGGCGTGCATGAAGGGCACGCGCGCCTTGAGCGTGCTCGCCTGGCTGATCAGCGCCAGGTCCATGATCTCCTGAATCGAGCCGGAGAAGAGCATCCCCCAGCCGGTGCTGCGCGCGGCCATCACGTCGCTGTGGTCGCCGAAGATGGAGAGCGCTTGCGCCGCCAGCGACCGTGCAGAGATGTGGAAAACGGTGCTGGTCAGCTCGCCGGCGATCTTATACATGTTGGGGATCATGAGTAAGAGGCCCTGGCTGGCCGTGAAGGTGGTAGTCAACGCGCCGGTCTGGAGCGCGCCGTGCACCGCGCCTGCCGCGCCGCCTTCAGACTGCATCTCGATCACCAGCGGGACCGTGCCCCAGATGTTGGTGTGTCCCTTCGCGGACCACTCATCAGCGTATTCGCCCATCGGCGACGAGGGGGTGATGGGGTAAATCGCGATGACTTCGTTGGTTTTGTGTGCAACGTAGGCAGCCGCCTCGTTGCCGTCAATCGTCACCTGGACCCGTGTCAAGGCTAGCCTCCTTAAATAAAACACCTAGCATGAACGGCGAACGCGAAGTCCGTTGTTTCCTTGTGGATTAGGGAAGCCGTCGCGCTGCTGGTCGCACATCAGGCACACGCAGACACAGCCATCCTCGCGGCTTCCATCCGGCAATGATAGACCCTCATCTTCGACCTATATAGTGAGATTTGACACTCTATCGAGGGTAAACTATCACCAGCGCGAACCGAACTCATTAGACAAACGGCGCGCGCGGCGTTAGAACTGAAAGCGCATCCGAACAACGTCAGACAGCGGTCTTAAGCCCACTGTCTGAAAGCCCGGACAAAGGGCTTTTGAATGAAGTGTTTCAAGCTTTTGAGCCAACGACCGCGGTGCGTGTGGTGCTTGTCGTGTTGGCGGGCACCTCACCCCCCGTCCCCCTCTCCCGGCTACGCCGGACTATAGCCGCAAGCGGAGAGGGGGTGTCGAGCCGCAGGCGAGACGGGGGTGAGGTAGAGAAAG
>DAOTXU010000168.1:0-13938 GCA_034435135.1 Anaerolineae bacterium | reverse complement strand
GTCTTTCGTGCGTTCAGGGTTGAGTCGTGAGGAGGTTCTCCCATGAGCCGCCGTGAGATTGCCTTGCTGATTGCCGGGCTGGTTATTGGCTTGCTGGTCGGGACCGTCATGATTGGGAGCAACGAGGGGTTGCGCACCGCGCTTTTTGGGGCCGCTGCCACACCCCCGCCTGAACCTGCGCCGGCGTACTACCTGGTTGATCTGCCGACCGTCTCGGAATGGTTGACCGAGGCGCAGCCGGAGATGGGCGAGGAGTTGCGCGACGCCGTGGATCAGGTTGTCGGGCTGTCCACCCTGGCGGATTTGACGGACGAATTTGTGAATGCAGAGAACACGGTCAAGACCGCGCTGACCGGCATTTATGCCGCGCTGGTGGGCGCTGAAGCGGCGGAAGGCATCGCCATCGAGGCGCGCCAGCCCAACGCGCTGGATGCAGACCTGTCGCTTTGTCTTGGGATGGACTATAGCCCATATCTCACTGAACCGACGATGTATCTCTACGTGACGGTCCCTGCCGATCAAGTTGTGGACGTCCCGGACGAGTGGGAGCGTCTTGAAAACCCCAAGCAAAACGACATCTTCTGGCTGCTATTGGGGTGCTACGGCCCGGAAAAAGCGTCTTAACCGCGCTGCATCTGCCGAATCATCGTGTGTGGAGGGCGACGCTTTCCGGACCGAAGCGACGACATAAATACCAGAGCAAGGCGCGTCGTCGTCCCGCGCGCGCAAACACTCGTACCGGTTGGAAGTGAGGGGCATTGGCTATTGGGGAGACAGCGATTTGAATCACCACACAACAACGCTTAGCACGCTCGTGCATTTTCTCAATGCGAAAGGGGAGCATCATGCAAGGTAGAGGGTTAGATCAACGCACTGTGATTATCGCGGCAGTCGCGATTGTGCTTGTGGTCGTCGGCCTGTTGATTATCGGCGGCGTCAGCGGGATTTTCGGCACGGCCACCGAAGATCAGGCCGCCACCGACGCCGCTGGCACCGCAGCCGCGCAGGCTGCCGCCGACCAGGCGGCGACCGACCAAGCGCAGGCCGCTTTGGACGCCGCCGCCACTGAACAGGCGCAGGCTGCGCTGGACGCCGCGGCCACCGAGACGGCGGCTGTCTGCCCTGACGGTTCTGCACGTGATGAGGTGGGCGATCCCTGTAACCATGATGAAGACGGCGACGGTGTGGCCGATGATGTGGATCAGTGCCCTGAAGAGGGCGACATGGGCGCGGGCGTCGATGAGAACGGTTGCCCGTTGGTTGACACGGACCGCGACGGCGTGCCCGACGAAGATGACCAGTGCCCCAATGAGGGCGACGCCGGGAACGGCGTCGACGACGAAGGCTGCCCCTACGCGCCGCCTTCGCTGTCGGCGGGCGGGAGTTGTGCGTCCGGCACAGCGACCTTTACGATCAGCAACGCCGGCGGCCCGATGGCGAGCGCGGAGAGCTTCACCGTCACCGACGACGGCAGGACGGTCCACAGCGGCACTTTCCAGTTGGGCGCGGGCGAGAGCGCAACAATCTCCGTTTCGCACGCTTATGGAGCGATCAGCTTCCAGAGCGCCAGTGGCCTGAGCGTCGCTTTGGACTGCCCAGTACCGGTGCTGTCTGTTGTCGGCACCTGCGACAATGGTATGGCCTCGTTCACCATCACCAACAGCGGCGGCGGGATGCCCGGACCGAAGTCCTTTACGATCACCGGTCCGAATGGTGAGGTCTTGGGGACCGGCACAATCAATCTCGGCTCAGGCGAGAGCGCCAGCGCTGGGCCAGTGGGGCCGGTTGTAGGTCGGGTCATCCTCCGCATGGACGACGGCACGGGGAGTGGTTCCGTCGTCTGCGAGGGGGAGACGCCACCGACCGTGACCGTCGGCGGCGTATGTATAGCCTACAACGCAGTGCGCTTTACCGTAACCAACAGCGGCGGCGCGATGCAGTCTGCGCAGAGCTACACTATCACCGACGGGGCGGGCAACGAGGTCGCCAGCGGCACCGTGCAACTGGCGGGAGGTGCGAGCGAGAGCTTCACCGCCGAAGGTCAGCCCGGCACGTTCACGTTCACGACGAGGGGGGTGTCCGCCACGGCATCTACCGGACCGTGTGCCGAGCCGCCAGACCTGGCGGTGAGCGGCGTGTGCATGACTGGAACGTCGGTTGAGTTTACAGTGAACAATAGCGGCGGCGGGATGCAGAACCCGCAGAGCTACACCATCACTGACGGCGCGGGCAACGAGGTCGCCAGCGGCACCGTGCAACTGGCGGGAGGTGCGAGCGAGAGCTTCACCGCCGAAGGTCAGTCCGGCACGTTCACGTTCACCACTGAGGGCGCGTCCGGCACCGCCTCTACTGAAGCCTGCGCGGAGCCAGAACTGTCCGCAAGCGGGGTATGCAAGGCATATAACGCCGTCGAGTTCGTTGTCACAAACAGCGGCGCAGTGATGCGGAACCCGCAGGGTTACACCATCACCGACGGGGAGGGCAACGAGGTCGCCGGCGGCGAGGTGCAGCTTGGTGAGAACGAGAGCGTGACGCTGGTCGCCGAGGGCGCGCCGGGCGAGTTCACGCTGGCGCTGGGCGCGCTGACGGCGACGGCCTCGACGGGGCCGTGCGCGGAGCCGGTGCTAGCGGCGAGCGGGGCCTGCAACACGTACACGTCGGTGGAGTTCGTGGTGCAGAACACGGGCAACCCGATGCAGACGCCGGAGGCGTACACCATCACCGACGGGGAGGGCAACGAGGTCGCCGGCGGCGAGGTGCAGCTTGGCGAGAACGAGAGCGTGGCGCTGGTCGCCGAGGGCGCGCCGGGCGAATTCACGCTGGCGCTGGCGGGCGAGACCACAACCGCATCAACCGAGACCTGCGCCATGCCTGACCTCGCGCCGAGCGGCGCCTGCAAGACGTACATCTCTGTCGAGTTCGTCGTGACGAACAGCGGCGATCCGATGCCAACGCCGGAAAGCTACACCATCACCGACGGCGAAGGTAACGAGGTCGTCGGCGGCGAGGTGCAGCTTGGCGCAGGTGAGAGTGTCACGCTGACGGCAGAGGGTCAGCCGGGCGTCTTCACCCTGACGCTCGCAGGCGAGCGCGCGACTGTCTCTACCGAGACCTGTGCGCCGCCTCCGCCGCCCCCATCGTTGGAGGCGAGCGGGGTGTGCGAGACCTTCACCGAGGCGGCATTCACAGTGACCAATACCGGCGGGCCAATGCCGACGCCGGGGGCGTACACGATCACCGACGGCGAGGGTAATGAGGTCGCCGGCGGCGAGGTGCAGTTGGGCGATGGCGAAAGCATAACGCTCAGAGCCGAAGGCCAGCCGGGCGTGTTCACGCTGACCATGCCGGGGCTGAGTGTCACGGCGTCAACGGAGGGGTGCGCGCCGCCCACGACGCAGGCCCCTGCGCTGACAGCGACCGGCGTGTGCGTGGAAGCCAACGCTGTGGAGTTCACCGTGACCAATAGCGGTGGATCGATGGCCGCAGCGGAGAGCTACACGGTCACCGACGGCGAGGGCAACCAGGTTGCCAGCGGCACTTTCCAGTTGGGCGCGGGCGAGAGCATCGCGCTGACGGCGGAGGGCCAGCCGGGTACTTTCACGCTGACGTTCGCCGGCCAGAGCGCAACAGCTTCGACTGAGGCGTGCCGCGAGTACGTCTGCGGTGAGACGGTTGAAGGGCGGAACGGCTTTCCGGTCGTGAAGATGCCGCCCTCCTGCGAAGAGGATGAGGCGCGCGAAGTCCCCTGGACTCCGGTGCCGATGGGCGAACTGGGCGTCTGCCCCGACTGGCTGGTCTACCACACCGACATCACGGAGGACTGGGAAGTCTTCCGCCTCGGCGAGTATCCAGGCAAGCCTGACGCCGACGCGAACCTGACGAAGGGTGTGGGCGAGCGCGTCTTCGACGTTGCCCCCAGCCTCTCGCCGGATCGCGAGTGGATCACGTTCCACAGCAACCGCGACGGCAACTGGGAAATCTACATCGCCCGCACCGATGGGACCGAACAACGGCGCGTGACCTACAACGAGTTCGCCATCGACTTCGACCCGGTGTGGTCGCCGACGGGCCAGTACATCGCCTATGAGTCGATCCGCGACGGCAACTGGAACCTGTACATGATCGACGTGGCGACCGGCGTCGAGACGCAGTTGACCGATGACCCGGCCTACGACATCAACCCGTTCTGGGCGCCGGGCGGCGATAAGCTGGCGTTCCAGAGCTTCCGCGACGGCTTCTGGCAAATCTACGAGCTAAACATCCGCACGCTGGCAGTCGAGCGCCTGAGCGACGGTGTGGGCGACGACCACGACCCGCAGTATTCGAACAACGGGCAGTACATCGTCTTCCGCTCGTACCGCGACGGCGACAAGAGCGTCATCTACTACATGAAGGCCGACGGTTCGGAGGTCAAGCGCGTGTCTGATGTGGATGGCTTCGCCATCAACCACGCCTGGTCGCCCGACGACGCGCTGATCGCGTACCAGTCGGACCTGGACGGCGACAACGACATCTACGTCTACAAGCTTGCCAGCGAACAGACGCGCCTGGTGACCGACAACGAGGTCGAGGACTACGCGCCGACCTGGTGGTGCAACGCGCCTGTCGTGGTCTTCACTTCAGTCGTGACCGGCGACGCGAACATCTTCGACACGCCGGCGCTGCCCATCGAGGCGGATCCGATCATCGTCGAAGAGGAGGCCAACCAACTGACCTTCGAGGTCTCGACCGATCAGTATCCGGGCAACACGCCGCCTGAAGAGGACGCGAGCCGCGAGGGCGCGCTCCCCGACAAGGCGAAGAACAGGTAACGCTGGCGCGTTCGCGCCGATAGGAGCAGGCCGCTCTGCGTCGCGCAGGGCGGCCTGTTTTTGTGAGTCGCCAGGGCCGAGGATCGCAGGGCTTATCCCCGGTTGAAATGGACTGATTTTCTCGATATTCTTGTGGCCGCATGACCCGTGAAGGAGGTTACACGATGAAGTACACAATGACGCTGTTCGCGCTGTTTCTGGCGCTAGGCGTGTTCTCTGCGGCGGCGCAGGAGAGCATGACGCATACCGTCGCGTTCGATGGCTTCGGCTTTGACTTCGATCCGGCGCTTGCCGCTAACGTCAACATCACGCAATACCCCGGCGACCCCGCTGAGATCGGTCCCGGTTTCGCGGAACCGCCGTTCACCCAGTTCGCCCTGTACAACGAATTCCCCGTCCCGGAAAGTGTGCTCGACGCCGTTGGCGGCGTGCGCGTGTATCGGACGGCGGATTTCGCCGGCTACACCGAGCACGAAAGCCGGTTGCAGCAATTGCAGACGCTGCTTGACGAACGCCCTGACCTGGCGGCGTATATGATGGCGTCAGAAGACATGAACCAGGACGCCCTGCCGTTTATCCCGGTGTTCCCCGCCGGGCAGGTCATCCGCGCCCGCGCGCAGGTTGTGGATACCCCGGCGGTCATGGGCATCAGTTACGTGACGATCTACCAGCAGGCGGCTGAACCGTTCCTCAGCGACAGCTTTATCTACACATTCCAGGGCGTCAGCGCGGACGGCGCGTACTACGTTTCTGCGATCTTCAACCTGACGACGGAACTCTTCCCGGCAGAACTCCCGACAGATTACGACCCGGATGCATTTCTCGCGCAGATGCAGGCGTATTTTGAGGAAAGTATCGCCCAGTTGAGCGCAGCCGCGCCCGATGACTTCACGCCGTCCCTGACGACGCTGGATGCGCTGATCCAGTCCTTTGCGGCTGCGGAATAGGGTAGCGAACAACTCCATCGGCGCGTGCGCGCCATCGGTAGGGACATAGCAGCGCCATGTCCCTGCATCATCTCTGCTCATTCCACTGCCGGGGCCATCGCGCGGTGGCGCTCGACGATGGCGGTCAGGTGGTAGAGCAGGCGATCCACGTGCTCAGGCGTGTTTGACTTGCCGAGCACGAAGCGCATCTGCCCCATCTGTCGGTCGAGCGCGACGCCCATCGCGCGCAAGACGTGACTCGGCTCCTGCGCGCCGGTGGTGCACGCGCTCCCGCCGCTCGCCGCGAAACCGACCTCGTTCAGGTCCAACAAAATGGAATCGCCGTTCAGCCCCTTGAGCGCGAAGCTCGCGTGACCGGCCAGGCGCGCGGTCGGGTGGCCGGTCAGGATCGCTTCGGGGATGGCGGCCAGGACGCGGCGGATCAGGTCGTCGCGCAGCGCGGTCAGCCGCGCGACCGTCGCCTCGCGCTCGGCCTCGGCGAGCCGCAGCGCCTCGGCCAGGCCGACAATGAGCGGGATCGGCTCGGTGCCGCTGCGTCGATGCGCCTGCTGCCCGCCGCCGAGAAGCTGCGGCTTGAGCGCCACACCGCGCCGCACGACCAGCGCGCCGATCCCTTTTGGGCCGTAGAACTTGTGCGCCGACAGGCTGAGCAGATCGACATTCAGCGCTTTGACATCCAGCGGGAGCAGGCCGGGAGCCTGCACTGCGTCTGTGTGAAAGAGCACCCGCCGCGCCTTCACCGCCGCGCCGATCTCGGCGATGGGGTTCACCGTGCCGACCTCGTTGTTGGCAACCATCACGCTGACCAGGACCGTGTCGTCGCGCAACGCCCCCATTACCTGCGCCGCCGAGACGCGCCCGTATTCGTCCACCGGCAGGATGGTCACGTCGAAGCCGGCTTCGGCCAGTTCGGTAGCCGTGTCGAGCACCGCGTGATGCTCCACCGCCGTCGTGACGATGTGTTGGCCGCGCCCGCGCGCGCGCATCGCCTCGGCCACGCCGCGCAGCGCGAGGTTATCGCTCTCGGTGCCGCCGCTGGTGAAGACGACCTCCGCCGGGTCGCAGTTGAGTATGCCCGCGACGGTGGCGCGCGCTCGAGTGTACGCTGCCTCCGCGCTCCTGCCGATCTCGTGCAGGCTGGATGGGTTGCCGAAGAGGGTTGTCCAATACGGGGCCATCGCCTCGACGACGCGCGGGTCGGTCGGCGTCGTGGCGCTGTGATCGAAGTAAATCAGTTCTTGCGTCATCGATACCTCTCCAACCACGCTCAATGTGTATCAACGCGCCATCGATTCGGGCACTGTTGCTTCTTCCGGCGCGTCCGCGCGATAATGCGCGCCCCGGCTGATCAGGTTTTGCCGCGCCGCGAGCGTGACCGTGCGCGCGACCTGCACCGCGTTGCGCAGCCCAATCAGCGCGTCGGTGATGCGTGTGGTGCGGTAGAAGGTCTCTACCTCGTGCGACAGGTGGCGCAGCTCGCGCTGCGCGCGCGCGAGCCGGTCCTCGGTGCGCACCAGCCCGACATAGTGCCACATGACGTTGCGCACGGTGGTCATGTCGCCTTCGATCAGCGCGGGATCCGGCTCCTCTTCGCCCTGGTAAATCCACGCCGGCACGCGCGAGAGGTCGATAGGGTCGCGCTGGTGCGCCGCGATGTCGCGCGCGGCCCGGTCCCCCCAGACCAGCCCTTCCAGCAGGCTGGTGCTCGCCAGCCGGTTCGCGCCGTGCACGCCGGTGCAACTGACCTCGCCGACCGCGTACAGGTTCTCAAGATTCGTGCGGCCCCACTCGTCCACCAGCACGCCGCCGCAGCAATAGTGCGCCGCCGGCACCACCGGGATCGGCTGGCTGGTCGGATCGACGCCGTAGCGCGTGCAGGTCTCGACCAGTTGGGGGAAGCGCTCGCGGATAAAGGCTGCCGGCCGCCGGCTGGCGATGTCCAGGTAGACGTGCGCGTAATCGTTGTCCAGCATTTCCATGTGAATTGCGCGCGCCACTACGTCGCGCGGGGCCAGGTCCTTCCACGCCGGTGAGTAGCGCGCCATGAACGGCTCGCCGTCCGGCGTGAGCAAGACGCCGCCCTCGCCGCGCACCGCCTCGCTAATGAGCAGATTGGGCGCGCCGCGCACGCTCAGCGCGGTGGGGTGGAACTGCACGTACTCGGCGTTGACGATGCGCGCGCCCGCGCGCCACGCCATCGCCAGGCCATCGCCGCGCGCGCCGCGCGGGTTCGACGTGTTACGGAAAATCTGCCCCAGGCCGCCGGTCGCCAGCACCGTGTGGCCGGCCAGCACGCGGATCACGACGTTTCCCTTGCGATCCAGCACATACGCGCCGTGGCAGGTGATCGGCTCGTAAACGGTCAGGGGGTCAAGCGTATGGTGTGGGAATGTGATGAGGTCAACGGCGGTGTGGCCGGTCAGGAGCGTGACGTTTGGGCGCGTCGCCAGCGTCGCCAGCAACCCATCGATGATCGCCTTGCCGGTTTTGTCGCCCACGTGCATGATCCGCCGCGCGCTGTGCGCGGCCTCCAGCCCGAACGCGAACGCGCCGTTGTGATCACGGTCGAAGCGGACGCCGCAGCGCTCCACGAGCACCGCCTGCACCAGCGCCGGCCCTTCGTCTGCCAAAATGCGCGCCGCGCGCGGCAGGCTCAGGCCCGCGCCCGCCTTGAGGATGTCCTCCACCAGCAGATCGGGCGAGTCGTCCAGCCCGCGCGTGACGATGCCGCCCTGCGCCCAACTCGTGTTGTTGTCGGCGGCGTCGTGCGCGCGGGTGATGACGGTGATGTGGTGATCCGGGGCGTCGCTGAGGCGCAGCGCGGCGGTCGCCCCGGCGATGCCGCAGCCGATGACGAGTGTGTGGGTGAGGATGTCGTTCATGCGCCAAACTCATTTCGGAATGGCAAGCATCCGGTCCAGCGCGAGCCGGGCGTTGTGCGCCACGTCATCGGGCACGGTGATTTGATTGATGACGCACCCTTCGACCAGATTCTCCAACACGTTCGCCAGGTCCAGCGGGCTGATGCGGTACATGGTGCTGCACAGGCACGAGAACGGCGTCAGCAGCGTGATGAACTTGTCCGGGTGTCTCTTCTTCAGCCGGTTGACCAGGTGCATCTCCGTGCCGACCGCCCACTTGCTGCCGGGCGGGGCCGCCTCGATGGTCTTGACAATATACGACGTTGAGCCGATCAGGTCGGCCTTGTCCACCACTTCCATCATGCACTCCGGGTGCACGATGATGTTGATGTCGGGGTGCTGCCTGCGCCACAGGTCCACGTGTTCCGGGCGGAACTGCTGGTGCACGCTGCAATGGCCCTTCCACAAGATGATCCGCGCATGGCGTATCTCGGCGTCGGTCAGGCCGCCGTAGGGCTTGAACGGGTCCCAGAGCGCCATCTGTTCCAGGGGGATGCCCATCTGCTTGCCGGTGTTGCGCCCCAAATGCTGGTCTGGGAAGAAGAAGACCTTCTCGCGCTGCTCGAACGCCCATTCCAGCGCGCCGCGCGCGTTCGACGAGGTGCACACCGTCCCGCCATGTTCGCCGACGAACGCCTTGAGGTTGGCGGCGCTGTTCATGTACGTGATGGGCATGATGCGCGTCTCAGGGCTATCCCCAAGCACTTCTTCAAGTTCGGCCCAGGCGTTGAGCACCTGCTCCAGGTTCGCCATATCCGCCATGCTGCACCCGGCGCGCAGGTTCGGCAGGATGACCACCTGATCGGGCCGGCCCAGGATCACGGCGCTCTCGGCCATGAAGTGCACGCCGGCGAAGACGATGGTCTTCGCCTTCACCTTCGCGCCCTCCATGCTGAGCTGGTAGCTGTCGCCCTGGAAGTCGGCGAACTGCACCACCTCGTCGCGCTGGTAGTGGTGGCCCAGAATCACCACCTGGTCGCTCAGGGTCGCCCGCGCCCGCCGGATGCGCGCGATGGCCTCGGCCTCTTGTTCGATCAACGTCTCTTCGCGCGTCCCGGCGACCGCCGCCGGCGTCACCAGGTTCAGTGTTGACATGGGTTACTCCTTCGTGTCCTGACATTCGGCTCTGAGATATTCCAGTATTTCCGCGCACACTGCAATCATCAGGCTCTTGTTGTTCTCCGGCACATCGGCCCAGGGTTTTGCGGATTCAGGCTGCGTCCGGTAGCCGTGCTCCGGCGCGAGCCGCTCGTAAGCCTCGTGGAAGCGCTGCGCAAGCGCTTCAGGTGTGGGCCATTTCGACGTGACTTGCTCCATAGCGTTTACATCTCCAACCGCATCGACAAATCCAGCGCCGGGGCCGAGTGTGTCAGTGCGCCGACGCTGATGTAATTCACGCCCGTCGCCGCCACCGCCCCGACGCGCTCCAGACTCATGTTGCCCGACGCTTCGAGCGGCACGCGCCCCGCCGCGATGGCGACCGCTTCGCGCATCTGCGCCTCGCTCATGTTATCAAGCATGACACGATCCACGCCTAACGCCAACACTTCCCGCAACTCGTCCAGGTTCCTCACTTCCACCTCAATCGGCAGACCCGCCGCCTCCGAACTGGAGCGCACCGCTGCCACCGCCGCCGCGATCCCGCCGGCGGCGTCGATGTGGTTGTCTTTAATCATCACCATGTCGTACAGGCCCGCGCGATGATTGCACCCGCCGCCTATGCGCACGGCGTATTTTTCCAGCAGCCGCCAGCCCGGCGTGGTCTTGCGCGTGTCGAGGATAACCGCGCGCGTGCCCTCCACCGCCTTGACAAACGCCGCCGTCAACGTGGCGACCCCGCTCAGGCGTCCCAGGAAGTTGAGCGCAGTCCGTTCGCCGGTGAGCACCGACCGCGCCGGCCCGCTCACTGCGCACACCACGTCGCCGGGGGAAACGCGCGCGCTGTCTTCGCAATGAGGCAGCACTGAGACAGCAGGGTCAACCTGGCGGTACACCGCCTCGACCACCGGCAGCCCGGCGATCACGCCTGCCGCCTTGGCGACGATCTGCCCGCGCGCCGGCACCCCGGCAGGAATCGCCGCGCGCGAGGTCACGTCGCCGCGCGCGCCCAGGTCTTCCGCCAGCGCGAGCCGGACCAGGGTATCAATCGTCCTCTCAAGCGTCGTGTCAAGTGCTGTCATGCCCACTTAGTTGCTTTTCTACACCAAGTTCCGCCTCAAAAGACGAGCGCGCATCGCACACCCAGTAATCAACATAATCTTAGCAGCGTCCGACCTTTTTGTCAATAGTACAAAAAGTGTCCAATCCCAGCCTCCCGGTTTCGTGTTTGGGGTAATCTATTCTACAATGAACTGATTCAAACTTACGCCAACCGGTGGCCGTGCTAAGGTTTTTCTCTACCTCACCCCCGTCTCGCCTGCGGCTCGACACCCCCTCTCCGCTTGCGGCTATAGGCCGGCGTAGCCGGGAGAGGGGGACGGGGGTGAGGTGTCCGCCAACACGACAAGCACCACATGCACCGCGGTCGTTGGCTCAAAAGCTTGAATCACTTCAATACTAAACTGCGCCCGCCCGCAGTCTTTTGGCCTCATGTAAACTACGGTAAAATCAGGCGCTATGCTCCCCATTGAGACCCATTTGCCCAAGAAGAGCGACCATGCGTAACTTCGTATCACAACGTGTGCAGTCGATTCCCCCCTCCGCTATCCGGCGTTTTTTCGACATCGCCGCCACCATGCACGACGTGATCTCGTTGGGCATCGGCGAGCCGGATTTCATCACCCCTGAACCGATCTTAAAGGCCGGCGTGCGCGCGCTGCGGAACGGCGCGACACACTATACCTCCAACAACGGCACCATCGCGTTCCGCGAGGCCCTCAGCGCGCACCTGGAACGCCTGTACGGGGCGCATTACAACCCGGAAACCGAACTCCTGGCGACCGTCGGCGTCAGCGAGGGGCTGTACCTGGCGCTGACCGCCGTTGTTGATCCGGGCGACGAAGTGCTCGTGCCCGATCCGTGCTTTGTCGCCTATGCGCCGGAGGTGGCTCTCGCTGGCGGCAAGCCGGTGATGATCCCCACGTGCATGGATAACGCCTTCCAGATCACTGGCGCGATGTTGGAGGCGGCGATCACCGAACGGACCAAAGCGATCCTTATGGGCTATCCCAGCAACCCGACCGGCGCGGTGATGAGCCGCGAGCGCCTGCAAGAGGTGGCCGCCGTAGCCGAGCGCCATGACCTGCTGGTGATCTCGGATGAGCTGTACGACCGGCTGGTGTACGGCATAGAGCACGTCTGCTTCCCTACCCTGCCGGGGATGCGTGCGCGGACCATCCTGCTCGGCGGGATGAGCAAGAGCTACGCCATGACCGGCTGGCGCATCGGTTACGCCGCCGCTCCCGACGAGATCATGGCCGCGCTGCGCAAGGTGCACCAGTACACGATCATGTCCGCGCCGACCACCGCCCAACTGGCCGCGACTGAAGCGCTGTTGTTCGGCGAGGCGTCGGTGGCGACGATGGTCGAGGAATATGACCGCCGGCGGCGCTTGATCGTGCAGGGGCTTAACGCACTGGGGCTGAACTGCTTTGAGCCGTTCGGGGCCTTCTACGCCTTTCCCAACGTCGCCGCCACCGGCATGAACGAGCACACGTTCGCCGAGGCGTTGCTGCGCGAGGAGCAGGTGGCGGTAGTGCCGGGAAGCGCCTTCGGCGCGTGCGGCGTGGGCTTTGTGCGCTGTTCCTATGCCACCGCCTACGAAAAAATCGAGGAAGCGCTGACGCGCATGGAACGCTTCATGCGCCGGCATGGTTAAGCTCTACACAGGTGATCATAGTCTTATGGAAGAAGAACGAAACCCATACCAGATAATCGAACAAACCCTGAACAAAGCGTTCAACGACCGCGCCGCCATTAACGAATACACCGAGATGTTTACCCGCAGCCTGTTCGAGGCGGTGGAGGGCTTCGTCAACGAGTTAGTTGAACTCGGCATCCCTGGCATCGAGAAGCCCCGCCGCTATAACCTGCCCACCGGCAAACAGGCGCTCCAATTGACCATTTTGGAATATAAAATCATCTTCGTGCCGCTGGTGGGGGCAGCCTGGCCCAACGCCCACGACGAGGCGCGCGTGCCCGGCGCAAGATTCAAAGAAGAATGCGGGCGCATCGCCGTTTTCCTGGGGGACGAGCCGGGGATTCCTGCTTTCTACGACTTCCTGATCTGGAGCGACGGGAGCTGGTTCGCCTGGGGTTATGGCTGGCCCAGGCAGGCCGACGAATATGCCTCAACCAACTTCCGCACGCTGGCGACTGATATGGTAAGTAGCTTCGTCAAAGATATTCACCGCACCTGGAATGTCCGCTCCGAAACCACCCTCGGCCCGTCCACCGATGCGACCAAGCGCGCGTTCCGTTTTGGCCTGCCGGGCGACGAGTAAGGCTGCTCAGAGGGCTAGCTACCGGACACTGAACATATGTTCGTGAAAAAGGCTCGTGTATTCTCTTACCTCACCCCCTCGCCCTTCGGGCAGTCCCCCTCTCCCAAAATGGAGAGGGGGACTTCAGACGCTGAACCGGACCGACTCCCCCTCTCCGCGTGCGGAGAGGGGGGCGGGGGCTAGAGTCCGGCGAAGCCGGGGTGAGGTAAAACCATAGAACAACTGTCCGATGTCCGGTGGCTAGTAGTCTGACCATCTGATCATGATGGAACAAATCTTGCATCGCTCAGGTTGAAAGGAGACCTGAAGATGCCAAGAAAAAAGTACCATGTCCATCTCAGTGCGGAAGAGCGCCAGACCCTCATCGAGATGACCCGCAAGGGCGAAATCAAAGCGCGCAAGTTCAAACGTGCCATGATCCTGCTCAAAGCCGACGAGGGCTTGAGCGATGCCCAGATCATGGCCGCACTGGATTGCAGCCGACCGACGGTGGAACGCATTCGCCAACGCTTTGTGACTGGCGGCCTGGAGAAGGCGCTCCATGAAGACCCCCGCCCCGGCCAGGCACGCAAGTTGGATGGGCGTGGGGAGGCGGTGCTCATCGCCACGGCGTGCAGCAAAGCGCCGGAAGGCCACGCGCACTGGACCATGCGCTTGTTGGCGGGCAAACTGGTGGAACTGGGGGTGGTGGCAAGCATTTCGCACGAGACCGTGCGCCAGACGCTCAAAAAAACGACCTGAAGCCGTGGCAGCAGCAGATGTGGTGCATTCCCGAAGCCAGCGCAGAGTATGTCGCGTGCATGGAGGATGTGCTGGA
>DAOTXU010000167.1:0-9459 GCA_034435135.1 Anaerolineae bacterium | reverse complement strand
GGGCGCTCGATCCGGCCTGAGCACGATTCACCTCTTCCCCTGTGGAAGCACCGTTGCAGCATGAAGGGTCGAGCATGATTGTCGCGGTCGCCAGCGGCAAGGGCGGCACGGGCAAGACCACAGTGGCGACCAGACTTGCCCTGGCGCTCGTCGAGGAGACGCCGCTGCTGTTCCTCGACTGCGACGTGGAAGCGCCGAACGCGCACCTGTTCCTCGAGCCGGTGTTCGACCGGCGCGCCGATGCCACCGTTCCCGTTCCTCACGTGGACGCGCGCCTGTGCCGGCAGCACGGCGTGTGCAGCCAGGTCTGCGCGTACCACGCGATTGCCCTGGCAGGAAAGCAAGTGCGGGTGTTCCCCGAACTGTGTCACGGCTGCGGCAGTTGCGCGCTGAACTGCCCGGAGGGGGCCATCCGCGAGATTCCGCACGTCGTCGGCGTGGTCGAAAGCGGGCGCACCGCCGAGGGCGTCCGCTTTGCCCGCGGCGTGCTGCGCATCGGGCAGCCGATGGCCGTGCCCGTGATTCGGCAGCTCCGGCGCACGCACCCGGTTCGACCTGGCGAGACCGCGATCCTCGACGCGCCGCCGGGGACCTCGTGCCCGGTCGTCGCCACGATCCGGGGGGCGGATTACGTCCTGCTGGTCACAGAACCGACCCCCTTCGGCCTGCACGACCTGAAGCTCGCCTATGCGTTGACCCGCGAACTGTGCCTGCCGGCGGGCGTCGTGGTCAACCGCGATGGGATCGGCAACGGCGATGTAGACGCCTTCTGCGCCGAGGCCCGCTTGCCGGTGCTGCTGCGCATCCCGATGAGCCGCGAGATCGCGGCGGGCGTCGCGCAGGGGATTCCGCTGCTGCGGCTGCGGCCTGAGTACAAACTGCTCCTCCGTGAGCTTTTCGCGGCGATGGTCAGCCAGCTAGAGGCGCGCGCATGAAACAGGTGGTAATCTTGAGCGGCAAAGGCGGCGCGGGCAAGACGACAGTGGCGGCGGCGTTCGCGCACCTGACGGCACAAAACCCAGCCACGCGCCCAGTCCTGGTGGACGCCGACGTAGACGCCCCGAACCTGGAACTGGTCCTGGCGCCCCAGGTACACGAAGCACACGACTTTGTGGGCGGGCAGGTCGCGGTCATCGACCCGGCGTTGTGCGCGGGCTGTGGAACCTGCGCCGAGGTGTGTCGCTTTGACGCGATCTTGCAGGTGGGCGACCGCTACCGCGTCGATGCGGTCGCCTGCGAGGGCTGCGCCGCGTGCGCGACGCAGTGCCCCAACGACGCGATCCACATGGAGCCACAGGTCGCCGGGCGCTGGTTCCGGTCGGAGAGCCGCTACGGGGCGCTGTTCCACGCCGCGCTGCGCCCCGGCCAGGAGAATTCCGGCAAGCTGGTGACGCTGATCCGGCAGCAGGCGCGTTCATGGGCGGCGGAGAAAGGCAATCCCCTGCTGCTCATCGACGGGCCGCCGGGCATTGGCTGCCCGGTGATCGCCGCCGCCACCGGCGTGGACCTGGCCGTGATCGTGGCCGAGCCGACCATCGCGGGCATCCATGACCTGGAGCGCACCCTCCAGACCACGCGGCATTTCAATGTGCCCTCCCTGGTGTGCATCAACAAGGCTGACCTGTACCCGGCAGGCGAGGCCAAGATCGAGGGTTTCTGCCACGACAATGCTATGCACATGATCGGGCGCGTGCCGTTTGACGCCGCCGTGACCGGGGCGATGGTGCAGGGCCAGCCGGTTACCGCCTATGATCCTGAAGGGCCGGTGAGCCGGGCGCTGCGGGGTGCGTGGGGCGCGGTCCTGGACGCGCTGGATCAACGTGACCGGAGACAACTTGTCGTGATGAGGTGAGCGGATGGGTTTGCTGGATGATCTGCTGGCGACGCTCCCTGATGGGAAAGTCGCCGATGTTCGCATCGGCCTGCATTGGACCGCCGTCGTTGCCGAGGTCGGCGGCCAGAGGCGCTGCGGGCTGGCCTCCACCCTGGTCGCAGGGCACGATCACGCGGGCGAGCCGGATGTCCCCCAGGCGGGCGCGTTGCAGGCGTTTTCCGCGTTGGAACTGGCGCAGCTTGCCCGCGCCGAGCAATCCGTGTTAGCCAGCGTCGGCGTCGCAGCGATCAACGCGCTCCTCCCGCACCAGCCAGGGTCATGGGTCGATCTCAACGCGGAAGACGTGATTGCCGCATTCGGGGCTGGCAAGACGGTCGCGCTGGTCGGGCGCTTCCCTTTTATTCCGCGACTGCGGTCGCGCGTGGGGAGGCTGCTCGTGCTGGAACGAGATCCGTTGGCGGGCGAATTGCCTGCCGACGCCGCGCCAGAGGTGCTCCCCCAGGCGGAGGCGGTGGCGATCACGGGGATGGCGCTCGTCAATCACACGCTGGAGCGCCTGCTGAAGCTCTGCCCCGCGCGCGCCCTCGTCCTGGTGTTGGGGCCGAGCACACCGCTCAGCCCGGCCTTGTTTCAACACGGCGTCCACCTGCTTTCCGGGTCCATCGTAGAAGCGGTTGAGCCGGTGCTGCGCGCGGTGGAGCAGGGCGCGAACTTCCGCCAGGTTCACCGGGCCGGCGTGCGCCTGGTCACCATGAGCCGGCCCGGATTCGCTCTCCTTCCCGGTCCGACGCGATCCTGAGACCATAATCTCTCAGTGTAAGGAACGGGCATGATCCGAAAACGTAAGTTGTACTTGCTGGTCCCGCTGATGCTGCTTGCCGCCCTGACCGCGAGCGCGCAGGGGCAGGCGGTGGTCTACGCCGTGCTGTTCTACTCACCAACCTGCGGGCATTGCCACTACGTCATCACCGAGACCCTGCCCCTGTTGAAAGCGGAGTTCGGTGAGCGATTCCAGGTATTGTTTGTGGACGTGTCGGCTCCTGGCGGCGGCGATATGCTCCACGCCGCTTGCACGGCATTCAATGTACCCCAGGAACGCTGCGGCTACGTCCCCACGCTGGTGGTCGGCTCGACGGTGTTGATTGGCAGCATCGATATCCCCGCGCAGTTGCCCGCTCTGGTCCGGGAGGGGTTGGCAGCAGGTGGCGTTGATCTTCCCGCCGTTCCAGGGCTGCGCGAGGTCTATGAGGCTGCGCGGGCAGCACAGATGGCGACGCAAAACGCCGTTTCGACCGAGTCCGCGCCGGCCACGCCGATGACAGACGTGCCTACAATCGAACCGGTTGTCGAGGCCGGCGTCCACACAACGACCTGGCAGGAGCGCTTTCAGAACGACCCGCTGGGAAACGGGATCGCAGTAGTGGTCCTGGCGATTCTTATCGCGAGCACGGGGGCGCAGCTTGCCAACGGCGTGCGACAGCTCGCCAGAAGCGACCGACCAAACGCGCGGGGTGGGCGCGCGAACTGGGCCGTGACGCTGGGAGTCGCCGCCATGAGTGCGCTCCTCGCCGGCTCGCTCACGCTTGAGCAGGGAGGCCCTTCTTTCCCGACCATGCTGGCGACAGGTGTGACCCTCATATTGGGGATCGTCGCAGGGGGAGTCTGGTTCGCTGGCTGGAAGTCCAGGGAGGGTGGGGTGGCGTATCCGGCCTGGTTGATACCGTTGGCAGCCGTGTCTGGCCTCCTCGTGGCGGGATACCTGGCCTATGTGGAGGTGGCGCAAACCGATGCCGTTTGCGGCGCGGTCGGCGACTGCAACACGGTGCAACAAAGCGCCTATGCGAAGCTGTTCGGTCTCCTGCCTGTTGGCGTATTCGGCGTCGTCGGCTACCTGCTTATTCTGGGTGCGTGGCTCCTGAGCCAGCATCCAAACCCGCAGATAGCGAGACCTGGACAGGTTGGCCTGCTGGGTCTGGCGCTTTTCGGCGCGGCTTTCTCCATTTACCTGACATTCCTGGAACCCTTCGTGATCGGCGCGACCTGTGCGTGGTGCCTGACCTCGGCCATGCTGATGGCGCTGATCCTCTGGCTGCAAGCGCCCACAGGATGGGCAGCCGTCAGCCGCCTGGTCGAAAAACCAGCTCGATGGCAATATCAGCCCAACCAACCGGACTGGTAGAACCATCCGCCCTGTCCGTGCGTATTCCTGGCAGGGTGAGCAAGCCTAGATGATCGGAATTGCCATTCTCCTCGGCTCCGTCACTCCCAGGAGCGTCGCCGTCGCCTTCGCTCGTAAGGTAAGGCGGTGGCCGTAAGATCACGCAGGAGGGCCGATGATTGACCTGACTAAACTCCAGACATTTCTGCACGTGGCTCAGCATATGAGTTTCTCCGAGGCGGCCACACATGTGCACCTTACCCAGCCCACGATCAGCCACCACATCAAAACGCTTGAGCGCGATCTGGGGGTGGAGTTGTTTGAGCGTTCCGGCAGTGGATTGCGATTGACCGAAGCGGGTGCTTTACTCCTGCCTCGCGCGCGCAAGCTTGTGCGCGAAGCCATCGAAATCCAGCAGATGATGGAATCGCTAGAGGATAGGATCGTCGGCCAGCTCAGGATCGCGTGCAGCACCACCACGGGCAAGTACATCCTGCCGCAGTTCGCGGCACGCTTTCACGAGCGGCACCCGGGTGTCCGTGTCTCAATTCTGCGATGTACCGCCGCACAGGTTGTGCCGCACCTTCTGAAGGAGGAGGCCGACCTTGGGGTCGTCAGCTACGATGCCTGCGGCGATGGGATGGAGTGCCAGGCCTTCTTCAACGATCACATTATCCTGATTGTGCCAGCGGATCACCCCTGGGCGTTGCGCCAGTACGTGGAGCCATCGGAACTGCTGGAGACTCCGGTCATCATCCGCGAGACAACATCGGGCACGCGGCGCGCGATGCTTGCCGAATTGGGCAAACACGGCATCGCCCTGGACGATATGAACATCTTCCTGGAGGTTGGCAACGCCGAGGCCATCGTCAAAACGGTTGAGGCGGGCTTTGGCGTATCGTTTGCCTCACGGCTGGCCGCAGCCTGGGCGCTCGACAAAGGGACTGTGGTCGAGATACCGGTAGCCGGGTTTGACCTGCATCGCAAGATTTACCTGGTGAAGCCCGAGGTGCATAAGACCAGCCGCGCCATTGAAGCCTTCTGGGGCTTTGTGCACGACCCGTCCAACGAAGACCTCCTGTCTATGGCCGAGAAGTGATGGCAGGGTGCGATGCTGTTCCCTGCCTCCGCGCCACGAAATCGGGCGCGCTGGGGATTCCCTCCGCTTCTTCGACCCCAGACCCATGCGAATCTAGGGGCAGTGTCGCCTCCGGATGAAAACGACACTGCCCGGAATGAGCCAAAGGTCAAAGTTGTGGCTGTCGCCTAGAACGTCAAGGTGATCCCTGCGCCCTGGGCCTGCAACAGGAATGACGGCGCATTCATGATTTCGATCCGCGCGTCGCGCAGGTCCTCTTTCTTAATGCCCTTGTTCTCAAGCGCCAGTTCGCACAGGATGATCCGTCCGCCTTCGTCGAGGATGGTGTTGAAGAGTTCAACCGGGTCCGGCAGGCCCTTCTTGCCCCGGAACTTCTCCAGCTCACCCTTGAGCAGCACCGTAGCGCCGCCGGGAGTGAAGAACAGGATCACCTTTTCGCCAATCCCAACACCCGAAGCGCCCATGATGAACGTGGGCATTACGCCAGCGCTGTCGCTGTTGCAGATGACGACCATCGGGCCGCTTCCGTTTTCGCTCATGATTCAGCTCCTTTGATATGCTTTCGCTTCGCAATGATCAGTCCGAGCCAACAGACGCCGGCGCTGGGGCCACCTTCTGAAGCTCCCCGGCGCGCCGTTTCACCGCTTCCAGATACATAGCCATTGGACGGTAGACCAGGTGGGTCCACTTGCCGATGCCCACCTCGGTATCCAGCATGGCGAACATCGCCATCAGGTGAATGACGTAGATGATATACGTGGGCCAGGGCCATCCAGCATACCGGAAGACGTGCACCAGGATACCCGTGACCGCGCCGATCAGGATGAACGCCGGGAAGAGCCAGTCGGTGTGATGCGAAAAACGGTGGAGTTCCTCCCGTTTGCGCCACCGTCCGATCAGGGCTTCCGACGAGGCGTAGATCAGCACGATGGTAGCGTAATAACCCAGCCAGCGCTGTGGGTGATACAGCGGGTAGATCGCATCCGTCTGGAACCACCACAGCAGCCCGACCACCAACACCAGCATCGTCACATATCCTGAGACCAGCAGCAGGTGCTTGAGCCAGCGACGATGATCCATCGCATTACAGTCGCGCCACCGCTTTTGGGTGAGGACGTGGACGATGAATTCCTTGAACTCCGCGACGTACACCGCGACGGGAATATTTACCTCTTCTGCCGTCGAGCGCATGACGCGCTTTGCCAGATTCAGGGTATTGGTGGCGAGCCGCGCGGCCAGAATGGCGAAATGGGCCAGCACAAACGCCCACACGAGCATGACGGGCGCGAAGGTGTTGAGTTCCACGCGATCCATCACGATCTGGTCAAAACCCGTGAGCACGTGGTAAGCGATGAATACCACCAACGTGAGCAGCACATAACGCACAATCGTCCACACCACGGCCTTCTCTGACGTGTACAGCTTTGCGCCCAGCCCGGACCGGTCGTACTGGGCGGTCAGCCAGCGGCGGGCCGCCATCATCGTTTCGGCGGGTTCCGCGCCCTTCGGGCAGGTCTTGGTGCAGTCGCCGCAGTAGTAGCACAGCCACGGATCGGTGCTCTCCAGCAGGCGGTCGCGCAGACCTATCTGCAGCAGTCGGATGGTGCTCCTGGGGAATGGGTGGTCGTCGCTGGTCAATGGACAGATCGCAGTGCAATTCCCGCAGTTGAAACAGGCTTCAGGGCTGACCGCGCCGTATACTTTGATCTGTTCCAGCAAGGTGGGATCAACGCGGGTGCTCATGTTTCTGCTCCCTCTACCAGAGCATACTGATAGTACTCACCGCATTGGCCGACTTCGACGATCAGGCCGTATTTCTTCATGGCGGTCATATGCCACAAGACCTCGTTTGACGGAATCCTCGTTGCCTCGGCGACCTCCGGCACGATCTTCGGGCCGCTTCGCAGCGCCTGGCAAATCTGCCGCCGGATAGCAGTCTGTTCTTTGAGCCGCTCCCGGGTGCGTTCGACCGAGTCCTGATGTTCGTCACGCAGCCTCTTAAGGAATGCGGTACGCTGCTGCGCTTCTTCCTTTGTCTGTGTCATGTCGCACGCTCCAGAACAGGCAGCGGGACGGTAATGGCGTCAACCATGGCCTCGTACTGCGCCCGTGTCCAACCCTGCACGTCGATGGCATGGTTGGGACATGCGCTGACGCACACCCCGCAGCCCACACAATTCGCGGGGGTTACAACCGCCTTCTTCGCCTGGTGGCCGTTGACGCTGATCATTTGCAGGGCGATGGCGTCCTCGTAGGCGCAGACTGCAACGCACTCGCCAGTTCCGTCACACAGGTCGTGGTTGACGTGCGCCACGAAGGGTTCCAACTCGACTGACCCCTGCCCAAGCAGCACGGCAACCTTCGCCGCCGCTGCCGATGCCGCCGCGCAGGTCTCCTGAATATTCATGGGGCCTTGCGCCGTGCCCGCCAGCACCACGCCAGGCACCGCCGTCTCAACCGGTCGCAGCTTGGGATGTACCTCCAACAGGAAGCGATCCTTCCCCGCCGAGACCTTCAGCAGGTCGATGAGGTCCTCGACCGGGTTGGGCATGATGCCCGTCGCCAGCACAACGAGGTCGGCGGGCACGTCGAGTTCCTCCCCCCACGTCAGGACGTCTTTCACCCTGACGAGCAGCGGGCTGTCGTCACCCTCCGGCGCGGCGATGACCTGGGGCCGCTGCTCGCCGTGAAAGCGCAGGAAGCGCACCTGATTCGCCGATGCCCTGGTGTAATACGCTTCGTGGCCGCGCCCATACGTGCGGATATCTTCGTGTAAGTCGAAGAGGTTGAGGTCGGGATCGCGCTCACGGAGTTCGTTGGCGAGGTGCAGCGTCGCGGTGCAGCACACGCGCGAGCAGTAATCGTTGACCTGCCCGTCCGGCTGCGGCGCGTGCACGCCGGGGATCTCCCGGCTGCCGACGCAGTGTATCAGCGCGATGTTCCGCACCTGCCGCCCGTTCCACCGCAGCGGGTTGCCGTCGCCGGTCAGCGCCAGCAAGCGGATCATCTGGGGGAGGGTGAGCACCTCAGGATGCTCGCCATAGCCGTACTCGCCGTGGCGCGGCTCGTAAGGCCGGAAGCCCGTCGCAACGACGAACGCGCCCACGTCCAGGGTAAAGGTTTGCGGCTGGTTTTCCAGGTTCAGGCCGGCCCCGTCCACCTTGAGACACGCGCCGCAGCGGTCGCAGTGCGCCCAGTCGATGGCCGGTACGCTGGGGTAAGCGCCGGGATAGGCGTAGTAGATGGCCCTGCGCGCCGTCAGCCCGTAGTTGAATTCGTCGGGGACTTCGACCGGGCAGGCAGCGGCAGCCGCTTCGAAGTGCGCGAAGTCCGCGCTGATGCCCCGCGCCTGTTGCGTGATCTCGGCCTGGAAGTTGCCCACATAGCCACGCACCCCGGTTAGTTCGGCGCCGGTGCGCACCGTGATCCGAGGGTGCGCCAGCACGTTCTCGATCAGGTCGTGCAGCGCAGCGCGTGCTCCCTCGCCGGTAGGAAAGACCGTCTCGAGTTGGGCCATGTGCCCGCCCAGGAACGGCGATTTCTCGATCAACGTCACCCGAATGCCGCGCCGCGCGATGTCCCACGCGGCCCGCAGCCCCGCCACACCGCCGCCGATAACCAGCGCGTGCTGCTCGGCGTCCAGACGGATCGGCTCCAGCGGCGTCAGCAGGCGCGCCTTGGCGGTGCCCGCCATCATCAGGCGGATCGCTTTCTCCGTCGCCTTTTCGCGGTTGCTCTGGTGCACCCAGGAGTCTTGTTCGCGCAACCCGACGTGATGATACAGGTACGGGTTCAGCCCGGCGCGCGCTACGGTGCCGCGGAAGGTCCGCTCGTGCAGCGACGGCGCGCACGCGCCCACCACCACCCGGTTGACCCCGTGCGCGCGGATGTCCTCCTCGATCATCGCCTGGCCGGCATCCGAGCACATCGACATGTCGGTGCGGGAGACGACCACGTCAGGGAGGCCACGCAGCGCCTCGGCGACTCGCTCGCAGTCCACCACCTCGCTGATATTGCCCCCGCAATAGCACACGTAAACGCCGATGCGGACGGCTTCGTTCGGTGTCGTCTCAGGCATGGATCGCCTCCCTGGTTTCTGCGGTCTGTGAGGATAGACCCCTGCCGGACGCTTCCAGATAAGCCGCGGCTTCGGCGGCGGCGGCGCCGGCCATCACAATGCTATCGACGATATCCATCGGTCCGGCTGCCGTACCGGTGGCAAAAACCCCGGTTTGGTTGGTGACGTTGGGCCGGATGTTGGGGGCTGGAAGCGCTGCAAAGCCGTCATCGGCGGTGAAAACGTTGTAGAGCGGGTGCGGGTTGTAGCCGGGCAACATCCCGACGGAAAGCACCACAAGGTCATGCGCG
>DAOTXU010000166.1:0-5161 GCA_034435135.1 Anaerolineae bacterium | reverse complement strand
AGGCGGCCAGGGCCAGCCCGATGGCGAGGTGGGTCTTGCCCAGGCCGGGGTTGCCGACCATCAGGATCGGCTCGGCGTGGGCGAGGTAGCCGCCCTGCGCCAGCTCCAGCACCGTCTGCTTGTGCAGGCTCGCCACGCAGCTGAAGTCGAAGTCGGCCAGTTCCTTGAGCGCCGGGAAGCGCGCCGCCTTGATGCGGCGTACCTGCCGGTTGTGCTCGCGCTGGGCGATCTCCTGCTCGGCCAGCGCCAGCAGGAAGCGGTCGTAGCCGAGGTTGGCGTGTGCGGCGTCCTCGGCGACCTGGCGGTAGTGCTTCAGGAAAGTGGGCAGGCGCAGCGTCTTCAGGTAGGTCTCCAGCAGCAGGTTAGGCTCCATGTGCGCCTCTGGCCAGCAGCCGGTCGTAGCCGCGCAGGTCGGGCGGGGGCGCGCCCACCGCCGCCAGGCGCGGCTGTGTCGCCAGGTCGAGAGCCGGGGTCGGTGTGGGCAATTGGGTCAACTGGCGCAGGCACAACTCCACGCCGTCGGCGTGCAGACAGCCGTAGTCCAGCGCCCGCGCCACCGCCTGCGCCACCTGGTCTGCCGGGTAGCGGCGGTGCAGTTGCAGGATTTGCACGAACGTGCGCACATGCCCGCCTTCCGGGTCCCGCGCCCGCAGCCGGGCGAGGAGTGCCTCGTACACCGGCGGCCACTCTGCACGCCAACGCCGGATGGGCTTGGCGTGCTCGAACGCGCCGGGGCGCTGTTCCAGCAGGGGCAGGTAGTGCAGCGGATCGAAGACCTCTTGCTCGCGGCCATAGCTGCGCGGGTGCGCGGCGATCACCCGGTCCAGGTGGAGGATCTCGACCCGGAACGGATAGGCTTTCAGCACCAGCCGGTTGTACGCCGTCTCGCACGGCACTGAGTAGCGGTTGGTCTGGAAGGTCACCTGGCTGTACGGGTTCACATGCACCGGCACGGTCATGCAGCAGGGCAGGTCGTGCCCCGGCAATGGGCGGAGTACAGGCTTCTCGGCTTCCCACATCACGCCGATCGGGGCGGGCTGCCCCTTCACCCGTCGCTGGTCGTCTACCTGGCACTGCGCCAGCAGATGCGCGTTGAGCGCTTCGAACGAGTCCACCACCGGGAGCGGCACCATGAAGTGGCGCCGTCCAAAGCCCACGCTGTGCTCCACGCCGCCCTTCTCATGTCCCTGTCCGGGGGTGCAGAACCGGCTCTCGAACAGGTAGTGGCTCCGAAACACGATGAACGCCTGCTGCTCCTCGCGGTTGCGCCCTTCCAGCACGCGCTGTACGGCGGCCTTGAGGTTGTCATACGCGATCCGGTGCGGCACCCCGCCGAAGTGGTGGAACGCCGCCACGTGCCCGGCGAAGAAGGCCTCCTGCTGCTGCGCCGGGAAGGCCATCACGAACACCTTGCGGGAGTAGCACAGCCGCATCACGAACAACTGCACCGTCACCCGCTCGCCGCCGATGACGGCTTGCGCCTCGCCCCAGTCCACCTGCGCATCGGTGCCCAGATCGAACTCCAGGGGGATGAACACTTCCGGCTTCTGCCGCAGCCGCCGCTGCTGGCCGACGTACCCCCGCACCGTGGACTCCCCGCCACCGAACCCTTCGTCCCGGATGACCTCGTAGATGTCACCTAACGGGCGATAATGCAGCAGGCGTTTACAGCAATAGTGCAGCAGCAGTTCACACCCAAAATGCAGCGGGCATTTACGCCGATAATGCCGCGCGTGTTCACACCCAAGATGCAGCAGGATAGCGAAACTCCCGCGCGCCAGATACCCTCTCGACGGTTGGATCGGCACAGGTCGGGAGGCAGCGCATGGCAGGCAGGAGAAAAACAACCATGGACATACGTGACATTCTATACCGTATCCGGGCGCAGGAGAGCGACCGGGCGATCCAGCGCGCGACCGGTGTGGATCCCCGCACGGTGAAGAAGTATCGGGAATGGGCGGCAGCGCAGGGGTTGTTGGAAGGGCCGTTGCCGCCCCTGGTGGAGCTGGAGCGGCGGCTCGCGCAGACAATGGCGACGCCCCCTCCACCACAGAACGTGTCGTCGGTGGAGCCGTACCGGGCGCTGGTGGTGCAGCTCCGCCAGGCAGGGGTGGAAATCGCCGCGATTCACCAACGACTGCAAGAGCGGGGGTACCGCGGCAGCTACATGGCGGTGTGGCGGTTCGTGCGCAAGCTGGAGCCGCGCACACCCGAAGCGACCGTGCGAGTGGAGCGGGCGCCGGGCGAGGAAGCGCAGGTGGATTTCGGCGCCGTCGGGAAGATGCTTGACCCGGAGACGGGGAAGCCACGCCAGGCGTGGGCGTTTGTGATGACGCTCTCGTGGAGCCGGCATCAGTTCGTACACTTTGTGTTCGACCAGAAGCTCACGACGTGGCTGGACTGCCACCGGCGCGCCTTCGCGTGCTTCGGCGGCGTGCCCAAGCGGATCGTGGTGGACAATCTGAAGGCGGCGATCACGAAGGCGTGCTGGGATGACCCGGAGGTGCAGCAGTCCTACCGGGAGTGCGCCGAGCACTATGGGTTTCTGATCGGGCCGTGCCGGCCCAACACCCCCGAGCACAAAGGCAAGGTCGAGCAGGGCGGGGTGCACTACGTCAAGCGCAACTTCCTGGGTGGGCGTGAGTTGACGACGATCACACAGGCGAACCAGGAGGTGAGGCAATGGTGTGAGACGACCGCCGGGGAGCGTCTTCACGGCACGACGAAGGAGAAGCCACGGGTGCGCTTTCAAGCAGTCGAACGCGACCGGTTGCAGCCGCTTCCGGCAACGCCCTACGACCTGGGGGTGTGGAAGCTCCTGAAACTGCACCGCGACTGCTACGTGACCTTCGACGGTGCCTACTACTCGGCGCCGTTTGCCTACATCGGGCAGCGGCTGCGGGTGCGGGCTGGGACGCGCCAGGTGCGCATCTACACCATGGACTTCCAACTCGTCGCCACCCACGACCGTGCCGAGGCGCCGGGCACACGGCGCACCCACCTGGACCATCTGCCGCCCCAGAAGGTGCCGGGGCTGACCCTGGAACGCGATGCCTGCCGGGCAGAGGCGGCGCAGATTGGCCCGGCCACCGTCGCGGTGGTGGGGAGCCTCTTGGACGATCCCGTCATCGACCGGCTGCCCACAGTGGGCCGACTGCTGCGCCTGCGGCAGCGCTACGGCGACGACCGCTTGGAAGCGGCCTGCGTGCGTGCATTGCACTTCGACGACCCGGCGTACCCGACTGTCAAGCGCATCCTCACCACAGGGTTGGAGGCCGCGCCGCTGCCGGATCAGCCCGTTCCGGCGCCGCCTGCGCAGACCTTCGTGCGCAGCGCCGTTGAACTGGTGGGTGAGCGGCTGGGAGGGCTGGCATGGACCTGACGCACCCGCTCAAACGGCTGCGGCTCTCCGGCGTGCTCGAAACCCTCGAGGCGCGCAACCGCCAGGCCATCGACGGCCAGTGGTCTTACGTCGAGTTCCTCGCGCGCCTGCTCGAGGATGAGGTCGCCCGGCGCGACCAGAAGCAGTTGCAGCTACGCCTGCGCCGCGCCGCCATCAACACCGCCAAGACCCTCGACACCTTTGACTTCACCTTCAACCCCGCCATCAATCGTCAGAAGGTCCTCGATCTCGCCACTGGCGACTACATCCGCCAGCACCACAATGCGCTCCTGGTGGGAAAAACCGGGGTCGGCAAGTCCCATCTGGCCTCGGCGCTGGCGCACGAAGCCTGTATCCAGGGCTTCAACGTGCTCTTCACCCAGGTGCACAAGATGCTCAAACATCTCAATGGCGGACGCGCCGACGGCTCCTTCGAACGGCGGCTCAATGCCTACCTGCGCCCCGACCTGTTGGTGTTGGACGATTTCGGCCTCCATCCCCTCCAGCCGCCTGGCCCTGAGGACCTCTACGAGGTCATCGACGGGCGCTACGAGGCGGGCAGCATCCTGCTCACCAGCAATCGTGCCCCCGCCGAGTGGCCCGACCTCTTTGGCAATCCGCTGCTTGCCAGTGCGAGCCTGGACCGGCTGCTGCATCACGCCGAGGTGCTGCTCATCACCGCGGGTTCCAGCTACCGCGCGCGCAATCGCCACCAGCTTGGCGAGGAGGTGCTTATCGCCAACGAAAGCCCAGTTTAGTTCACGTCTTTCTGTATTTCGTCTATGCGTGGGGAGTTTCGCACCAACTGGGGGTTACCGGTGCTGCATCTTGGCCGAAAACGTCTGCTGCAGAGTCGGGTGTTATTTGACAGTAGATGCGCCGCGCCGTGTAGCGCTGCTTGCGCGGCAGCGTCTCGTTCTCGTCCAGCAACTCGTCGATGCGAGCCTTGTATGGCCCCAGCACCGGCGCGTCGCGGGGTGCGCTCAGGGTGTACATCGGCGCCTCGGCGGACTCCAGCGCCTTGCGCACCGTCTTGCGCGAATGCCCCAGCTCGCGCGCAATCCGCCGGATACTCTTGTTCTCGATGAAGTAGGCTCGCCGGATCTGTTCACGCTCATCCACGCTGATCATGCCTCCCTCCGCCTGATGAGACCTTGAAGTGTCTTATCATAGCGGCATCCATGCTCAGGTGGTCCCCTTTTCGATCATCACTTTTCCGCTGGGTGGTCCCCATTCAGATTAGCGAAAACACTTAACCTCCGCAGTGAGCCGATTCACGTCTGCGTGTATGCTCTCCTCCTCGCCAGAGATACTGCGGGCACCACCACCTGCATGATCCACAAATCAATAATGCACCAGGTTGCGCTTCTCTACACGTAACTCTAGAATAGCGTCATAAGGCGGCGCACGGGCGCGACACAATTCTGGCATATTGTATTTGCCGGCAGTTGCGGTGTGAACAAGCAACATTGCGGGCGGATCGAGGAAGAAGACGCGATCCAGGGCAGGCCTTGGTGTTGCGGTCATTGTAGTGCAGCTCCGGCTGGTGACGTCGGGGATGATTGGGAAGTATAGATAGGTGATCTATCATGTCCAAGCAGCCTCGGATGTCGCCTTCGATGAACCAGGTGGTCCCCGTGAAGTGGGTCTTGAGGTCCGCCAGGGCAGTATGACAGCCCCGTCCCGGTCGGAAACCATGCGAACTTCCACGAAAGCGCGGCTCATAGTAGGCTTCGAGGATCAGACGCAGCACTTCCTGCACCAGCTTTTCGGAGAAGT
>DAOTXU010000165.1:0-23686 GCA_034435135.1 Anaerolineae bacterium | reverse complement strand
CCCTTTTATGTCTGCGCGCGGATGTGCGGATGCCGGCCTGAAAGCCGATTTCAGTTATAATACTGATCGTTATGAGCGTCGGCGTTTCCGCCTGCGCCGGGCCTGGCGGCGCGCGTTCGACGCTCACGCCGGTTACCGTGCAGGCGTAAAGAGCCTCCAAAGTCATCGGAGGGGTTCAGGCATGTTGCGCGGCGAACAGATTCACATTCTCTTAATCGAGGATAACCCTGGCGACGCGAGGCGGATTGAATTGAGCCTGCAACAGGCCACAGGGGTGCATTTCAGCCTGGAAATGGCCGAACGGCTCTCCGCCGGCTGCGAACGCCTTGCGCAAGGGGGTGTTGATGTCGTCCTACTGGACCTCTCTCTGCCGGATAGCCAGGGGCTAGCCACGCTCCAACAGGTCCTGGCGGTAGCGCCGGCGGTGCCGGTGGTGGTGCTGACGGGCTTCCCGGACAACGGTTTCGGCGTCGAGGCGGTGCGCGCCGGCGCGCAGGATTATCTGGTCAAGGACGAGGTTGATGGCGGCTTGCTTCTGCGTGCGCTGCGCTACGCCATTGAGCGCAAGCAGGTCGAAAGGGCTTTACAGGAGAGCGAGCAAAAATATCGTTTGCTTGCCGAAACCGCGGAAGACGTGATTCTCACCCACGACATGGACGGCAAGATCACGTATGTGAACCAGGCCGGGTTGGAAATCAGCGGCTATGCCGAGGCGGAAGCTCTGAAGATGCCGATCACCGACTTTCTGCCCTCTGACCAGCTTGAGGCGATGCTTGCGCGTGGAGCGGCGCGCGCTGCCGGCGACCTCGCGGTGAGGCGCTATGAGGCCGATATCGTTAACAGGGCCGGCCAGCGGACGCCTATGGAAGTCAGCTCATGCCCAATCGTCAGGGATGGCAAAGTGTCGGGGGTGCTCGTCATCGCGCGCACCATCATCGAACGCAGGCAGATGGAGGACGCGCTGAGGCAGAGTGAGCGGAGATTTCGCAGTGTGGTTGAACAATCCGTCGATGGGATAGTGTTAACGGATGAGAAAGGGCGTGTAATCGAGTGGAACCGGGGGCAGGAACGGATCTCCGGCAAAGCTCGCCACCACGTGTTGGGACGGCCTTTGTGGGAAATTCAGTTCGAAGCAGCGCCTGAGGAGAAGAAAACTGAAGCGACGCGCACAAGTCTCGAAGCCTCATTGCGGAGCTTCTTCGAGACAGGGCAGGCGCCCTGGCTTGGCATCGCGCCTGAGGCGGAAATCCTGCGTCCGGATGGGGAGCGCCGCGTCATCCAGGCGTCAGTGTTCCCGATCCGAACCGAAACCGGCGTCATGGTCGGCACGATTATCCGGGATGTCACGGAGCAGCGGCAGGCTGCCAAAGCGCTGGAAGAGTCGCAGAGGTTTCTCCAAGCCACGCTCGACGCGCTGTCGGCGCACATCGCCATCCTCGACGAGACGGGGACGATCCTTGCCGTCAACGCTTCGTGGCGGCGCTTTGCCGACGAGAACGGTCTGGGATGGGACGATTACGGCGTCGGCAGGAATTACCTGCACATCGCCGAGGCTGCGACCGGCGACTTTTCGGATGGAGCGCTCTCGGTTGCCCAGGGCATCCGCGATGTCATAGCCGGGCGCGCCGCGGAATTCACTTTCGAGTACCCCTGCCACAGCCCGTCGGAGCAACGCTGGTTTGTCATCCGCGCGACGCGGTTCGAAAGCAACGGCGTCATGCACGTGGCTGTAGCGCACGAGGACATCACCAAACGTATGCAGGCGGAAGAGGCGCTGGCGCAAGAACGCAACCTTCTGCGCACGCTGATTGACACGCTACCAGACTTGATTTATGTCAAAGACCGCGAAAGCCGGTTCACTCTCGGCAACGTAGCGGTCGCGGAGGTGATGGGCGCGGAGACCCCACAGGGGTTGATCGGCAAGACAGATTTTGATTTCTATCCTGAGGAACTTGCCGCCCGGTACTTTGCCGATGAACGGAAGGTCATCCAAACAGGGTCTCCACTGGTGAACCGGCAAGAGCCTATCGTTGATCCAGCGGGGAATGCGGGATGGCTCCTGACCACGAAAGTTCCGCTTAAGGATAGCCAGGGCGAAGTTATCGGCCTGGTGGGCGTGGGCCGCGATATCACCGAGCAGAAACGCCTGCAAGACGAACTCATCAGATTGTCGCGTGCGGTGGAGCAAAGCCTCAGCATGGTCGTGATCACAGATACCGAAGGGATTATCGAATACGTCAACCCGAAGTTCACCGAGGTCACAGGCTACAGCCGTGAGGAGATCATCGACGCGAATCTAAGTATCTTGAAGCCCCGCGAGATGCTACCTGAAGAGTTTAAGCGACTGTGGAAGACCATTGCCGCTGGCGACGAATGGCGCGGGGAGTTCCACAATAGAAAGAAGAACGGTGAGTTGTACTGGGAGTCGGCGTCCATTTCCCCGATCCGGGATGCCGAAGGCAGGATCACGCACTTCCTGGCAGTCAAAGAGGACATCACCGCGCGCAAGCTGACAGAAGAGCTGTTTCTCGAAACCAACCAGGCCCTTGAGGCGGTCATCGCGGCTTCCCCGCTGGCGATCATCACGCTGGACACGGAACGCCGGGTAAAAGTCTGGAACCCTGCTGCTGAGCGACTCTTCGGCTGGAGCGTGGCGGAGGCGCTTGGCCGCCCCAACCCGATTTTCCCCGAAAACGATGGGCGGGAGTTCAACGAGTTGCTGGACATCGCGCGCGAGGGCATGGTGCTCAGCGGCCTGGAGCTGCGGCTGCGGCGAAAAGGCGACGCTTTGACCGACCTGAGTTGTTCGATTGCGGGTTTGCGCGATGCCGACGGCAAGATCAATGGTTACTTGATTATTTTTGAAAACATTACTGAACGCAAGCGAATGGAAGAAGCCTTGCGCGAACGCGAGGTTCTGCGCGTGGCTCTGGAGAAAGAGCAGGAGCTAAACGCGCTCAAGACGCGGTTTATCACGATGGTGTCGCACGAGTTCCGCACGCCGCTTGCTACCATCCTGGTCACGAGCAACGCGCTTCGGGATTATATGGATCGGATGACTAAGGCGCAGCGGGCGGAACGTTTCGAGCGGATTGAGGCTCAGGTCCGGCACATGACGGCGCTGCTGGAGGGCGTGTTGCAGATCGGGCGGTTCGACGCCGGGGCGATGGAGTTCGCACCGTACCCGACCGACCTGGATTTCTTCTGCCGCGAGATCATGGATGAATTCCGCAGCGCGCACTCCGCCTCGCACACGCTCGAATATCGCTGTGTTGGCGACTGTGCGTCGGTCAGTATCGACGCCAAGCTCATCCGTCAGGTTATTGCGAACCTGCTCTCGAACGCGATCAAGTACTCACCGAACGGCGGCAAGGTGGAACTGACCCTGAACTGTGATGGAGCAAACGCTCTGTTGCGCGTTTCTGATGAGGGTATTGGCATCCCGGAAGAGGATCAGAGGCGCCTCTTCGAGCCGTTCCACCGCGCCGCAAACGTCGGCGCGATCGGCGGAACCGGGCTTGGGCTGGCCATCGCCAAGCGCGCAGTGGAACTGCACGGCGGCGAAATCAAGTGTGAGAGCAAGGTCGGCGAAGGCACAACGTTCGTGGTCATCATACCACTTGGCTAGAAAGGGGAGAGCAGCGATGCCTAAGATACTGGTGATCGAAGATGAGGCGGTCTTACTCGACGAAATCCTGACCGTGCTTGGCTTTGAGGGCTTCGACGCCGTTGGCGCGCCGAACGGTCGCCTGGGGGTCGAGCGCGCGCAGGAGTTCCAGCCGGACCTGATTCTCTGCGACATTATGATGCCTGAACTGGACGGGTACAATGTGCTCCAATTGTTGCGGAGCGCCCCATTGACTGCTACCGTTCCCATCATTTTCACTACTGCCAAGTCAACTCATTCCGACGTGCGCCTGGGCATGGAGCTTGGAGCGGACGACTACCTCACCAAGCCGTTCACGAACAGAGAACTGGTCAGCGCCATTCGGGCGCGCCTGGAGCGACACGAGGCCGTCGTCAGGGAGCAAAACCGGCTTCTTGAGGAGACCCAAAGGAAGGTGGCGCATATGGTCGTGCAAGAGTTGCGCCTGCCGGTCGTGTCGATGAACATGGTGCAGGAAATCATCGCTCGGCGCATGGGTCAGTTCTCGCGTGGAGAACTGGAAGACCTGCTGGCGACCCTGAGCGCTGGGAGCCAGCGGCTCTACCACCTGGTTGAACAGATGGTTTTCATCACCCGGCTGGAGACCAAAACGCTGTCCAGCGAGACGATCCGCAAGAACGGGATGCCGCTGCAAACCTGGCCGATTTTGCTGGCGGCGGTTGACCTGGCGCGGCGGTTCGTCTCGCGCCAACGCGATGTGGTCACCCGGCTGGATGAGCGTGACCGGGACGCGATGGTCTGGGGTGACGGCGGCGCGCTGAAACACGCGCTGGCGGAAGTGATCGCCAATGCGCTGACGTTTTCGCCGGAGGACAACCTTGTGTTGATCTCTCAGTGGCGGGCCGAAGGCTCGGTCTGGATCACGGTTTTTGATCAGGGGCCGGGCATAGCCCCGGAGAACCTCACGGCTTTGGAGCGATTCCAGCCGCTCGACCGCGAAACGCCAGAGCAGCGAGGGATGGGGATGCCGCTCGCTAAAGAAATCGTCGAGGTGCACGGCGGCGCGTTTGAGTTGGTGTCCGTTCCAGGAAAGGGAACACAGGTGACGATCAGCCTGCCGTGTATGTCTGGGGGTTCTCCAGAGTAAGATGGGGCGCAAGCGCAGCCGCAACTTCTGAGCAAGCTGGATTCCGGGAGGTGAGAGCGGATGACAAAGATACTGATCATTGAAGATGAAGCGCCCTTACGGCAGGAAATTGTGGATGTGCTGGGCTTTGAGGGATTCGAGGCGGTAGGCGTCGAAAACGGTCGCCTGGGGGTAGAGGTTGCCCGCGAATACCAGCCTGACCTCGTTATCTCGGACATCTTGATGCCGCAATTGGACGGTTACGGCGTGCTCCTGGAACTTCGCAGCGACCCGGCGACTTCCACGATCCCCTTTATCTTTCTGACCGCGAAGGTAGGCCGACTCGATCAGCGCAAGGGCATGGAACTCGGCGCAGACGACTATCTGACCAAACCGTTCACGAAAGATGAGCTGTTAGCGGCGATCCAGGCGCGGCTTGACAAACGTGCAGCCGTGGCCGGCAAGTACGAGCAGAAGCTCGAGGCGCTGCGCGAGGCCATCATCTACGCGCTGCCGCATGAGTTCCGCACCCCGCTCACCGCCATCATCGCCTATTCCGACATGCTGATCACGGAGTTCGACAAGTTTGACCCGACGATGATTCGCATGATGCTGCAAAGCATCTCTAAGTCGGGGATGCGCCTGTGGCGGTTGATTGAGAACTACCTCCTGTATGCCCAGATCGAAATGGCGACAATGGACCCCAAGAGACAGGCCGCAATGCGCAAGCTCACCGTCGCCAACCCCGGCGCGATTGTCCGGGTGGTGGCGATGGAGAAGGCGGCGGAGTTTCACCGGGAGGCGGACCTGACCGTTGACATCAATGAAAGCGCCGCCGCAATTTCGGTTTCCGGGGATAATCTTACGAAAATTGTTCAGGAATTGGTCGATAATGCCTTCAAGTTTTCAAAAGAAGGCACCCCCGTTCATGTAAGGACCTCGGTGGACACCGACACCTTCACTATCGACGTTTTGGATCACGGGCGCGGGATGAACGCCGAGCAAATCGGCAGCGTCGACGCCTATGTGCAGTTTGACCGCAAACTCTATGAACAACAGGGCGTCGGGCTGGGTCTCATTATCGCCAAACGACTGACGGAACTGCACGCGGGGCAACTGCGGATTGAGAGTGTTCCCAATCAATTCACGGCGGTTTGTGTCCGGTTCCGACAGATGCCATAACCCTTCGTCGCTCCGTATCGACCAGAGCCGCCGCCAGAACAACTTGTAACGCCGCCGGAGGGACTCGAACCCCCAGCCGTGGGCTTAGAAGACCCCTGCTCTATCCTTTGAGCTACGGCGGCGACACGCTACGGCTCAGTTTACCATCCATATCCAGTCTGTCAAACCTTTGAAGGGGCCGAATCGCCCTGCTTCTTTAACATGACAGAGTTCGGGGGGTAAGGGGAAGTCGGCGCGCATCTGACGCCTCCCCATCCCTTAATCACTGCTCTCGAAATCCTCCTCGCACCAGCCATGACCCACAACAAGCGCTGAGAAACCGCTTTCAAATTGTTCACGATTCTGTCACCTGCCCGTTACGAACCAATCTTATCATTGGAAATAAAATTAATGACTTTCTTTCGACAAGCGCTTGCATGTAGCTTGTTAATCACATGTAATGATTTTACTGATACAAACTTCATAATTTATTACCTTACCCTAATCCTTAAAAAGGCTGAATCGGTTGTATAATATTTAATTCTCAAAGGTGGCTTGCGCTGCGAAATCCTTGTGACGAACCAGGTGGCTGCGCCCTACGGGGTAGGCGTTTCGCACTTAAAACGCGGCTTGAGTGTGCAGAGCACGATGCTGTCAACCTGAGAGGTAGGCCATGGAACGTCAAATCGAATTGGATTATGCGTTGCCGAGGCAAGCCGACGCGAATTCGGTCCTTTCCTTATTTAGCGACAAACCCGCGGTTAGTGTTGTCATACCTGCCCTCAACGAGGCGGAGAACCTCCCCCACGTGCTGCCGCGGATACCGCGATGGGTCGATGAGGTGTTGTTGGTAGACGGGCATTCTACCGACGACACGGTGGAAGTCGCGCGCAGGTTGTATCCTGGCATTCGCATTATCCCGCAGGTAGGAAAGGGAAAAGGCGCCGCCCTGCGTACCGGGTTTGAAGCCGCAACCGGGCACATCATTATTATGCTCGATGCCGACGGTTCAACGGACCCCACGGAAATACCTGCGTTTGTGGGCGCCCTGCTCGCTGGCGCTGATTATGCGAAGGGTTCGCGGTTTCTGCAGGGCGGGGGCACATTAGACATGCCGTTTTACCGAAAAGTTGGCAACTGGTGCTTTGTGACTCTGGTCCGGCTGCTCTTCGGCGGCAAATATACCGACCTGTGTTATGGATACAATGCCTTCTGGGCGCGCGTGCTTCCATGCCTCGACCTGAACGGCAATGGCTTTGAGATTGAGTCAATGATGAACGTGCGCGCACTGCGCGCAGGTCTCAAAATCACCGAAGTTCCGAGCTTTGAATTCAAGCGAGTATATGGAGAAGGCCACCTGCGGGCGTTCCCAGATGGGTGGCGCGTCCTGAAGACGATTCTGCGAGAGCGTATGCTCCATCAAGAACGTTATGTCGATAACCGGCGGAAAACAGCAGGCGAGCGCATTTTCACCGATGCGATACGTCTACTCCGCGCCGAGACCATACATCTGTTACGGAAAAAGGACCAACTGTCTCCTGACGTCCTTCAACGCACATTAGACGCGATTGAAAACACTTATGCGGTGCTTTTGCGACTCGAAACCCACCATCCTGAGGATAAGTGTTTGCAGCAACACTGCCTTAATGAGTATAAAAGCTTCCTGAGACTCCTTGAGCACTCCATGAGTCTGAGTAGCGACCAGAGAAGAAACCGGATCCGACAACACGCATTCTAGCGACACTCGGTAGCTGATGCCAACGCGGTTGCCCATTCTCATGTATCATAGCGTTTCGAGTCATGCGACTCCCAGGTTTAGACCCTTCACGATCTTGCCGGCTGTGTTTGCGGAGCAGATGTCGCATCTGGAGCAACACGGGTACACCCCAGTCACCGTGACGCAGTTTGTTAAAGCGATGCGGGGAGTGCAGGGGCAGTTGCCGGACCGGCCTGTGATTCTCACCTTCGATGACGGTTTTGCTGACTTCTATACGAACGCCCTTCCCGTTCTCAAGCTCCATGGTTTCCCTGCTACGTTGTATATCACCACCGGGTTTATCGGAAGTACAAGCCGGTGGTTGCGCCGCGAAGGAGAATCAGCACGGCCCATGCTTACGTGGGAACAGATCGCCGAGATTGACGCGCACGGGATCGAATGTGGCGCGCACACCCATACGCATCTCCCGCTCGATACGGCCCCCCTCACCCAAGCGCGCGACGAGATTGTCCGGGGCAAAAGACTCCTGGAAGAAAAACTTCCCCACGAAGTGACGAGCTTCGCCTATCCATACGGCTACTATACCGCCGCCATTCGGCGCATCGTCCAGGAAGCGGGTTACACATCTGCGTGCGCGGTAAAGTTCACCATGAGTTCAACCGGTGACGATCCCTTTGCTCTGTCGCGTCTGATGGTCACCGCCGGCACCACCCTGGCAAACTTTGCAGCGCTTCTTCAGGGACGCCTCTCCCCGGTTGTCACGATGTTTCGGCGATCTCGAAGCCTGGTTTGGCAGTCGCTGCGACGATGCGTTGCTCAGTTGAAGGGCGTCCAGCGGGAGAGAGCGATAGCGTAGTGATGAACGAGACGTCAAACATTTCTGTGGTGATTTGTTCGTATACTGAAGAGCGCTGGGATCAACTCGTGGGGGCGGTGGAGTCGATGCGGCGTCAAAGCCTTCCGCCGCGAGAGATCATCCTCGTGATTGACCACAACGCGCGCCTGCTGGAGAACGCACGCGCAACCTTCGCGGATAGCCTCGTGGTGGAGAACAGCGAGCCAAAAGGACTCTCTGGCGCGCGCAATAGCGGCATCACTGCGTCACACGGAGAGCTGATTGCTTTTCTGGATGACGACGCCGTCGCTGAGCCGGATTTTCTCTTGTGGTTGTCCCGCGCCTGTGAAAATCCCCAGGTTTTAGGCGCTGGCGGCAAGGTTGAGCCGGTGTGGCCAGAGCGGCGCCCCTCTTGGTTTCCAGAGGAGTTCCTTTGGGTAGTCGGCTGCTCGTACCGTGGCCTGCCCGAAAACCCCGCGCCGGTTCGCAACCCGCTCGGCGGCTGTATGTGCGTCCGACGCGAGGGGTTCGACGCCGTCGGTGGGTTTCAAACGGGTGTGGGGCGTGTGGGGAGGGTTCCGCTGGGTTGCGAGGAGACCGAGTGGGCGATCCGCGCGCGCCAGCATTGGCCGGAACGCCCCTTCCTTTACGAGCCGCGCGCCCGAATATGGCACCATGTGCCTGCCAGTCGCGCACGATGGCGCTATTTCCTGGCCCGCTGCTATGCCGAAGGTCGCTCCAAGGCGCTGGTATCGCGCCTCGTCGGCGCGAAAGATGGCCTCGCTTCCGAACGAACCCATGTACTCCGAACCTTGCCAGCGGGGGTAATCAGGCATATTCGAGATGCGCTCGCCCATCGTGACCTCCCTGGTCTGGCGCGCGCAGGAGCTATTGTGGCGGGCCTGACCGTCACGACGGCAGGCTATGTATTGGAAAGTCTCCGCCTGTTTGGGACGGATCGAAAGGGGTTAAGCCGCGCAACCGCCCCCACAGGGCATATCTCGCAGGCTTTCCCGGAGCAGCGGTAAGTCTATGCATGACCCTTTGCGTTTGCTGCTGGTCACCTGGCTCTATTATCCGTACATGGGCGGAATACCTACGCACACCTATGAGGTAGCCCGGCGTTTCGCCGCCTACGGCGTTGACGTTACCGTGTTGACGACCGATACCAGTGGCAAGCTCGCAACCGACGAGCTTGTAGAAGGCGTGCGAATCCGTCGCGTGCGCGCTTGGCCGACCCGCCGAGATTGTTACTTTGCGCCCGGCGTCTATCGGGAAATCGTGCGTGGAAGCTGGGACCTCATCCACTGTCAGGGCTATCAGACGTTGGTGCCGCCCATCGCCATGCTGGCGGCCCTGAAAGCGAACATCCCTTATGTCTTGACCTTTCATCCCGGCGGACACTCGTCGCAGTTCCGCCAAGTGATTCAGCGCATTCAATGGGGGATCAATCGCCCTCTCTGGAAGCGCGCCAGATGCCTGATCGTCACCGCCAGGTGGGAGGAGGAGTTCTTCAGAAAACGCCTCCGGCTTCACAGTCAGAGATTCGCCCTCATCCCGAACGGCGGCACGTTGCCGAAGGTGAAAAGCCAGCCGGCGAACGGCGCAGATTATGGCAGGCTCATCGTGTCGGTGGGTCGCCTTGAGCGCTATAAAGGCCACCACCGCGTGATCGCTGCACTCCCAAAGGTACTGGAGGAGTGCCCGGAAGCGCGTCTGCGCATTTTGGGGTCAGGGCCTTACGAGGATACACTCAGGAACATGGCCGGGGAATTTGGCGTCGCCGATAAGGTCGAAATAGGCGCTATTCCACCGAGTGATCGCCAGGGGATGGCCTCCGCCCTCCTGCAAGCCAGCCTGGTGACCCTGCTCAGCGACTACGAAGGTCATCCGATGGCGGTAACGGAGGCGCTTGCTCTGGGCCGTCCGGTGCTGGTCTCCGACCACCCCGGACTGAAACAGTTTGCCGATCAGGGTTTTGCCCGGTCGGTCTCGCTCAAGAGCACGCCGGAGGAAATCGCAGCAGCCATATTGGACCAGTTGCGCCGGCCTCTGATACCGACGAACTTCGAGTTGCCCACATGGGATGATTGTGCAACGGCGCTCCTCTCTCTCTATCGTGAAATCGTGCAAAAACCGGAGTCCACGCTGTGAGGTCCCAACCTTACATCTTTGCCAGCGTTTCAAAGGGGTGAGATCTATCGGGACGTTATAGAGTTTATTGCATATGGGGGGCGTGATGGCGAGAAAACCAGGGAGCAACAACGAGGCATTCGAGCAGATCAAACAGCAGTATGAGCTAGAAAAGAGATTAGCGGACAGACTGCGCAATGCGAGCAAAGAAGAAAGATCAATGTTATATTCCACTGTCTATGATGAATTGTACCGGAACAGCTCTCATTGGAGCAATCAGCCTTTGGAATTAGCGGAGATGCAAGTGCGGTTGCTCAGGCGTTTTGTGGATAGGGATGACGTTTTCCTGGAGATAGGGCCTGGCGATTGCAGTGTAAGCATCGAAATGGCGAAATCTGCCAAAAGAGTCTACGCGGTGGATGTCTCAAAGATTAGAACGGGCAATTCAGAATGGCCCCAGAATTTCAAGCTCTTTCTAACAGACGGGTGTAGCATCCCTCTCCCCGAGAGTGTGGATGTGGCGTATAGCAATCAGCTTATGGAACACCTGCACCCGGATGATGCTCTCGAACAACTTCAGAATATACGTGACGTGTTGTCGCCTAACGGGATCTATATCTGCATTACACCCAATCGGCTCTGTGAACCCCATGATGTCTCGAAATATTTCGATGAAGTGCCAAAGGGACTTCACCTTAAGGAATACACGATTACTGAACTGGTCGCTCTTTTCAAAGTGGCTGGTTTTTCGCGCGTGCGAGCGTTTGTTAGCTGCAAAGGTTTTATCCTGTCACCCTTTTTGCCCGCCCTTCCCTTCACCTGGATAGAAGACGTATTGAGCATACTACCTCTCTTAATAAGAAAACCTGTGGCTAGGCTTTTACATGCGGTTAAAATAGTTGGTATCAGATGAACAAAAAGAACAAGCGCTGTCGCCATAAAACGGCTGTGCATCGGCGCGCCTTACTCATCAAGCGAAGTCATGTGGAAAACGGACCACGTATGCCGCATATGCCTGCGGTGAGGCTCGCAGCGCACCTACGGGAACTTTGATCTGGGTTAGAAGTTGAGAAACGTCGATTCCCCGCCAATGGAACGTGAATCTGCTTTTGCCGCGACGATCAGCGTCCAGTCTGCCGTGCGGTCGCGCGTCGCTGTTCAGACCTGGAACTGGGGCTGGTTGCCGTTATTGAGTCTGATCAGCGCGCTCGGCCTGCTGATGCTGGCACTCGCGTATAATGGCGCACGCGTGGGCGCGGTGTGGGCGCCGGTCCTTTTTTGGGCTAGTGTGCTCATGTTGGTTGCACCGACGGCAGCCCGACTGTTCTCGCAACGCGCTTCACGACATGAGCGCATAGGGCTTGTCGTGATATTGGGGCTGGCCCTCTATCTGGTCAAGTTCCTGCATAGCCCGGTGACTTTCACATTCTCAGATGAGCACTACCACTGGCGCAACGTCCTGAGCACTCTTGCAAGCAGCCATCTGTTCCAAGAGAATTCGCTTTTACCCATCACAACGCTGTACCCCGGCCTACAGATTGTCACCAGCGCCACAACTATCCTGAGCGACCTGCCTATTTTTGGGGTCGCGTCTGCGGTGATTATCGCGGCGCGGTTGATGCTCTTGCTGGCGCTTTACCATCTCTACGAGCAAATCAGCCGCTCACCGCGCGTAGCCGGAATCGGGGTCCTGCTCTACGTAACGAATCCGAACTTTGTGTTCTTCGGCGCACAATTCGCCTACGAGTCGCTTGCTTTGCCGATGCTGGCACTTGTCCTGTTTCTTGAGGCGCGCCGCCTGCACACGCGCGACGGCGGCTACTTCGCGGTCGCGCTCGCTGTAGGCGCCCTGGTTGCCATACACCATATGTCCTCTTATGTGCTTGTGGCGTTTCTTGCTCTCTGGACGGCGACGAGCTTTATCTGGTCCCGACTGGGGCGACACCAACCGGCCCCAATCGTGACGACGATCCTGGCGCTGGCAGCCAGCATCGCGTGGCTCATCTTCGTAGCGCAGCCTACCCTAAACTACCTGCTCCCAAGTCTGACGGGCGGGATCAATGAGTTGATCCAAATGATTAACGGCGAGGCAACCGGTCGGGAGCTTTTCCGCTCCCATTCAGGTGAGTTGGCGCCACTGTGGGAGCGATTGGTCGGGTTTGGCGCGGTGGCGCTAATCGTGCTGGGCTTGCCGTTTGGGCTGCGGCAGATTTGGAAGTGGTACCGTGCCAATGCGCTCGCGTTGGCGATGGCAATGGTCGCGCTGATGTACCCTATAACCCTGGTACTCCGCCTGACCAAGTTTGGTTGGGAGCTATCCAGTCGCACATCAGAGTTCGTGTTCATAGCCGTCGCAATCGTCCTGGCTCTTGGCCTTGCAAAGTTGAGGCTGCCCAAGGTACCCTTCTGGGCGCAGCGCGCCATCCTGGTGACCTATGTGGTAGTGATCTTTTTGGGTGGTGTGATCGCTGGTTGGGCACAATGGGCGCGAATGCCAGGGCCATACCTGGTGTCAGCCGATACCCGCTCGATAGAACAACAGGGTATAGCTGCGGCTGAATGGATGCTCGACGCGCTTGGGCCCAACAACCGGGTCTTTGCCGACCGTATCAACCGCCTGCTGATGGGAACCTACGGCTTACAGCGCCTCGTGACCAACATTGCCGACCGCTTGAACGGGGCCTGGGTTGTGCTGGCGACGGACATAGGCGAGGACGAACGCGACCTCATCCGGCGCGCACGCATCGAGTACATTGTTATTGACCGTCGCCTGACGACAGGATTGCCGGTAGTGGGGGTCTATTTTGAGAGGGGAGAACCCTTTACATACGAACGCCGCACACCGGTGGACCCGAAGGTCTTCGCCAAGTTCGATGACCTGGACCATGTAAGCCGGCTCTATGACAGTGGAGATATTATCATCTACGACATGAGGACATTTTTAGATGAGTGACGTATCGTCTGCCATCTCCCAAACCTACGGCGATGTGCTCCGCGTGTATCGTAGTTCACCCGATATATGTCTCGTGGTGGTAGCTGTGACCGTTGCCATGGGGCTTGCCGTCACAGAGACTCACCATGCAACCGCGCGGCTGGCGTTTGCGCTGCCGTCTGCGCTCTTTTTTCCGGGATATGCGATCACCGCGGCGGCCTTCCCCAAGCGCACGCCGAGTGTCACCACGCGCCTTCTTCTCAGTCTAGGGCTGAGTTTGGTTACTACTATCGTGTGTGGGCTGTTGCTCAATCTGACGCCCTGGGGTCTGCAAGCCAGCTCGTGGGCAATCATGCTGGGCGGCGTGACGCTAAGCGCCAGCGCGGTCGCGCTGAAGCGCCGTTCGCCGTTGCCGGTATTGCAGCTGAACTTCGGCCTCAACCTCCGTCAAGGGCTGCTGTTAGGGTTGGCAGGGGGTGTGGTTCTGGCGGCGATATTGGTCGCCCGAACCGGTGCGCTCACGACCACAACGAACTTTATCCAGCTTTGGATCTTGCCAGCCAGCGAACGCGAACAAGACGCTATCCGCGTCGGGATAGCCAACAGCGAGCCAGCGGCGGCGAAGTATCGGCTAAGACTCGTAGCGGGAGAGGAGCTGATCCACGAGTGGGCGTCAATTGTGTTGATGCCTGGCGAGGTCTGGGAAACCGTCGTGCATTTACCGCCGTCTTACGACGTGGAGGAACTGGAGGCACAACTTTATCGCCTGGAGGCTCCGCACGAGATCTATCGCCGTGTTACGCTCTGGCACGACGTGCAAGGAAGGTAGCATTGTGGGGCTGCGTCTCTTTCTCGTCACCGACCACTACCCGCCGTTCATTGGTGGAGGCCATCGGCAGTCACAGTTGCTCGCCAGAGAGCTATCCCAACGCGGCCATCAGGTCAGCGTCGCCACGGTCTGGCATCCGGGATTGCCCGACCAGGAACACGAAGACTTTGGCGTGAGGGTGTATCGCCTGAAGCAACTCAGGACCTGGGGCCCGTTGTCTATAGGGAAATCGGGTCAGCAACACCAACCCCCTTTCCCAGACCCGGTCAGCATTCGAGGAATGCGCCGTCTGATTGACCGTATCCGGCCTGACGTTGTGCACTCTTACGGCTGGATCACTTATTCCATTGCAGTGGCGCTCTTGGGCAATAATATTCCGTTACTGATCTCGGTCAGGGACTATGGATATGGTTGCGCGACCCGCACCCTGTTGTTTCAGGGCCAACACTGCAATGGGCCGGCGCTTACGAAGTGCTTGCGCTGCGCCTCAAATCACTACAGCCTGCCCAAAGGCACCCTCGCCGCCTTTGGGGTCCTCGCCGGGCGCCCTCTGCTCAGGCGGCGGGTCTCTGGCATCCACAGTATAAGTAGGTTTACGCAGGAGATTACCCACCGCGATCTGATCGAACCTCACACGCATATTCTGGAGACTAATGGGGGTCGGATACTGACCAGGGTAATTCCGAGCTTCCGGGAGGACGTGAACGACGTTCCACCTACCCCGGGTTTTCTAGAGCGCTTGCCTGTCGAGCCTTACATCCTTTTTGTCGGCGCGCTGCAACCCCGGAAAGGGGTGACGCAGTTGCTGGCAGCATACCGTAAGCTGGAGTCGCCGCCGCCATTGGTGCTGGTTGGATACGTTGATCCGAAGGCACCCGTAGAGATTCCACCAGAAGTCATTGTGATTGAAGATGTCCCCCATGCAGATGTCATGGCGGCGTGGGAGCATTGCCTCTTCGGGGTGGCGCCATCGTTGTGGCCCGAACCGCTTGGCGGCGTTGTTCACGAGGCGATGAGCAAAGGTAAAGCAGCGATCTGCACCAAACCAGGTGGACACGCCGATATGATTATTGATCACGAAACGGGGCTGCTCGTCCCCGCCGGCGACGTGGATGCGCTGGCTCAGGCGATGCAACGCCTGATCGACGACGCGCCACTGCGGGAACAGCTCGGCGCCGCGGCGCGAGAACACGCCAAGCGCTTTACCGCCGAGGCGGTGATCCCGCAATTCGAGGCGCTTTATCGGGAACTCGCAGCGCAAAGGACCCTAGCGACCGCATGACTGGATTCATCCACCGCTGGTTTGCAGCGAACCGCATCATCTTAACCAATGCAACCGCTATGGTGGGCACTTATGCCGTCACCTCCGCCCTCGGATTTTTCTACTGGTGGGCAGCAGCGCGGCTCTTTCCCACCGAGGCGGTGGGCTTTGCCTCCGCGTCTGTGTCTGCCATGCAGTTGCTCGGCACTATCGGGTTGATGGGATTGGGCACGTTGCTGGTCGGCGAGTTGCCGCGTCAGCCAGGGAGAGCCGGCTCGCTGATCGTGACGTCGGTCCTGGTCGCGGGCACGGCGGCTGGAGGACTGGGTGTTCTGTTTTCGCTGACCGGGTCCCGATTATCGGCTGAGCTTTCCCCCCTGGTTGAAGGCCCCGGGAGCGTTGCGCTTTTCGCCCTGGGCGTTGCATTAACCGCCGCCGTGCTCGTCATTGATCCTGCGCTGATCGGCCTGCTGCGTGGCGGTCTCCAACTGCGGCGCAACGTGCTCTTCGCTGCGTCGAAGCTCGCCGCGTTGTTGCTCGCTGGTCTCTTGCTGACGACGCGAAAAAATGGCCTGGTGATTTATGGGACGTGGGTAATCGGCGTCCTGGTTTCCCTGGCCGACCTGGGGAGGCGCGCCGCGTTGAAACAGCGCCAGATCGCCAGTTCGGTGCATCCGCAACTGAGTCTGTTACGCGGGCTACGGCAGGCGGCGCTTGGGCATCATGCGCTGAACCTGGCGCTTGAGGCCCCCGGTCTGACGCTGCCGGTGATGGTCACCATGTTAATCTCAGCCTCGGCAAACGCGAGCTTTTACGTCTCGTGGATGTTGGCGGGCTTCGCGGCGATTGTGTCTTCGGCGCTCACCCTGGTGCTTTATGCCGTCAGCGCCGCAGAACCGGAGGTCCTGGCGGAGAAGATGCGGTTTACGCTGAAACTCTCCCTGATTTCCACAGGGCTAATGAGTGGGGTCTTGATAATCGGGGCCACGCTGGTGTTGCGCCTGTTTGGAAGCGCATATGCAGAACAGGCAGAGTGGCCGCTGCGCATCCTGGCTCTCGGTGCCTTGCTACGCATCATCAGAGTCCACTATGTGGCGGTTTGCAGGGTCTATGGTCAGACCGCGCGCGCGGCGCGGTTTATGGCAATCAGCTGCCTGCTCCAATTGGTTCTGGCGGCGGCTGGGGCCAGAATCGGCGGTCTGACTGGGCTGAGTTTGGGATGGCTGGTCGCCGTCTGTATTGAAGCGACGATCACAACGCCGCTTGTGTATAGGGTCGTATCTTCTGCGCGTTCGCTTGACAAACATCAGGCAAAAGTGGTCAGTTCACCCTTGCTCTCGCTGACCACACACTATCAGGCCCATCCAGGCATCAACAGCATTGACGATGAAGCCCGTCTCCCTTTGACAGATGTTACACCACCGTCCTGATCTGGGACCCTTAACTGGCTCGCCGCTCTCGGCTGAACGGTCAGCGTTTCTCCTCGAACTTAGAGCCTATCCGAATAACGTTGGACAAGGGGCTTAAGCCCCTTGTCCTGGTCGTTTGAGACGGTTTTTCGGATAGGTTCTTAATGCATCCGCCTACGAATTGCGACGATGGCCTGACGTGAGCCGCTTTTTGCGGTTGAACGGGCAAGTCCCTATAATCCCCCTCGTTCGTTGCGCCCGACGAGCGCCAGGAGGAGTATCTCGTGAAGCGATTGCTGATGTTTCTAGGGGGGCTGGTCGTCGGGATCGGGTTGGGCATAGCGACGGCTCAACTGATCGCGCCCATGTCGGGACGTGAGCTGGCTGACGAAGCGCAGGCGCGCCTGAACGCGCTAAGAGAGGAAGCACGCCGCGCGTCTGAGGCCCGGCGCGCGGAGCTACACGCCCAACTCGCCGAGATGACCGGTGGCACGGTGACGCTCACCACCGAAGAGAAGAAACAAGCGCCCGCCAGCTGATCTGCCGCCCTCGAAATCGCTCGCGTCGGACAGGGGGCTTAAGTCCCCTACCCTGAGTCGTCTGCGCGCGCGATGCTGGCGCGGTTGCGGTCCTGGCGCAACCGCTCGTTCAACTCCTTCCGCCCAAACAATGGAGTGGATGTTGTTGGCGCGCTGCTCTCCTTGCCTGAGTCTCCACTTGCTTCACCTAAGACGGCCACGCCGCTGATGAGGCGCTGTACATCCGCGCTGTTGCACTCCGGGCACGTCGGAGCCGACGCTTCCTCTGCCGCGCGGATGGAGCGATATAGCTGGCTGAAGACAGCGCCACATCGGTTGCATCGATATTCGTAAATCGGCATCGCTCGATCCTCTGCCTCCGGTTCCAGTTCCCGTTTCGAGTATCCAGTTTCCAGCCCTTCTGTCAAGGCGCGTCAAGCGTCAGCGCGTCGCACGAACCTTCGGTCTCGGTGTACCACGCCGCGACCCAGCCGCGCGCCCCATTGTAGTCGATGCGCCACCACGTCTTGCCGCCCACATTCCAGCGGCTCAGCGCTTCTACCGTCGCCGGCCATTGGAGCGTGCCCAGGATCGGGTAATCCGTACCCGGACCGGCGCGCACGTTCAGGTTCGTGGTGATGCTGGCAAGACACGCCGGCTGCGCGGTCGGCGTGGGTGAGAGGGGCAGCGAGAGCGTGGGCATGGGCGTCAGGATGGGCAGCCGGGTCGGCGAAGCCGTTGGCGATGGCGTGGCTGTGACGGGCAGTCGCACGTCAGGAAGCGCGTTCGTCGGTTGCAGGCGTGCCGTCGCCGCCGGGCGCGGCGGCCCAAACGTCGCATCGGCGGGCATCCCCGGCTTGAGAACCAGGTCCGGGTTGGGGAGCCACACCTCGACAGCGAAAACCAGGTTCACGCGCTCGTCGCGCGTGCTGACGTTGCGGGGCGTATATTCGGCCTCGCTTGCTACGCGGCGCACCGTCCCCTGGAAGCTCTGGCCGGGGAAGCTATCGACCGTCACCGCCACGGCTTGCCCCAGCGCCACCCGGCCCAGGTCAAACGCGGGCACGTACACCGCCAAGGTCAGTTGATGCAAATCCGCCAGGGTGAGTATGGGCGCGCCAGCGGCGGCGGTCTCGCCAGCATGAAGGAGGCGCTCGACCACCACGCCGTCCAACGGGCTGACGATGGTGAACATCTCCAACTGGGCGCGGTAGGCGTCGGCTTTGGCCTGGACGAAAGCCAGGTTCGCGCGCGCCACAGCGACTTCCTCCTCGGTCGGGCCGGCGAGCAGGTCGTCAAGCTTGGCTTGCGCCACAGCTACCGCCTTCTCCGCGAGATGGTACGCGCCCTCGGCCTGGTTCGCCTGAGCGACAAGGTGCAGCGGGTTATCGATAATCGCCCACAACTGCCCGGTGAGCGTGTTCGCCGCCTGTAAATCGGCCTCCGCCGCTGCGACTGCCTCGCGCGCGGCCTGAAGCTGGTAGTCGAGGATCGTCCGGCGCGTGGGGTCCACGTCGCCGCTCACGCCATTGCTTTCCAATTCCAGGCGTTGCAGGTCGGCCCGCGCCTTCTCGACGCCCTGTTCGGCCAGGCGCGCCTGCGCGTTGGCCTGAGCGAGTTGCGTGTTCAAGTCCTGCGGGTTCTCGACCATCGCCAGCGCGGCCTGCCACTGGTTGTACGCCCCTTCCGCGTCTGCTTGCGCGCGCGCCAGCGCGGCGCGCGCGGCGCGCACCTCCGCCTCGCGTGCGCCGGCGAGCAGCAGGTCAAGCTCGGCCTGAGCCACGGCGACCTCTGCCTCGGCCTCGGCGAGTTGTGCCGCTACGGTCGAATCATCCAGCATGACCAATTCCTGCCCGCGCCGGACTGTCTCACCCTCGCTGACGGCGATCTCCTCAACGCGCCCGCCAAACTCGTGCGCCAACTGCACCACCGTCGCGTTGATGACACCGGAGGCGATCAGAGGTTGGACGCCTGCATCCGGTTGCGCGCCTGGCCCACCCGGTAGCGCGAACCCCACCGCCGCAAGGCAGATCGCCAACAGCGCAAGCAACACGATGAGCGCGCGTAGTTTCTTCATGGCGCCAACACCACCTCCCCGACCATGCCTGGCTTGAGCAGGCCGTCGGGGTTATCGAGCGCGATGTCCACTGCGAAGACCAGATTCACGCGCTCGTCGCGTGTGCTGACGTTGCGCGGCGTGTACTCCGCCTGCTCCGCGATGCGACTTACCGCGCCGGCGAAGGTCCGGTCGGGCCAGGCGTCCAGCGTCACGGCCACAGGCTGACCCACCGCCACGCGCCCCAGGTCGGTCTCTTGCACATAGGCCGCCATTTGCACCTCGGTCAGGTCTGCGAGGGTAAGCAGCGCCGCGTTGGGCGCGGCGAGTTCACCGATGTGGATCACCTCTTCCATGACCACGCACTCACACGGCGAATAGATCGCCGCCTGCTCGCGCTGGACCAGCAGCCGGTTCAGCGCCGCCTCCGCCCGTTCCACCTGCGCCTGCACCGCGGCGATCTGTTCCGGCGTCGCGCCGGCTTTCAGCCCGTCCAGGTAAGCCTGCGCCATCTCGGCCTGCGCCTCAGTCTCGGCGACGGCGGCGCGCGCCGTCTCCACCTGGGCGCGCACTTCCAGCGGATCGTTCGCGTGCTGCGCGGCGCGCCAGGCGTAAGCCTGCGTACCTTCCAGACCTGCCTGCGCGCTGTTGACCCCAATCCAGCTTTGCCAGTACGTATTGGGCGTCAGGTGCGCGCCGAAAGGCAGTTCATCCACGTGGGCGGTGACACGGTAGTGACCGCCGTCGATCACGATCGTGAGATCGTTAATCTGGTACGTCCCGTCGCCCCGTTCCCATACCTCTTCGGGGATGACGCCGGCCAGCTCAGGCGGGATCACGTCTTGCAGGTCCCCTTCACGCACAGCGATGTCGAACGGCAGTTGCGCCTGTGTCTCGTAGAACTGGCTTTGCGCGAACGCAGCGGCGTCGCGGAGGGCGCTGGCCTGATTTACACGGCGCTGCGTGCCCTCGACCTGCGCGTAAGCAACCGAAGCCTCCAATTCCAGCAGTTGCGGGTTTTTAAGATACGCCTCGGCGTCCGCGAGCGCCTGGCGCGCTACTTCGACGCCTGTCTGCGCCTGCGCAAGCTGCGCCTCGGCGATCCGAATCGCGCCTGGGCGCGCGCCGGCCTCCGCCTGCCGCAGTCCCGCGCGCGCCAGCTCGACGGCAGCCTCGGCTGCCGCGATCTGTGCATCCAGCAGAGTCGTGTCCAATTCGACCAGCAGTTGCCCGCTTCTGACCTCCTCGCCGGCCACGACATGGATTGTCTTCACCCGCCCGCCCAGCAGCGTGGAGACCTTGATCGCCTCGGCGCGGATGACCCCGCTGGCGGTCAGCCGCGCCGCCTCGCCTTCGCCAAGCAAAACGCCGCGCAACGCCGCCTGCATATCGACGCCGTAGCGCGGGCCAAGCAGCCACACGAACAGAAATGCCAGCGTCCCACCGACGAGGAGAAGCACCAGTAATCGACTCAACTTCTTCATAGTCCGCCACCCTTAATACAGATCAAGCTCAGACATCGACACGACGCCCCTTTTCTGGGGGTATAGTCCGCAGAAAAGCCATCCAGAAAGTCCGGGACAGGGGGTTGAAGCCCTCTGCCCGAAAAGGATTCGGATAAGCGCTTGAAACCTCTACAACGCTATACGTCTCCTTTCGCCCGCCGTTGCTCGCGGCGCACCAGCGAGATAAATACGTCCTCCAGCGACGGCTGCACCCACGCCAGCGCGCGCACGCCCACACCTGCGCTTTCCAAAGCATCCCTCACCGCAGCGAGGAGGTCGTCAGCGCCCGGCGCGACCGCGTGCACCAGCGCTCCATAGAGCGACACCTCGGCCAGCGGTAAAGGCGCGTTCTGTAAGGTGCGAATGGCCTCCTCCGGCGACTCGCACGCGATCTCCAGCACGCGCCCATCCATGGCCTCACGCTTGAGCGCCTCCGGCGTGCCCGACGCCACGATGCGCCCGGCGCTGATAAACGCGATACGCTGGCAGTGCTCGGCTTCGTCCATGTAGTGCGTGGTGACGAACACGGTCACGCCCTGGTTGGCAAGCGCGAAGATCAGTTCCCAGAACTCGCGGCGCGAGATCGGGTCCACGCCCGACGTCGGCTCGTCGAGGAAGACCAGCCGGGGCCGGTGGATGATGGCGCAGCCCAGCGCGAGGCGCTGCCTCCAACCGCCGCTCAGCCGCCGGGTGATCTCGTGCTCCCGCCCGCGCAGCCCGGCCATCGCAATGATCTCCTCCTGGCGACGGCGCAACTCGAACCGGCTCAGCCCATAGGCCTGCCCGTAGAAGCGGATGTTCTCGGCGGCGGTGAGATTCGGGTACAGCGTGAACAGTTGCGACATGTACCCGGCTTCCTGGTGCATCTGCTTGGCGTGGCGCGTCACGTCGTAGCCGAGCACGCGCGCCGCGCCGCCGGAGGGTTCGAGCAGGCCGAGCAACATGCGGATCGTGGTCGTCTTGCCCGCGCCGTTGTGGCCCAGGAAGCCGAAAATCTCGCCCGCGTGCACCTCAAAGCTCACATGATCCACCGCCGTGAATGGGCCGAAGGCCTTGGTCAGGTCGCGCACTTCGATAGCCAGGTCGGTCACGCTGCCCACCTCTTACCTCACCCCTTAATCCCCCTCTCCACTTGCGGAGAGGGGACTTCAGAGCGTTCTGACTCCCCCTCTCCATTTCATGGAGAGGGGGTTGGGGGGTGAGGTCAAACAACAAATCATCACGCCGCGCGCTCCTTGCGGATCAACGACACGAAGGCGTGTTCCAATCGCGGCGCGATCTGCCGCACGCCGCTTGACGCGACCCCCTGCGCCGCCAGCCCCGATACTATGCCCGCCGTGCGCGCGCCCGCGTCATCGACGAACAGGTGCAGCAGGTCGCCGGCGGTTTGCACCTCGATCACGCCGGGCAGCGACCCCGCCAGTTCCTTCGCGCGCTGGAAGTCCGACGGGCGCAACTCGACCACCTCGCCGGGAGCCTGCCGCGTGATGTCGCGCGGCGCGTCGAGCGCGACGATCCGCCCCTCGAACATCAGCCCGACGCGGTTGCAGCGCTCGGCTTCGTCCATGTACGGCGTGGTGACCAGGATGGTCAGGCTCTTCTCGACGCGCAGCCGCGTGAGGATGTCCCAGAACTCGCGGCGCGCGACCGGGTCCACGCCGGTGCTCGGCTCATCCATGAAGACGACCTCCGGCTCATGCACGAGCATACACGCCAGCGCGAGCTTCTTCTTCATCCCGCCGCTGAGCCGCTTGCTCAGCCGCCCGGTGAACGCGCTCAGCCCGGCGAATTCGAGCAGGCGCGGGATGCGCGCGTCGCGCTCGGCGCGCCCCAGGCCGTACTGGTCGGCGTAGAAGCGCAGGTTCTCGGCGACGGTCAGGTCGGGGAACATGCCGAACTGCTGCGCCATGTAGCCCACGCGCTCGCGGACGCGCAGGCGGTCCTTCATCGTGTCGTAGCCGAGCACGTGCGCGCGCCCCGATGTCGGCTCCACCAGCCCGACCAGCAGCCGCAGCGCCGTCGTCTTGCCGGCCCCGTCCGGCCCGACGAGGCCGAAGGTCTCGCCCGGCGCGATTTCCAGCGAGAGGTCGCGCACGGCCTGCGTCTTGCCGCGCCGGGTGGAGAAGGTCTTGGAGAGGGAGTCGGCTCGTATCGCTGCTTCCACAGCGCTCACTCCAACTTCTGCTTGAAGTTCACCACCGCCAGGAAGAAGATCATCACCCCGTAGACCGCCATCGGCACGACCGAAGGCAGGAGGTATTCCAGGCCGACGCCCTTAATCATGATGCCGCGCAGGATTTGCAGATAGTAGGTCAGCGGCAGCAGGTAGCCGATGTCGTGGATGATGAGCGGCATCGCCTCGCGCGGGAAGATGTAGCCCGACAGCACCAGCGACGGCAGCAACACGAGAATGGAAAGCTGGTTCGCCTGGTTGTGCGTCGCGGCGAGCGTGCTCAGCAGGATGCCCATCGAGAGCGACGTGAGCAGGAAGATCAGCGTCGTGGCCCAGAACAGGCCGACGTTCCCGTTGAACGGCACCTTGAACCACCACAGCCCCAACACCAGCACGCTGAGCATATTGATGATCGCCAGGATCA
>DAOTXU010000164.1:0-11177 GCA_034435135.1 Anaerolineae bacterium | reverse complement strand
GCCCGCACGAGCGATTATCTGGTGATCTGTTCCCGCGCAGCCCAGGCGGCGCAGGCCTCCGCCTGCGCCGTTCGGGGGTGGCTACGACATGACCCTGCCGACCGTCTCCACGACCTCCGGTTGGGGTGCGGGCTGCGCGCGCACGATGAGCGTTCCCGGCCACCACTTCTCCGGCGACAGGCCGATCCCGCTGCACAACTTCTCCCAACAGCCGACGTGCCAGGCGATGTGGTTCCGGTCCACCAGCGCCTCGTCGATGAACACCCTGCCGCACTCCGGGCAGACCGTGCGCCCCAGCCGGTTGCGCGGCTGGCGCGGGCTGATGACGATTTCGGTCTCCATGCTCACTTCCTCTCAGTCCCAGTAATAGTCAGTCACAAGATCGAATTCGTCATCCGCGTCGTCGCCGTATCCATCATCCACATAGATAACCGGTTGCCTGCGCCAGTGCGAATCGACCGCAATGGCGTTGCTCGACGGCGCAGGCAAACGCGGTGGCTCCGGCGCTTCGACGTACCGCCGGGGCGGCGCGCGGCGGCGCACGGGGGCGCTCCCATAGGGCAGCCGCCGCACCGGGGCCGAGCGCTGGTAATAAAGCTCTTCCGGCGGAACGCGCAGGCCCAGGCCTTGCGGCGGCGGTTGGGCGGCGCTGCGCCCGGCGAGCCAGGCCACGACCGCCAGCATGGGCACGGTCCCGGCCAGCGCCAGCGCGACGCCGACGATCACACCGATGGCGTCGGTGGACAGCCGGGTGAGCACATAGACGATGACGATGCCGACGCCGCACAGCACCAGCGTTGCGAAGTTCTTGATAGCCTCGCTCATGGTTGATCCCTCCATCCGATCCAATCGTTCGTCCACGACTCCTGTTGCGCATCGCAAGCGATAACCCATTCTACCACAGAATAGAACGTTTGTGCTATTTTTGAAAAAATCGGGTGCGTTCGGAATCAGGGGCGAGGTTTTTCCTTCAGACCCCGCGACTTCAGTCGCGGGCTAATTTCAGCCTGACCCGGCGGTTTTTCCAATTAGCCACCGACTTTAATCGGCGGGTTATTCACAACCGGCGCTTCCGCGCGCTTTTTGCCCAAATCCCGAATGCACCCAAAAATCAGGGGGGCGCGGCGCGCCCCCCTGATCGCAGACTCTCGACAGTCTCCGAAGCTCAGACCTGCGCCGCCAGCGCCTCCGCCTGCGACACCATATCGTCAAGGATGTGAAGGCCCTGACGCCAGAACGTCGGGTCGGTCAGATCGACGCCCAGCGGCTTGACGATCTCGTGCGGCCAGTTCGAGCCGCCCGCGCGCAGCGCATCGATGTAGCGCTCGGCGAAGTCGCGCCCGACCTCCTGGTAGCGGGCGTAGAGCGCCAGCACCAGCAACTCGCCGAACGCATAGGCGTAGACGTAACCGGGGTAGTCGATGAAGTGCGTAATGTAGCTCCACCAGATGCTATAGTTGTCGGTCAGCGTCACGCTGTCCGCGAACATGGCGCGCTGCGTCTCCATCCAGAACTGGCTGAAGCGCTCGGCGGTCAGCTCGCCCTCGCCGCGGCGCGCGTTGTGCACGGCGTCCTCGAAACGGTTCATGGCGATCTGCCGGAAGACGGTCGCAAATGAGTCTTCGAGCTTGTGGGTGAGCATCGCCAGGCGCGCTTGCGGGTCGCGCTCGCGCGCCATCAGGCTGCTAAAGATGAGCATTTCGCCGAAGGTGGAGGCCATCTCGGCGGTGGTGAGCGGGGTATCGGCCTGCAACAGGCCGCGTTCGCGCGCGAGGTATTGGTGCACGCCGTGCCCCAGTTCGTGCGCCAGGGTCATCACGTCGCGGGGGCGGGCCTGGTAGTTCATAAAGACGTAAGGATGCACCGACGGCACCACGCCTGAGCTATACGCCCCGCCGCGCTTGCCGGGGCGCACCGCGGCGTCGATCCAGTTATACTCGAAGAATATCTCGGCGATTTGCGCCATGCGCGGGTGGAACTGGCCGTAGGCGTCGAGCACGACTGCGCGGCCCTCGGCCCAGGTGTAGCGCCGGTCGGCAGCGGGCAGGGGCGCGTAGCGGTCGTAGTCGAAGAGTTCATCCACCGCCAGGAGCCGGCGCTTGAGCCGGTAGTAGCGCGCTACGATGTCGTACCGCGAGGTCACGGCCTCCACCAGCGCGTTCACCGACTCGTCCGCGACCTCGTTGCTCAGGTTGCGCGCGCTGATCCACGTGGGGTAGTTGCGCAACCGGTCGTCAGAAGCCTTGTCGGCCAGGATGGTGTTGAAGATAAACGTCGTCGTGCGGCTCAGGTCTTTCAACCCGGCGGTGATGGATGCGGCGGCGCGCCGGCGCACGTCGCGGTCCGGGTCGTAGAGCTTGTTGAGCACCACTTGCTCTGGAACCTTCTGCCCGTCGAACTCATAGCGCGCCGCGCTGTGCGCCTCGTTGAAGAAGCGCGACCACGCGCCCCGCCCGGTGACGTGCTTCTCCGCCAGGATTTTCTCCTCCGGCTCGGAGAGCAGGTGCGGACGGTAGCGGCGCTCGGTCTCCAGCCAGTGGCGGTACTGGGCCAGCGCCGGGTCATTGATGTGCGCGCTGGCCTTCTCATCGGGCGCGCCGGCCCATTCCAGCGTAACGAACACGAGTTTCTGTTGCAGGCGCGAGAGGCGTTCACGGATTTTCTGGAGCAGCGCGCCGCGCGCCGGATCCTCGGTGTTGGTGGTCCAGTGCAGGTGGGCGAAGGCACCAGCCTTGTACGCCTGTTCGATGATCGCCTCGTATTCCTGGATCAGCGCGAGCAACTCTGCCCCGTTCAGGTCAGCGATGCGCGTGTGATAGCGCTCGCGCAGCCGGTCGGCGCGGGCGTCGGCGCTGTCCAGGTCGCGCATGATCGCCGGGTCATCGACGCCGGTGTACAGGTCGGTCAGGTCCCAGGCGACGGTTTCCGCGCCGGTCAGTTGTTCCGTTGTTGCAATCGTTTCAGCCATGATGCATCTCCGTGAAAGCGAACTTCTAGTGATTGGACATACAGTACTTATCGAACCATTCCACCATGCGCCTCAGGCGCTCGACGCGGTGCTTCGGTTCGCCGCTGCGCGAGAGTTCGTGCCCCTCGCGCGGGAAGCGCACCATCTCCACCACGCCGCCGCTGCGCCGGATGTACGCGAACAACTGCTCGCCTTCGGAAATGGGCACGCGGAAGTCGTTCTCACTGTGCAGGATCAGCAACGGCGTCTTGATCTTGTGCGCGTAGGCCGCCGGCGAATACTTCCAGTACTTCTCCGGGTCATCCCAGGGGAGCACGTCGCCCAGCTCGTCAGCGTTGAACGTGGGAATGTCGGTGACGCCGTACATGCTCAGCATGTTGTACACGCCGCGCTGCGACACCGCCGCCGCGAAGCGGTCGGTGTGGCCGATCACCCACGCCGTCATGAAGCCACCGTAGGAGCCGCCGGTCACCGCCATGCGCGCCGGATCCACGAACCCCTTTGCGATCATCGCATCGACGCCGGCCATCACGTCGGGCATGTCGGCCTCGCCCCATGCGCCCAGCGCCGCCCCCCGGAAACGCTCGCCATAGCCGCCGCTGCCCCGTGGGTTGCAGTAGAAAGCCACGTAGCCCCGCGCCGCGTGGAACTGCCACTCGTGCCAGATGGCGCGCTGGCCCGGCCCGTACATCGCGTGCGGCCCGCCGTGAATGTTGAGCGCGAGCGGATACTTCTTCCCTTCCTCGTAGCCGACCGGGAGGAGATACCAGCCCTGGATTTCCGCGCCGCCAGGCGCAAGGAAGCGAATTTCGTGCGTCGGCTGGACGATCACCTCGTCGAGGAACTTCTGGTTGACGTGCGTCACCTGCCGCACCTGGTCGGAGCCGGGTGCCTGCCAGAACAACTCCGGCGGCGTGAGCGGCGTCCCGGCAGCGAAGGCCACGCCCCCGCCCGGCCCAACATCGAATGACAGCGTGTAGAAGTCGCCCGTGACGACCTTCTCAACCGCGCCGCCAGTCGGCGCGACCTTGAAAATATCGACGTTGCCCTCGTTCGCGGCGCTGAAGACCAACGCGCCCCCGTCAGGCGTCCACTCGAAGTGATCCGGCGCGCGGTCGAGTTCAAGCGTCAAATCGACCGGCTCGCCGCCGGTCGCCGGGAGCACGGTCAGGCGCGTGTTATATTGCGACGCCCCATTGCGCACCCGCAGATAAGCGATCCATTGCCCGTCCGGCGAGGGCTGCGGGACGGAATCACTGAAAGTCTCATCGGTGAGTTGCTCGATCTGGCCGTCCGCCGCGCGGATGCGGTACACGCTGCTGTGCCGCCACGGCTCGTCGCGCGCCGGATCGACCGTGCGCGAAGTGAGGAGGTACGCGCCGTCGGGCGTCCACTGCGGCGGGGCATGGTCGGCGTCGAGGTCGGTCAGGCGGCGCGGCTTGGCGGCGTCGCCCTCCAGGCCCGCGCCGACTGGGATCACATAGACTTGATTGAAGCGGCCATCGAGATAGCTGGTTCCTTCGCGGTAGGGGATTTGCCGTACCACGCGCGGGTCGAAGCGTTGCTCTTCCTCGTGCTTCCTGCGCGCGGCGCGCTGCTCCGCCTCGAACTTGTCCGCCGGGGGCGGCTCCTCGTCGCCGCTGTCCTCTTTGGCGCGCTCCTCGGCGCTCACCTTCGCCAGGTACGCGACCTGCGTCCCATCCGGCGACCACGCCGGGGCGCACACGCCGTTGGGCGCTTGGGTGAGCGCGCGCGCTTCCCCACCCGGCGCGCCAACCGGCATCAGGTAGATTTGCGCCTTCTCGTCGCGCGTGGAGACGAACGCCAGCGTCTTCCCGTCGGGACTCCAGCGCGGCGCGGAGTCCTTGCCGCCGCGCGTGAGCTGCAACGGCTCGCCGCCGTCGGTGGGCGCGAGCCAGATGTGTCGCCGGTATTCATTCGCCGTCTTGTCCACGCTCATATGGACGTAGGCGATCCAGCGCCCATCGGGGCTGATGCGCGGGTCTTCGACTTCGGCGATGTTGTACACATCTTCAGCGGTAATCGGTCGTTTGGGTTTTGGCGAGCCAGTCAACGCTGTATCCCCCCTGAAGTGATTCTGCGAGCAACCATTTGGGGCACGGCACGCCGTGCCCCTTACAGGATCAATTATGCCACAAAAGCGCGCGGCTCGCCGGGCGAACCCCCCCCCCCACAGAGCAGGTTCGCTTCTACTCCCCGATTTGCACATCGGAGCGCTCTGATCCATCATGAAGGCTGCGAACGGGAACCTTTGACACCGCGCCGCCGTCTGTATAGCAGAATGGATCGGGTAGTTGCCCGGTATGAATGAACCCCAAGAAGGAGTGTAATGCAATGGACACGTTCAAACGCGCATGGACTGCTGCCCTGGCTGTCCTCGTCGCGCTGACCTCAGCCGGCGGCGCGGTCTTCGCTGCGCCCCCTGGCGCGCAAGAAGGAGACGAGGTTTTGAACCCGCAAGTCATCGATGTGTGGCCCTTCCCCGGCGAGGAGATGCCGCTGGACAGCCCGCTGACGGTGACCTTCGACCAGCCGATGGACCGGCCCACCGTCGAGACGGCCTTCGCGGTCTCACCGGGCGTAAGCGGGTCGTTCAGTTGGGAGGACGCACGCACGCTGGTCTTTACGCCTACCGACGGCTGGGCGCGCGATACCGTGTACGAGATCATCATCGGGACGGGCGCGGCCAGCCTGGAAGGCGCGCCGCTCGCGGAGCCGTACGCCTTCGAGGCGCACACGGTGGGCTATCTGGAAGTGTCCACCGTCGTGCCCGCCCCTGACGCCGAGGGCGTGGCCGCCGACGCCGCCATCACGGTCGCGTTCAGCCGCCCGGTCGTGCCGCTTGTCGTCACGGACGCAATCGCCGGCCTGCCCTCCCCGTTAAGCGTCGAGCCGGCGATTGAGGGCGCGGGCGAGTGGCTCAACACGTCCATTTACCAGTTCAAGCCCAAGCAACCGCTTCAGGGCGGGACGACCTACACCGTCACGGTGCACGCTGGCCTGACCGACTTGGTCGGCGCCGTGCTGGAAAACGACTTTGTGTGGCGGTTCAAGACGCTGCCGCCGGAAGTGCTCAGCGTGACGCCGTACCAGGGCGAGTCCAACGTGGCGCTGGAGCGCACCGTGCAGATCACCTTCAGCCAGCCGATGGACCGCGCCAGCGTCGAAGCGGCGTTTTCACTGCTCACCTGGGGCCGGCAGGTCGAAGGCGCCTTTAGCTGGAGCGACGACAGCACGGCGATGACTTTCACACCCGCTGCGTGGCTCGACATTAACAGCACCTACAGCCTCAACCTGGCTGCTTCCGCGCGCAGCGCCGCCGGCGAAGCGACTCTGCGCGAGGGCGTCACCTACACCTTCAACACCGTGCCCTATCCCGCCATCAGCGACACCAGCCCGCGCAACGGCGAGATCGGGGTGTACCCCGGCGGCGGCGTGAGCATTTACTTCCTCACCCCCATGAACACCGAGACCTTCCGCGACAAGGTCATCATCGAGCCAGCGCCAGCAAGCTGGAAGCCGGTCGTCGGCGGCAACCAGACGCTCTACCTTGAGTTCGCCACCCAGCCTTTGACCACGTACTTCATCACCTTCCTGGCCGGCGCGGAGGATGTGTACGGCAACCGCATCGAAACCGACTACCGCTTCGCCTTCACGACCGGGCCGTTGCGGTCGCAGGCGTCGCTGGTGCGCCAGTATGAACTCATGATTACCAGCACCCACCGCGAGAACACACGGCTTGCCATCGCGGTCACCGGCACGCCGGAGCTTTCTTTCAAGCTGTACCGGTTGCCGCTCAACCACTTTGAAAGCGCGATTACGCACTACTATTCATACGATGAAGCTGTGCCCTGGGCCACCCCTGAAAACCAGGTGCGCGAGTGGTCGCAGCGCTTCGACTCGGCGGGCGCACAGTACGCGATCAAAGAGGTGCTGCTCGCGTCGGAGGCCGGCGGCAAGCTCGACCCCGGCGTGTACTGGCTGGAAGCCAACGGGGTCAATTTCCAATACTGGGACCGCTTCCCCTTCGCAGTCGTGAGCGCGAACGTCACGCTCAAGCGCACCACTAACGAGGCGCTGGTGTGGGCCACCGATATGCCCACCGGTGCGCCAATCGCTGGGGCGGGCGTGACCATTTTCCAGGGCGGTCAGGCGCTCGCCAGTGGGCCGACGGATGCCGACGGCGTGTTCCGCGCGTCGGGCGCGTTCTATAACTTCATCTTCGCTGAAGTCAAGGGCGAGGGTGTGTACGGCATCTGGCACTCTTACTATGGGGGTGAGCCATCGAAGACTGCGAGCTACATGTACACCGACCGCCCGATCTACCGGCCCGGCCAAAAGGTCTACTTCCGGGGCGTGCTGCGCGACCGCGACGACGTGACCTACACCGTGCCGGGTGAAGGGACCGTGCACGTGATCGCCGACATCAACTGGGGCGAGCAAACGCTCTGGGAGGGCGACCTGCCCGTGACCGCTTTCGGCACCTTCAGCGGCGAGATCACCCTGCCGGAGGACGCCCGGCTGGGGCAGGGTAACATCCGGGTGATGGGCGGGCGCTTCGATGGCGCGGGCGTGTCCTTCACCGTCGCCGAGTTCCGCGTACCGGAGTTCCAGGTGAACGTCACCGCGGAGAAAGACAGCATCATCCAGGGGCAGACGCTCGCCGCAGTGGCGCAGGCGTCGTACTACTTCGGCGGCCCGGTCAGCAACGCACAACTGTACTGGAACGCCTACGGCAGCCCCAGCTACTTCCACTACACCGGCCCCGGTCGCTACACCTTCACCGACTCGGATGACCGTTACTATTATTACGAAATGTACGAGTATGGCGGCTATTACGGCGGCTGGTTCGAGGTCGGCAGCGGCCAGGGCGTCACCGACGCCGACGGCAAGTACATCATCACCTCCGACAACACCCGCCCGAACTTCAAGGGGCCGATGGTCATCACCGTCGAGGCGACCGTCACCGACGAGAGCCAGCAGGCTATCAGCGGGCGGACCACGATCACGGCGCACCCGGCGAATCTCTACGTGGGCCTGCGCGCCGACCGCTACTTCGGCAAGGAAGGCCAGCCGATGCAGATCGACCTGATCGCGGTCACGCCGGAGAGCGCGCCGATCCCCGACAAGCGCATCGACCTGACCGTGATCGAAATCCGGTGGACGCGCGTGGCGCGCGAGGGCGAGTTCGGGCGCTACAACTGGACGCAAGAGGAGATCGAGGTTGAGACCGCCAGCGTCGTCACCGGCGCGGAGGGGACCGCCGCGTACACCTTCACGCCCCCACACGCGGGCATCTTCCGCGTGCGCGCGACCGCGTTGGACGAGAAGGAGCGCACGAACAGCGCTTCGCTCCGGTTCTGGGTCACCGGGACCCGCCCGGTCTGGTGGGGCGAGCCGCGCGAGACCATCGACTTGATCGCCGACAAGGACAGCTACCAGCCCGGCGACGTGGCTGAAGTCCTGGTGCCCATCCCCTTCGCGGGGGCGAGCACGGCGCTGGTGAGCGTCGAGCGCGCCGGCGTGATTGAGTACGCGGTGCAGCAGGTCGAAGGCTCGACCCTGCTGTACGAGCTGCCCATCACCGAAGCGCACGTCCCCGGCGTGACCTTCAGCGTGGTGCTGGTCAAGGGCATCGACGAGGAGAGTATCAACCCTGATTACCGGCAAGGCACGATTACGCTGGCGGTCGAGCCGGTGCGCCAGACGCTCAGCGTCAAGGTCACGCCGTCGAGCGCGCTCGCGCAGCCGCGCGATACGATCACCTTTGACGTGGAGACGCGCGACAGCGCCGGCGAGCCGGTCAGCGCCGAGGTGGGTCTGGCTCTCACCGACCTGGCGATCCTCTCGCTGATGCCGCCCAACAGCGGCGCGATCCGCGACGCCTTCTACGGCCAGCAGGGCAACTACGTCAGCACCGGCGTGGCGCTGAGCGGCTTGATCGACCGCCTCACCGACGAGTACCTCCCCACCGAAAGGCAGGCGGCGCTGGGCACGGCCACGCCCCCCGCGACGATGATGGCGCAGAGGCAGCTCTTTGCCGGGGTGGTTGGAGAACTCGCCGGCGCGCCGATGGCCGCCGACGCCGCCGGGAGGGGCGGGGGCGCGCCAGCGCCGGAGGTGACCATCCGCGAGGAGTTCGAGCAGACGCCGCTGTGGGCGCCGCACGTCGTCACCGACGGGACCGGGCGTGCGACGGTCACGGTGGACCTGCCCGACAACCTGACCACGTGGCATCTCGACGCGCGCGCGCTGACGGTTGACACGAAGGTGGGCGACGCCGTCACCGACGTGATGGTCACGCTGCCGCTGCTGGTCCGCCCGGTCGCGCCGCGTTTCTTCGTGGTGGGCGACCGCGTGCAACTGGCTGCGGTCATCAACAACAACACGGGCGACGCCCAGACTGTGCAGGCGACGCTGCAAGCCGAGGGCGTGGTGTTGGTGGACGAGGCGACGCAAACGGTCGAAATCCCCGCCGCGAGCCGGGGCCGCGTGACGTGGGAAGCCGTGGCGCAGGATGTGGACTACGTGGACCTGACGTTCATCGCGGTCGGCGCGGACGGCTACCAGGACGCGACCAAGCCCACGCTCGCCACCGGACCTGACGGCACGATCCCGGTCTACCGTTACACCGCGCCCGACCGGGTGGGCACGGGCGGCGTTCTGCGAGACCCGACAGGGGGCAGCCGCACCGAGGGCGTCAGCCTGCCGCCGCGCCTGGACGTGGACCAGGGCGAGTTGACGATCCGCCTCGATCCGTCGCTGGCGGTGACGGCGACCGACGCCTTCGACTACCTGAAGAACTTCCCACATCAGTGCATCGAGCAGACCATCAGCCGCTTCCTGCCCAACGCGGTCACCTACCGCGCGCTGCGGGAACTCGGCATCGACGACCCCGGCCTGCGCGAGAATCTGCGCGTCGTGATCGACGAGGCGTTGGAGAAGCTTGTCAAGGAACAGAAGCCCGACGGCGGTTGGGGCTGGTTCGCGCAGATGCAGAGCGACCCGCTCGTCACCGCCTACGCCGCGCTTGGCCTGATCGAGGCGCGCGACGCGGGCTTCGATTTCAACACGAGCATCATCGACCCGGCGCTCAACTTCGTGCGCACCGACCTGATCCGCCCGAACATCGACACGCCCGCGTGGCGACTGAACCGGCAGGCGTTCTACCTGTACGTGCTGGCGCGCGGCGGCCAGATGGTCCAGGCTGAGATGGACGCGCTGCTGCAATACCGGCTGGAGATGAGCCTCGAAGCGCGCGGCTTCCTGCTGATGGCTTACCACCAGCTTGGCGACGTGCCTGTCAGCGACCAGAAGCAGGCGCTCATCAGCGACCTGGTCACGGCGGCGATCATCTCCGCGACGGGCGCGCACTGGGAGGAAGACGATCACGACTGGTGGAACTGGACCAGCGACACGCGCGCGACCGCCGTGATCCTGGCTGCGCTCACGCGCACGCAGCCGGATAACGACCTGCTGCCCAACGTCGTGCGCTGGCTGATGGTGGCGCGCGACGGCGATCACTGGACGACCACGCAGGAGACGGTGTGGGCGGTGCTCGCCTTCACGGACTGGATGGTCGCCACCGGCGAGTTGCAGGGGGACTACAACTGGGGCGTGAGCCTGAACCGCGCGCGCCTGGCCGACGGCCAGGTGACGCCCGACACCGTGCGCGAGGGCCAGGTGCTGCGCGTGGCGGTGGGCGACCTGCTCCGCGACGAGGTGAACCGCCTGACGATCTCACGCGGCGAGGGCGAAGGCGCGCTCTACTACACCGCACACCTCTACACGCGCCTGTGGGCTTCCGAGGTGGACGCGGTGAGCCGGGGTATCACCGTGCAGCGCGAGTACTTCCTCAACGGCGATCCCAAGACGCCGGTCACCGAGGCGAAGGTCGGCGACACGATCACCGTGCGGCTGACGATCACGACCAACCAGGACATCTACTACTTCGTGCTGGAGGACCCGATCCCCGCGGGGACCGAGGGCGTGAACACCTCGCTGTTGACGACGAGCCGGCTTGCGCAGGACCCGACTCTCAGGCCGGCGGAGGACTATCGCTGGTGGTGGGGCTGGTGGTGGTTTGGGCACACTGAGATGCGCGACGAGCAGGTCAACCTGTACTCGGACTTCCTGCCGCGCGGCACCTATGTGTACAGCTACCAGGTTCGCGCGAGCGTGGCCGGCG
>DAOTXU010000163.1:0-27291 GCA_034435135.1 Anaerolineae bacterium | reverse complement strand
CCCAACTGATGGTGTGCCATTCGAGGGTGCAGTTGAGGCGGCGGCAGACCTCCGCCCAGGCGTCGTACTCCCAGCCGACCGCCTTGCCTGTGCCGGGATCGATGAACTGCAACGGCGTGAACAGGTTCTCCGCTACCGCCGCCACCACCCGACCCCCCAGATCAGGCAGTCCCGGCTCCCACTGCGCCAGCGCCCCGCCGAACGGCGACGCGATCAACAGAATGAGCACGAACGAAAACAGATGCTTGCGAAACATACACTCCTCCTCTGGTTTAGCTCAACGCGGTCAGTTTGCAGGCGAGTTGATCGACCCCCATTATAACCAATCTGTCCCGGTGTGGGAGTCTTGTCCCGATTGTGAAGTAACATCCGACACTGTTGACCGGGAGCGCGTGTAGCATATACTATAGATAGACACGAGGACATGGAGCGTGGGTAAGCGCTCTCGGATGGCTCAAATGACCGCGATTCAGGCATCACTTCAGGAGGTGCGTTCCCTTTCTATTCCGATTCTCAGCCTATTGTTGCTTCAACTCACTATAACCTGTGCTTGAGGGGCGGTCTTGACACGAGCCGCCCCTTATTTTTGTGTGGTAAATACATAAAGAAACCCACACCAGGAGAATGCATGGATATGGAGATAGTACGAATGGCAGAACAAGTCGTTGAGAAGCCGACCAGCCTGTTCGAGATGGCACAACAGCAGTTCGACCAGGCGGCGGCATATCTTGACCTCAGCCCCGGTATGCGCGCCTTCCTGCGCGAGCCGATGCGCGAAATGCACGTCACTTTCCCGGTCAAAATGGACGACGGCTCGACGCGGGTCTTCAAGGGTTTCAGGGTCCAGTACAACGACGCGCGCGGCCCCACGAAGGGGGGCCTGCGCTTCCACCCGCACGAGACCATCGACATGGTGCGCGCCCTGGCGGCCTGGATGACCTGGAAAACCGCCGTCGTGGACGTCCCGCTGGGCGGCTCAAAGGGCGGTGTGGTCTGCGATGTGAAGGAACTCTCCGCCGGCGAGCTGGAGCGTGTGAGCCGGGGCTACGTGCGGGCGGTGGGCCGCATCCTCGGCCTGGACGTGGACGTGCCCGCGCCCGATATGTACACCAACGCGCAGATCATGGCGTGGATGATGGATGAGTACGCTTTCCTCAAGGGCTACACGGAGTTCGGCGTCATCACCGGCAAGCCCCTGGAGTTGGGCGGCTCGCTGGGGCGCGAAGACGCCACCGCGCGCGGCGGCATGTACGTCATCCGCGAGGCGGCGAAGATGCTGGGCATGGACACCGCCGGCGCGACGATGGCGGTGCAGGGCTTCGGCAACGTCGGCAAGTACGCGGCCACGCTCGGCGAGGAGCTGCTCGGCTGCAAGGTAATCGCCGTCGCAGACATCGGCGGGGGCATCTACAACCCCAAGGGGTTCGACACGCGCGAACTGTTCAACTACGCCATGCGCCACGGCCTGGTCAGCGGCTACCCTGAAGCCGAACGAATCAGCAACGCCGAGTTGCTCGAAATGGACGTGGATATTCTCGTGCCGGCGGCGCTGGAGAACGTCATCACCGCGGCGAACGCGCCGCACATCCGCGCGCGCATGGTCGCGGAACTGGCGAACGGCCCGTGCACGCTGGAGGCCGAGGCCATCTTGCAGGACAACGGCGTGTACGTCATCCCTGACATTCTGTGCAACGCCGGCGGGGTGATCGTCTCGTACTTCGAGATGGTGCAGAACGACTACAATTACTACTGGGACGTGCTCCAGGTGCACGAGCGGCTGGACAAGAAGATTTCGGCGGCGTTCAACGCGGTGCACGCGCGCAGCGCCGACTATGGCAATGACACGCGCCTGACCGCGCAGATCATCGCCATCGAGCGCGTGGCGAACGCGGTGCGCCTGCGCGGCTGGGTGAACTGAGCGCGACCCGAAAACAGCCAGGGCGTAAAAAGCTTCCCGGAAGCTCCAGGCTTCCGGGAAGCTTTCTGTTTATCTGCGTGGTTGCGGCTCACCCCTGCGCCGCCGGGCGACCATACAGCCACCAGAACACGTCTTTGGGGTAGGCCGGCTGCGCGCGCGGGTCCCAGATAAAGCCCTCGGCGCGGAAGCGTTGGCGCAACTTGGAATCGAGCGTCACCTGGCGGCGTTGCTCCTCGGCAATATCCAGGCCGCGAGCAACGCCCTCGGTCAGCAGGTGGTGGAGGATGGTGCGCTTTTCGGCCTCGGTGGGGTAGTTCTCGGCGCAGCGCAGCGGGTTGTCGTCGCACTCGTCCAGGAACCACTTGAACGAGTCTTGCCGCGACGCCAGTTCGCGCTTGATCTTCCGCCCGTAGTGCACGGCCCATTGCGACCGCGCCTGCTCGAAGTCTGCCTCGGCTTCTGACAGCGCCGCGGCCTGTTTCGGCGTGAGTTGGTCCTTCAAGGCGCGCAGGCGGTGCAGGCGCATCAGCAGCCCGCCGACCGTCAGGCGCGGCAGCGCGCCCGGCAACCCGCCGTAGAGGTCGTCCTGGTAGAGATAGGGGTCAAGCGCCGCCGCCATCGCGCGGACGGCGGTCGCGTCGCGGTCGAGATCAACCGTGAAGGCGCTCACTTCGGGTGACGTTTGATGTTGCGGAACCGGGTCTGGCCCTGGATTTGCTGCCAGCGCGCCTCGCCGCCGTCGGTGTGCCACTCGGTGACAACGCCGCCGTCCAAATCTTCATAGGCGAGCGCGGGCGGGTGGATGCCCAGCACCAGCGAGAAGCCGCGCCGCAACCGGGGCAACTCCTTCTCAGGCAGGTCTTGGGTGGTGCGCAGGGTAAACACCTTACCCACCTCCCACTCGACCTCGATCTGCGCGCCGTGCCACTCGCCGACCATGCGGAAGGGCGGCTCGGCGCTGACGCAGTCCAGATACAAGAAGGGCATCCGCGCGTCCCAGAGGGTGTGGTTGACGCGCTCCTCGATCAGGTAAGGATCGCGCTCCGGTTCGTGGTAGAACCAGGTGCTGGCGTTGGTGCTCATCTTGGGGGCTGGCCTCCTGACGGCAGGTGCGGTTACAAGGCTTGGACGTGGTTATTGGCGTTCGATACGCGCATCGACCCCATAGCAGTCGCCGCTGATGGTAATGTGCAGCACATAGCCTTCACCCAGGTCAACATCGCAGCCGACAAAGCGTTCCAGCCATCTGGACTGATAGACCTCTTCATCGGGCACGTCTTGGGGGACGATGAAACTGACCGTGCCGCCATGGATTTTCAGGTCCACGCGGTCGTGCCCGGTTTCGATGTGGTCAACCGAGTCGTCGTGCGTGGGTTCTCCGGTAAAGTGTCGGACCAAACTGCGTCGTTTCATCGGCTATCAGTCTCCCTGGCAACATTTCGCGGACGCGAGAATAGTAACACATCTGGAGCATGGCTTCCAGTGGCTTAAGGGCGAGTCAAGGCGCCGTCAACCCGGTTCCACCAACCGCGCAGGTCCGCCCGACGTTGCGCGGCGCACGTCCAGGATGCCGCGCAGCGCCCCAAGCTGGACCTCCACGTTGGCGGCGTCGCCTGGCTCGCAGAGACAATGCACGTTGGGACCGGGGTCAACACTGTAGCACACGGCCAGCCCCGCCGCGCGCCAGGCGCGCACCCGCTCCAGGATGGTGAGGGTGACCGGCGCCCAGTAGAAAACGGCAGGCGAAGACGTAATGGCGATGGCGTGAACCAGGCCGGTGTCGAGTTCGGCGGCTGCGGCCAGGCGCTCGAAGTCGCGCATCAAGATCGCTTCGCGGCACGCCGCCAGCCGCGCCGCCGCGCCCAACAGCCGGGTGGCCTGAAGCGGGCTGGTGGCGGCCAGGCGGTGGCCCTCGGTGATGTCGTTCATGTGCCGGCCCGCGCCGCTGACGACGGCGATCAGGTCAACCAGCGGCCAGTGCTCGGCGCCGGCGATAGACTCGGCGCAGGAGGCCTCATGTGTTGCGCCGGTGTGCCATTCGACGAAGCCGCCTGGGATCGACTGGCACGCCGATCCTGCGCCCAGCCGCGCCAGCGCCGTCAGTGCACGCATCGACAGTTCCACTCCTGCCGCCGCCGTTGCGGCCATGCTCAATGAAGCGAACAGCGGCGCGGCGATGTTCAGCCCCATGCGCGGCGAGAACGTGCTCTGAATCGTCACCTCGGCGCGCGACGACTGCCCCGACAGTCGGCGCACGTGATCCAGATGGATGGTGATGCGACGCGCCAGGGCGTCGTTGGGTGCCTGGCCGTCGAGCGTGATCCGGTCGCGGGTCAACTCGACGCGCCAGTGCACGGTGGTGGTGACTTCAAGGCCGGCCAGGGTCAGGGAGATCGAGCCGTTTGCCGGGAGGTTAAGCGCGGCGTCGGTGACGCCCCACTGTTGGATGAGACCTGCGTTTGCACACGCGACTGCGGTCGCCTGCCAGTTTGCCAATGCGCTTTCTCTCTTCTGTGAGGCGGCTGGCGCTCATATAGCCAGCGACAGGGCATCACAGCATCTTTGTGATTGTAACCCCATACCGACACGAGCGAAAGCGGTACACAATCACCCACGGGCGGGGACCAGAGCGCAAAAAAGACAGGCCCGGCAATTGCAGTTGCGGTTCGTCGCAACGCCACCGCCAGTTATCGTGGTAAAATCGACCGCGCTCTACGCTTTCCGGCTATGCGCCATCTTCCGGGGGTAAAAGGACCTATGGAAACGCTCCGCATCACCAACGTGAAAACCGTCGTGACATGTCCCGGTCGCAATTACGTGCTGGTTAAGATCGAGACCAGTGAACCTGGCCTCTACGGTTGGGGCGACGCCACGCTCAATGGCCGCGAACTGGCCGTGGCCTCCGCACTCGACATGCACATCGCGCCGCTGCTGATCGGGCGCGACCCCGACCAGATTGAGGACATCTGGCAATACATTTTCCGGGGCGCGTACTGGCGCGGCGGCCCGGTGTTGATGACGGCGCTGGCGGGCATCGACCTGGCGCTTTGGGACATCAAGGGCAAGCGCGCCGGCCTGCCGGTCTACTCGCTCCTGGGCGGCAAGACGCGCGCCGGCGCGTTGGCCTACACGCACTGCGGCGGGCAGAGCTTCCCCGAGGTCGAGGACCAGTTCCGGGCCGCGTTGGAACGCGGCTTCAAAGTGATCCGCGCGCAGGTGGCGATCCCCGGCACGGTCGGGACTTACGGCGTCGGCGGCGCACAGGAGGCGGCGACGGCCACCTGGGGCGACGGCGGCACGCTGCCGGCAGTTGAGCAGTGGGAACCGACGCCGTACCTGCGCACCATCCCGCGCCTGTTCGAACACCTGCGCGCCGCGCTCGGCGACGAGGTGGAATTGCTCCACGACGTGCACGAGCGCCTGAACCCGGTCCAGGCGGCGCGCCTCGCCAAAGAACTGGAGCCTTACCACCTCTTCTTCCTGGAAGATCCGCTCCGCCCGGAGCACAAAGAGAGCTTCCGCCTCATCCGGCAGCACTCCACGACGCCGATAGCCATGGGCGAGCTGTTCCACTCGCGCTGGGAGGCGCTTCCCCTCATCACCGAGCAGTTGATCGACTTCATCCGCTGCGACTTGGGGCACATCGGCGGCCTGACCGAAGCGCGCAAGATCGCCGCCATCGCCGAGAGCTACCACGTGCAGACCGCCTGGCACGGGCCAGGCGACATCGCCCCGATCACACACGCCGCCAATGTCCACCTGGACACCGCCATTCCCAACTTCGGCGTGCAGGAGATGGTGTTCTTCCCGGAAGTCACGCAGGAGGTTATCCCCGGCGGGCCGACCTTCAAGGACGGCTATCTGTGGGTGACCGACGCGCCTGGCCTGGGCACGGACGTGAACGAAGAGGCAGCGGCGAAATATCCCTACACGCGCGCCTACCTGCCTACCGTGCGCCGCCTCGACGGCAGCGTGCATGATTGGTGATTCTCGCCCTCCGGTTCACTGTGAGGAGACACACAGTCATGGACATCCGATCAATCTACGACACCATCCAACCACGCTACGCGGAGTTGAGCGGGCAGGTCGCCGTCATCACGGGCGGCAGCCTGGGGATCGGCAAGGAGATCGCTGCGCGGCTGGCGCGCGAGGGCATGAAGGTGGTCATCAATGGGCGCACAGCCAAAACCCTGGAGGCGACCGCTGCCGAACTGCGCGCAGTCGGCGCAGATGTGCTCGCGGTCAGGGGCGATGTAGGGCGCACAGCGGACATCAATCGTCTCTTCGCGGAGACTCTGCGGGCTTACGAGACGATAGACCTGCTGGTCAACAACGCCGCCGACATGCGGCGCGTGCCCTTTTTCGAGGTGGACGAGGCCATGATGGACGACTCGTTTGCCAGCAACATCCGGGGGCCGTATCTGTGCGCCTATCGCGCGGCAGAGGTGATGCGGGAAAAGCGCCGCGGGAGCATCATTCACGTCTCGTCGGTCGGTGGGTTGCGGGCGCACCTGCCGGGCCTGCCCTATGACGTGACCAAGGGCGCGCTCGACGCGATGACGCGCGCCATGGGGGTCGAACTGGCGGAGTACGGCATCCGCGTCAACGCAGTCGCGCCGGGCGCAACCCGCACCGAGAAGACGCTGCCTGACGGCAGTCTCAAGGCTCAGGAGGTTGCCGCGCGCATCCCGCTGCGGCGCTACGGCACCGGGCTGGAAATGGCCGCAGCGGTGGCGTTTCTGGCCTCTGACGAGGCGACATACATCGTCGGACAGGTGCTCTACGTGGACGGCGGCATCACGGCGCAACTGCACCCACCCGGCCAGCCAATCTGACCTCACACCGCCTTTTCAGCGTGCGGTTTGAGGTGGTCGGCGTCGCCGCAGACAGCGGCAGTGGGGCCGCCTTCGGCGACCCCGACTCCGTCGTCTACGTGCCCCTGAGCACGGCGTCCCGCCGGCTCTACCGGTCCAGGATGTTGGTCGGCAGCGAGGAATCCATCTCGACTGTCGCCCTCCTGGCCGACAGCTCGGAAGTCGTCGCCCAGGTCATCGACAATGCTGTTGGTCAACATCACGTCGAGTCGGTCTTAGCGCATCTCCTGCCCACCGGTGATGTTAATCGCCTGGCCTGTCATGTAGCTTGACTGGTCCGACGCAAGGAAAACGAGCAGATTGGTCACGTCGTCGTAAGTGCAGCCGCGCTTCATCGGGACCTCGTTGATATACTTCTGGCGCACCTCTTCCTCAGTGATGCCCCATTTCTTGGCGTACTGCTTGTACAGCGAGTTAACCCATAACGGCGAGTCGAGCAAGTTGCCGGGGCATATGCTGTTGACCCGCACATTGTACTCGGCGAGTTCCAGCGCTATGCTCTGAGTCAAACCGATGCCGCCGAACTTAGACGCCGCGTAGGCCGAGTTCTTATAACTGCCTTTCTTCCCCGATTTTGAGTTGATCTGGATAATGACGCCGCGCTGCTGCGCCTTCATCACGCGCGCGGCGTGCTTGGCGCAGAGGAAATACCCGATCAGGTTGACTTCAATCACCGCCCGCCACTTCTCGGCAGGAAACTCAGTGACTTCCTCGGCAATGAGAATGCCTGCGTTGGAGACAAGGATGTCCAGCTTGCCGAACTCCTCCACTATCCGATCCACCATGGCAGCAACCTGGTCTTCTTTTGTCACGTCAATGCCGACGCTGGCAACGCGACGATCCGTCTGCTGCATGATGGTGGCGGCAGTTTCTTGTGCCGCTCCCTCATTCAGGTCTGCAACAACGACGTGGCAGCCTTCCTTTGCCAACCGATGACAGATGGCTTCGCCAAGTCCCTGTGCGCCCCCGGTTACGATTGCGACCCGATCCTGAAGTAGCCCCGCCATCTCGCACTCCACCCCTTACGGCAACATCAGCCGGAGAAACTCTTGCTCGGCTTCAGCCGTCCACTCACGCCCATCTTTGAGCTTCGCGTAGACGGTCGGCATTTTGTCTTTCAAATCGGGCAACGCCGTGAGCGGCATGTCCTTGATATGCGGGTAGATGACGATCTTGCCCGGATAAGTGGTATCCATCACCGCCTGCAAGCCGTCACGGGCGGCGCTCAGCGAGCCGATAGCGGCGACCGACCGGTTGGGCGACAGCACGCCCGCTTCGGTCTGGCGCAACATGAGGCGCAGGTCGTCGATGGTTGAGGCAGAGTGCCCAATCACGCGCGTGTCTTTGAGGTAGGCGTCGCTCAGGTCAAGTTCAACCATCGAGCCACGCGGCAACCCGGCGAAAACGTTCATGACTCCTTTGGACGCGAGCCACGTCGCCGCATCCGCGACCACCGGGCCTATCGGGGCCAGCACGATGATGTCGTCGAAGCCCACCGCATTAAACGCAGCCATGCCGGCCCGGTATTGTTCCTGATTTTGCGGGTTCAGGCAAATGAACTCGATGCCTTTGGCTTCCGCCTCAGCCGCGAAGCTGGTACACAGATCGTCAAGGCGCAGGTCGCTCACGTCGGTGCAGACAATGGTGGCCGGCCCGTCGGCGACCTGGATGGCGCGCTGCACGTGCATCCGGCCCATCGGCCCCCCGGCGCCAACGAACCATGCCCGCCCGCCCGGTTTGAGCGTCGAACGCACGGGTACGCGGCTATACGCTTTGGCGATGTCGGGGTCTGTACCGCCAACGTAAACCCAGCGGTTGTAATGGATGCGCCCAACGTCGGTGGTGACCTTGCGCGCCATCGGCTGGCTGTCGACGATGGCGACGATGCCAAAGTTCGCAAGGCGCGGGCTGACGGCCTCGATCACGTCAGGGTCGCCGCCAAGCAGGACAATGTCGTCTACCTGTTCAACAGGCGGGTTGGCGATGTCGCTGACTTCGGTGACCTCAACGCCCAGTTCAGCCGCCCTTGCCCTCAGCCATGCGGCGAAATCGTCCGGCACGTTCGTCAGCAACCACTTCGCCGGGTGCGAGTCCGCATCAAACCCCGCGCTGATGGTATAAGTCACGCCGTCCGCTGGCCTCGCGCCGATGACCCATGTCACGCCGCCGTCTTTCAAGCCGGTGCGGTACTTGAGCTGGTAGGCGGCAATCACGCACGCCCACGGCTCGGTAAGGGCGCACTCGGCATAGCCGGTGGTCGGCTGCACGGGGAGAAGGTAGTTGCCGTCGTCGCCGCTGAGCACGCGCCAGTCGATGACGTTGTACTGCGAGAGGCCCCCTTGAATCTCATAACCGTAAGCGTAGCCGACGCCGTTGATGAAGATGTCGGCTTGTATGGTAAACCGGTCACCGACCTTGTACCGGTCCTTCAGATTCTCGCCGACGCCGACGACGGTCATGGCGATCTCGTGGCCCAGCACGACCGGCTCGACCTGGATGTCGCGGTAAATGCGGGGGTGATTCTGCCCCTGCCGGATGACCTTAATGTCTGAGAAACACAAGCCCGTGGCGTCGTGACGAACCAGCAGCTCGTCCGGGCCGTATTCTGGCATGGGGGCTTCGACCGGTTTGCCATCTTTCCCCAGGTTCTCCAACCCCACGCCGCGCAGCGGCCAAAGCCGGTTCTTCGCCGGTAACGGGGCGTTCGCGGCCTGATATTCGGACAGCTTATCAGCCATGATGTTCTCCCTGCACACTAGACCTCGTTTTAGCGCGCGTCAACCGAACAGCGCGTCAAGCTTTTGCATCAGCTCAGAGGGCGTCATGGTCGCGTCAAGGCGCCTGATCTGCGCGAGGTTAGCGGCTCCTGGCGGAACCCGATAGCCGACTTGCCTGTAGAAGTCATTCCGTTGGCGGCGCGTCGGTAGATGCGCTTTCGCCCATTCGCTCTGGTAACCCAATCCCAGCGCGCGACCGAGCGCTGTGTGCCCATAGACGAAGTAAGCGCCATCCAGAAACGCCTGCCGCACGGGGGCGAGTTCGGGCGCGTCGAAGTCGTCCACGAGCTTTTGCCCGTAGCTATTCATCTCCGTGCCGATGTTCAGCGGCAGGTCCAGTTCCCGCGCGATATGGACGGCGTCGTAAAGGTTCTGGACTTTGTGTTTACGAGTCTCCGGATCGGCGATGTTCCAGTTGCGGTCTGGAATAATGTTGAACGCCACCACCCCCTTGCCGATCAGCAGGTCAAGCAGCTCGCTGAGCGCCTGCTCGCCCTGGGATGTGCCGTCGAGCCAAGCGGCGCAGGGCAACGCGCCGCAGCCAAGGATGAGCCGGTGGTACTCATCCACGGTCGGGAACGTATCCGGGCCGGGCAGGACGTAGCCGACGCCGCCCCGCTTCATCAGTTTGGCGCGTACCAGATTGTAGAATTTGGGCTTATCCGCTATGAGGCCGCGAATTTGCTCAACCGGCGCGTCTAGTTTGTCCGCCCAGAAGGCGACCGTATCAGGTACAGTGGCCCCCGCCTTGTGGGCATAGGCGACAACAATGTGCCGTTCGGTGGGGTTCCCGCCGGGTGTCAAGGGCATAACGTCTTGCGCGTAATCAACCGTGACCGGATCAAGATATGCGTTGAGGCACGTCACGACGTCCTTGTTGCGGTTTATCGCGCGTTCATGCAGGTCGGCGAGCGCGTCTGCTGTATCCGCGGGCACGGTACTTGATGTAAAACCTATACCCATATGATAGCAAACGCCCGGTTCGCCCGGCGAGTTGATCTCGCGGGTGGCGAACTCCGGGACGAAGATGCGCGTCTCGATGCCGGCGCTGCCGCGCACGCCGATCAACTCGCAGGCATTCAGAAACTCATCCACGCCGTCGAGCACGTCGAAATCGACAATGCCCATCAGGGCGTAGCCGTTGCGTTTCGCCAGCCACGCCAGCGCCGTCGGCGAGTACCCGTAAGCGTTGAACGAAAAGAACGTATGGCAGTGCATATTGGCGACGTGGCTCGTGGGCGGGAAGGTAATCTCGCCCTTCGCCGCACGGTCAGCCAGCGCAGTGAGCGCGGAAGCGCGTGTGATCCTGTCAAAACTGTTGAGTTGCGCCTCAAGTTGTTCAGCAGCCATCCTGCGCCGCCTCACTCGCCGAGTTGCCTGCGGCGGTACAGTTCGTCGGGGCGGGTGTGAATCCGGTCAACCTGTGCCGGGGTGAGGAAATTCGGCCCGCCGAGAGCATACGTCCCCAGCAGGATGCGCGCCCATTTAACGGCCATCGCCGTGATGTTCTCCACAAGTTGCGCGGTGCGTCCGAGCGCAATGAGGCCGTGATTCTGCATGAGCACCACTTTCGGAAGCTCGCCATAGTCGTCGATGTAGGCATGGAGGAGATCGCGCACTTTGCGCGCCAGCGGGATGCCGGGGTCGGTGTACGGAACGATGACCGGCGCAACACCGCAGACCACGATCTCATCCGGGAAAATATGCCCACTGACGGCGGCCTCAAAGACAACGGAGCATGTCAGCGCATTGATGGCAACCGGGTGCGTATGCCCGACGAAATTCACGCCGTCGAGTTGAAGCGCCAGCGCGTGCAACACCGCCTCCACCGAAGGGCGCAGGGTAATGGCCTTGTGCACCTTGGCGGCTTCCATGGCGGCTTCGACCTCCGCGTCGCCGACGCTGTCTTTATCTAACAGAGCAAGCAACCTGTCGAATCTTACCCGCACGAAGCCGTCTTTGCCGATGGTGCGCAACTGCGTGCCGCTGGCTTTGACCCAGAATGTCTCGCCGTCAGCTTGTGCGGAGGTGTTGCCCTCGCCCAGGATGACGTAATCATTGGCGGGATCGCCCAGGTGATTCGACATGGTCACGAGCTGCGACAGGATATCGTCCGGCGGCATGGTTCGTCCTTTTTCAGTGGTTCAGGATGCCGCGACCGAATCGGCGGTTCAGACCCCCAGGCGGTTGCGGCGCAGGATTTCGGCGTTGGTTTGAACGGTGGTCACTCTGTGGCCCGGCAACGGGAGGATGCGCTCATGAATGGCGTCGATGATCCATTCCTTCTGCGGGAAGAACGCATCCTCAAGCTCTGCGGCTGGGGTGATCCAGTTCCGTGAGCCAACCACAGCAACCGGGCCATCAAGATAATCAAATGCCAGCTGGCTGATGTTCGATGCCATGGTGTGCAGGAATGACCCGCGCTCGCAGGCATCGGAAGCGAGCACAATTTTGCCCGTCTTCTTCACCGATTGGATGATCATTGCGTAATTCAGCGGGTTAATGAAACGCGCGTCGATAACCTCAACTGAGAGGCCATACTTCTGCTCAAGCTCGTTGGCGGCGTCAAGCGCGCGGTATAGCGTCGCACCGATGGTGACGATGGTGATGTCGCTGCCCTCACGACGCAGTGCAGGCTCGCCCATAGGGACTTCGTAATACTCGACCGGCACGCCGCCTTCAACCAGAATCTCTGGCTCTTGGTAGAGACGCTGGCTCTCAAAGAACACCACGGGGTCTGTGCCGCGAAGCGCCAGGTTGAGCATCCCTTTGGCGTCGTAGGGCGTGGCCGGGAACATAATCTTCAGGCCGGGGATATGGGCGACAATCGATGACCAGTCTTGCGAGTGCTGGGCACCGTATTTGGCCCCGACCGAAACCCGCAGGACCAGCGGCATCTTGAGGATGTTGGCCGACATCGCCTGCCACTTCGCCATCTGGTTGAAGATCTCATCGCCCGCGCGGCCCATGAAGTCGCAATACATCAACTCTGCAACCACGCGCCCCCCGCAGAGCGCGTAGCCAACGGCTGTGCCCACAATCGCACCCTCGGAGATCGGCGTGTTGAACAAGCGATGGTAGGGCAGACATTCCGTCAGGCCACGGTAAGCGCCGAAGGCGCCGCCCCAATCGCGGTTTTCTTCTCCCCACGCCACCATCGTGGGGTCCTCATAGAAGCGGTGAATCATCGCCTCGAAGAGGGCTTCGCGGTACGTGAGGGTGCGCAGTTTCGAGGCCGGCTTGCCGTCGATGATGCCGAAGCGGAGCTTCTGGGAGGTCTCGGCAAACCGGGTCTTGTCTTTAGGAAGCAGAACCTCCGGCTCGCGGTCGTCGAAGCGCTCGACCAGCGCATTCGAGAACATCATCGCGCCGATGGTATCGACGGATGTATCGACGCGCGGCGAAACCTCCAGCGAAACGGCGGCGGTAAGGACATCAATCAGGCGGGTAAGGGCATCCTTGCGGATGCTATCGAGTTGCTCGTCGTCGGCGTGACCATGCTCCATAAGATACTCGCCGTAGTGGACGATGGCGTCCTGTGCACGCCAACCCTCCAACTCTTCCTGGGTGCGGTACGCCATCGCGTCGGAGGGAGAATGGCCGGAGAAGCGATACGTGACCGTATCGAGCAACACGGGGCCGCGCCCCTCAAGCAAGATTTTCTTCTTGCGCTCGATAGCGTCGGCGACGGCGAGCGGGTTGTAGCCATCGACACGTTCGGCGTGCATGGCCTCCGGGTTGACGCCCATGCCGACGCGCGCCAACACGCCAAAGCCCATCGTCTCGCCTTGTGGTTGCCCCCCCATGCCGTAGAAGTTGTTCATGAAGTTGAAGAGGATCGGCGGCGCGCCGCCGATTTCTGCATCCCACAACGTGCGGTACTGGTCCATCGCTGCCATCATGATCGCTTCCCAGACCGGACCGCATCCCATTGAGGCGTCGCCGATGTTGGCGATTACGATACCGGGTTTGCGGTTAATACGCTTGAACAGCGCCGCACCGGTGGCGATGTCGGCGGACCCTCCAACAACGGCATTGTTTGGGTATATGCCAAACGGCGGGAAGAAGGCGTGCATCGAGCCGCCCATCCCCTTGTTAAAGCCGGTCTCACGCCCAAAAATCTCCGCCAGCGTGCCGTAGAGCAGATAGTTGATCGCCACATCCTTCACGCTGCCACGGCTGAATTTCTCAACGACACGCAGGGGCGCGCCGTCCAGGTACGTTTCCATGATTTCGGTCAGTTCTCCATCAGGCAGCTTGGCGATGGTGGAGAGGCCTTTGGCAAGAATCTCGCCGTGACTGCGGTGCGAACCGAAGACAAAGTCATTGGCGTCCAGGTTGACGCACTGGCCGACGGCAGCGGCTTCCTGGCCGATAGACAGGTGTGCGGGGCCGAGATGCGTGTACTCGATACCTTCGTAGATGCCTTCTTTCTTGATGCGGTCAAGCATGGTCTCGAACTCACGAATGAAGACCATATCTCGGTAGATGCGCACGAGGGTCTCCGTGCCGTATTTTCGCGCTTCTTGCTTCGGATCCGAGACGTAGGCATTGACGGGTATGTCGGCCCCCTTGATGACCGAGGGTTCGCGTTCCTTCGTCGGATCAATCGTTATCAGTTTCGTCATGGGTCATTTCCTTGACTAGAGTACATAATGCCGACACCGATACCTCCGCTTCTCGGATCTGCCCCCTAGAGCGCCAGTAGCAGGTCGATGTCTGCGATATATCGGGCCAGAGTCTGCAAGAACCGCGCGGCTGGCGCGCCATCGACAACCTGATGGTTAATCGTCAGCGACAGGCCGAGGTGCGGGATAAAGGCGATGTCTTCACCGTCCATGATGGGCTTAGGGTTGATGTTACCAACGCCGAGAATGCCGACCTGCGGCGGGTTCAGCACCGGCGTAAAGCTCTCGATGCCCAGACTGCCCAGGTTGGTCACCGTGAACGTGCCGCCTTCCAGCTCGTCTGGCGCAACCTTACCCTCAAGGCACGTGGCGGCGAGCCGCTTGGCCTCGGCAGCGAGCGCTTTCAGGGGCAGCAGGTGCGCATTCCGAATCACGGGCACGAGCAGACCGCGTGGCGTGTCCACGGCGAACGCAAGGTGCACATTGTGATACTGCGCGATCGTATCACCATCGAACAACGCATTCACGTCAGGATGTTGGGCCAGCGCGCGTGATGTGGCGAGCAGCACGAGGTCGTTAATCGTTACCTGCTGCAAGCCAAGCGCCTCAGGGCTGGCCTTCAGCCGTTTGCGGAACGCGAGCAGCGCGCGCGCATCAGCCGAGACATTGAGTGTGAGCTGCGCGGTCGTTTGCAGCGATGCGAGCATCCGGTCAGCAATCACCCGGCGTATGCCGCGTATCTGAATCGTCTCCACCTCGCCCTCAACAGCGGGAGCAGCCACCGCGGGGAGCGCCGGTTCACTGGCGGCGGGTTGCAGGTCGCGCGCCATCACCCGACCGCCGATCCCAGTCCCATGCTCCGGGGCGGAGAACGCCCCGGTCTCAACCATGCGCTGGGCGACGGGCGTCAGCCGTTGCTGGCGCTGCAACGCGGCCTGGATGTCGCGCTCGATGATGCGCCCGCCCGGTCCCGTGCCGGCAATGCCGGCGTACTCCAACCCTTTGCGCCCTGCGAGGCTGCGCGCGCGCGGGGAGATGAAAACTTCCCCCTTTGGCGGCAATGCAGCCGGGGATGCTGTTGCCGAGTCTGGGGCAGGGCGTGCAGCGCCGTCGCCGTCAGATGCATGTGCTGGCTTGGAGAGGGCGCTTTGGACAGGCGTGGCTCTGGCGATATCTGGCCGGAACACTTCGTAATCGTCGCCGGGTTCGCCGACAACCGCGATGTTGACCAACACCGGGACTTCATCACCCTCATTAAAAAACTGCGCGAGGATGGTTCCTGATGCCGTGCTGGGGACCTCTAACGTGGCTTTGTCCGTTTCCACCTCGCAGAGCGTATCGCCTTCCGCAATCGGGTCGCCTGTTCTCTTGTGCCAGCTCACGATGATTGAGCTTTCGACCGTGTTGCCCAGTTTAGGCATGACGATAGGCTGTGCCATGTGCGTCTCCTAGTACGAACAACTACCGATGCGGCGTCGAGTGCGCCTCACTGCTTGGACGAGAACGCTCGTTCTCAATCTTCCAGGCTAGAAACGCAGCTTCCCCTTCAGGCGGCCTTACAGCGCTGAATATCCACAACGTCTTCAGAAAACCACAAGCTATACACCTGCTGTCAAATCGTGTTGCGTCAATGGCCGTCTTTGCGCCTGTTCTGCCAATGTGGGTTTGATTAGAAACATGGCGCTGGCATCGTTGGCTAGCGCGATTCCATCCATGCCGCCACGAAGGTGTAGCTCACCCGAGGTGCACATCCTGCCGTCAGCGCGATTAGCATCACGTGCTTTCGATTGGCTGCATTTTAGCGCTGAATAGAGGTAAATGCGATAGTTCTCTAATGGGATGTAGCGGTGCTTGCCGACCGAGCCTGGGTCATCGCCGACATCGCCATGTTTCGCTACTTCGCCGAACGCACAAAAAGTGATAACATGGGTACGACTATAGATGATGCACATGGATGGGCATCTGAGGCTCGGCGACCCTAGCCGCAGCCCTCGCGGGGACTAACGGCGGAGGATGCGCCGGCGAATGGGTGGGGCTGGTCCCGGGCGACTCCCAATCAGAACAGACGACTAGGATCGGAATGAAGCATGACAAGCTGCGTCGCCGGCGTAGACCTGGGGGGGACGAAGATCGAGATCGGTCTCGTCGATGACCAAAACACCATTCTTGGGCGCTGCCGCATTCCGACGCACCCGGAACGTGGCCCGAAGGATGTTGCGGCGCGCATCGCGTCAGAAGTTGCACAGCTCGAGCGGGCATTGCCCGCCGGACAGCGGGTTGCGGCTCTTGGCATCTGCTGTCCCGGGCCAGTCGATCATCGAACAGGCACTCTGATCGACCCCCCGAACTTGCAACAACTACACCACGCTGCCCTGGGGCCGATGCTGGCTGCGCGGTTGGATGTACCTGTTAGCCTTGAGCACGATGCCAAAGCGGCGGCTTTGGGAGAGTACTTCTATGGCGCAGGTCGCGGCGAGCCAAGCATGGTGTTCATCGTCGTTGGAACTGGCGTCGGCGCGGCTATCATCATGTATGGTGAACTCTATCGCGGCGTGCGCAACTCCGCGGGCGAGGTAGGGCACATCACGCTCGACCCGCATGGTGAACGGTGTGCGTGTGGGTCTCGCGGCTGCGTCGAAACCTACGTCGGTGGTCCGTGGCTCGTCCGTCGATATGAGCGCGCTCTCGCCGCTCTTGCGCCAGGCCCAGCGCTCGGTCATGGGCCGCTGACCGGTGAACGGGTTGCTTGTCTCGCCGCAGAAGGCGATCCGGTTGCTCGCAAGGTCATCGTGCAAGCGGGGGAGGCCCTGGGGATCGCCGTGGCGTCGATGGCAATGATCCTGAATATCGACCTTTATGTTGTTGGCGGCAGTGTGGTGAAGTGTGGCGATATGCTGCTCGATCCGGCCCGGCGCGTTGCGCCTCAGTATTGCTATCGATCGGTGGGGTGCGAGGTGCGGATTGAGGCCACTGAACTGGGCGACGACGGACCGATCCTGGGTTGTGCATGGTTGGCTCGTCAGGCGCTTGCTCAGTGTGAGCGTTCTGGCACATGAGTTGAGCGTTGGCCGCCTGGATGGGTGAGAGAAGATGAGAGAAGAGATGAAACAAGCGACAGAGCGCTTTCAGATCGACCCCATGCTGGCCTTTCCGCGCGCAGCATGGCGAACGACACGCCCGACCGGCCGGGTGGCGCGCATCAAGGCGCGTTTGCTTGGCGCAGAACGTCGGGTGGATGTCGAGCGCGCCCGCTACGCAACCCAGAGTTATCGAGACACCGAGGGCCAGCCGATGCCTATTCGCCGGGCAAAGATGCTGCTTCATCTTGCCCGTCACATGAGTATAGCGATCTACCCTGATGAGCTGATCGTCGGCAATCGCTCCTTGTTGCCACGCATGGGGGTGATCGCACCGGAAGGCGCTGTAGGCTGGGTGGACAGGGAGCTTGAGATTCTGCCCACCCGAGCACAAGACAGGTTCACTATTGAGGCCGGGCAAATCCGCGAGTTGCGCGAAGAGATCTTCCCCTACTGGCGGGGCAGAACGCTTGAGGATGCTGTGACTGCGCGTATTCCCGCTGAGGTGCAAGCTGCTGTCCACGGTAAGGCTTTCAGCCTGAACCAGACCGACCATGCCCAGGGCCATATCCTCCCCGACGTCGCCGGGTGGCTGCAACTGGGAGTTGGGGGGCTGCGTGAAAAGGTGAATGTCGCCCGACGCCGGCCCGAGGTTCGTTCTCCGGATCAGCAGATATTCTATGACGCCGCGCTGATCGCCTTAGAGGCAGCCCAGGAACTCATACGTCGCTACGCCAGATTGGCGCAAGATGAAGCTGCACATGCTATCGATACAGAGCGGCGGCGGGAACTGAGGCGCATTGGCGAAATATGCAATTGGATTTCTGAGAACCCACCACGCGGTTTCTGGGAGGCGCTGCAAGCGGTCTGGTTTCTCTTTGTGTTACTGCAAGTCGAGTCAAACGCCAGCAGTTTCTCCCCTGGCCGATTCGATCAGTATATGCTTCCATTCCTCATGCAGGATTTGGAGTCTGGCCGGCTGACGTTACCGGTGGCGCAGGAACTGCTGGAACACCTCTGGCTCAAGTTCAACGAAATCGTGTTGCTCCGCAGCAGCGCCAGCGCCCGTTACTTCGCCGGGTTTCCGATAGGCTTCAACGTCTTGCTAGGCGGTCAGTTGGCGGATCATCGTGATGCCACGAATCTGCTCAGCTACATGTGCCTGCGCGCACAGGCAGACCTGGGGCTAACCCAGCCGAATCTTTCCATCCGCATTCACGAAGGCAGCCCGCAGGAGTTTCTAATGGCAGCTGCCTCGGTGATTGGCAGAGGAGGCGGCATGCCGCAGGTTTTCAATGACGAGGTGATCATTCCAGGCCAACTTCACCGCGGCATTGCGCCCGAAGATGCACTGAACTATGCTGTCGTTGGTTGCGTCGAGTTGTCAACGCCGGGTAAGGCGCTTGGCTGGAGCGACGCGGCGATGTTGAATATGACCAGGGTTCTTGAACTGACCCTTTTCGGCGGTAAAGACCCCAAGAGTGGTGAGCAGATCGGCCTGAGAACACCCTCCCTGGAGGAGATGACCTCTTTTGACCAGCTAGAGGCTGCGTATGACCAGCAACTGGAACGTTGCGTCGAGCTAATGGTGAAGGGCTGTAACGTCGTTGACAGCATCCATGCGGCGATTCTCCCTTCACCATTTCTTTCCCTGGTCATCAGCGACTGCATCGACCGGGGCCTGGATGTAACCGCTGGCGGCGCACGTTACAACTTCTCTGGGGTGCAGGGTGTACAGGTTGCGAACGTAGGGGACAGTCTGGCAGCGGTCAAGGCCGCAGTCTTTGAACCGGGATGGGTCGCCGGCGGTGAATTGCTCGAAGCGCTTCGCTGCAACTTCGTAGGCCACGAGTCGCTGCGGCGCCGGCTGCTGAGCCGAATCCCCCAATACGGAAACGACGACGACCAAGTTGATGGATTGTGCAAGCGGTGGGCGGATCGGTATAGCGAATTGGTCGCTCGACATCGAAATGTGCGCGGCGGCACGTTTCAGCCAGGGTTTTACACAGTTTCTGCCCATGTGCCGATGGGTGCCGCTGTGGGCGCAACCCCGGATGGTCGGCGCGGAGGGGAGCCGCTCGCTGATGGAGGGCTTTCGCCTGTGGCGGGCCGAGATCGGAAGGGACCCACGGCAGTGCTGCGCTCTGTGAGTAAAATTGACCTGAAGCTCGCGTCGAACGGCACCTTGCTCAATATGAAGTTTCTCCCCTCCTTCTTTGAGACTGAAGATGCGCTTGAGAAGTTCGTTGCGCTGCTGAGAGGCTTCTGTGCACTCCGAATTCCCCATGTGCAATTCAATGTTGTTTCCACCAGGACCTTACGCGAGGCCCAGATGCAGCCGGAGCAGTACCGTAACCTGGTGGTGCGTGTTGCCGGTTATAGCGCCTTCTTCACAGACCTGGACAGAAACTTGCAGGAAGAGATCATCCGACGAACAGAGTTCTCGTAGCTTTTGGAAACGCTTTCGCTGATGTGCTGATAGGGATCGTCACCCCAACTGACGTCTGTTGACTGGTCATCGCCCGTTTACTCCTTCAGGACAAAGGGGAGCGAGACCGTAAAGGTTGTGCCGGCATCGACTTTACTCTCGCACGTAATGGTGCCGCCATGGAGTTCGACGGCGCGTTTAACAATCGCAAGCCCCAACCCCGTCCCGCCGATGTTGCCGACGTTCCCAGCGCGATGAAAGGGTGTAAACAGCCGCCTTTGATCCTCTTCTGGAATCCCGATCCCCTGGTCCACGACGCGCAACACCGCCGTATGTCCGTCACGAAGCAGGTGAACCTGCACCGGGCTATCTTGAGGGGAGTACTTGAGGGCATTCGAGAGCAGGTTGGTGACGACCTGCCGCATGAGCCTGGAGTCGATGTTCGCGGCTGCGAACTCCCCGACGCTGGCGTACTCCAGGCGCGGCGCTGTCGAGCCGGTGCCGCGAAACTCATCCACGATCTCGCGGCAGAGCAGATCCAGGTCGGTAGGCGCTGGCGCAAACTGCGCCGCTCCCGCTTCCATCTTCCCGATCTCCAACACTTCCTCCATCAGCGCAGTCATGTGCTGCACCTGGCCTTTGATCCGGTCCAGCCGTTCGGCGATCTGCGCCGGAGTCATCCTGTTCATGTAATCCCTGAGCGCGTTGCTGGTAACGAGGATCGTCGCCAGGGGATTACGATATTCGTGCGAGACCATCGAAATGAACCGCGTCTTGAGTTGATTCAGCTCGCGCTCTTTCTCCAATTCCATGCGCAGAATCTCTCGCTCGCGCAGCGCCTCTTCCATTCGCTTGCGCTCCGTGATGTCGTCCATGATGATCAGGAAACCGTTGACAACACCTTGAGCCTCGTATAGTGCAGCAATCGCCACGCTCAGATCGGCCAACGCCCCCCCTCTCGTTCGCAGCCGCATCTCCAGCCCACTCAAGATCGTGCCCTGTCCGGCGATCTTGAGCAGTTCCTTGAAATCCGCCGCGAGGTCGCCGGGGATGATCGGGGTTGAACGGCCCAGCACTTCCGCCTCATGCCAGCCGAAAATCCGTTCGGCGGCACGATTCCAGACCTTCACACGTTCCTGGGCGTCCAGCATGATGATCGCCAACGGCGACGCCGCGATGATCGCCTGGAGCATCTGGTTGATCTCAAGCAGGGCGTCTTTGGCGAGTTTCTGTTCCGTGATGTCGTGCTCGATGCCGACGATCCCGACGACCTCTCCGCGCCAGTCGGTAAGAGGAACCTTGCTCGTCTGGAGCCATCGCTGCGCGCCGGTTTTGTGGTCAAACACGGAATCCTCGTGGTTCATCAGGGGTTGGCCGGATTGGATGATCGCCCGCTCGTCGGCGTAGTATCGCTCCGCCTGGTCGCGTGGGTAAAAGTCGAAGTCGGTCTTGCCGAGAACGTCCCTAAACTGCGACGCCCCAAGCAGGCCCAGGTGCGGCTGATTGGTCATCGTGAAGCAGCTCTCTGTGTCCTTGACATAGACATAATCTGGCAGGTTATCGATGAGCGTGCGCAGCAGGTTGCGCTCCTGGGCGAGCGCTGCTTCGGCGCGCCGGCGCTGCTCTTCTAATTCGATGTCGTGCAGGGCCAGGGCAATGTCCCCGGCAAGCTCGGCAATTAACCCCTTTTCCTCCTCTATATCCTTATCGGCGACATCGGCGCTGATGTAGATCGTGAGCAGGCCATAGACCCGATCGGCGTGCTCCAGGCGGACGGATATGCCCCCGCCGGTCGCGTTTCTCTCGCTTAAGGGGCAGTCTGCGCAGAACGACGCCGAGTCGCCAACGACGATGGCGCCTGGTTGCGACAGCGCATGTTGAGCGCAGGCCGGGAACCGGCTGCCTTCGAACATTTCGACCACAGCTGAGAAAGACTCCCCCAAGCCGACTTCCGCGGTCGTCGTCAGCCTCCCGGCTTCATCCAGCAGCGCGATCCAGGCATTGCGGTAACCCCGCGTCCCGATCAGCGTCTTGCAGGCCTTTTCCAGCAGGCGGTCACGGTCCTTTTCCCTGACGATCAGTTGGTTGACGCCGCGAATGGCGCGCAGCACCGCGTTGAGGTGCATGATGTGCGCCTCGGCCCGCTTGCGCTCGGTAATGTCCCGCCCATAGAGGTTAGCGTAACCCTCATCTGGAACAGGTGCAACGAAAAATGACCAGACCTGATCGCGGTGCTGGAGATCAACACTTCTGTTTGATTGACTGGAGAGTGTTTCAGCAACCAGATCGTGCAAGAACGGCGGCGCATATTCGCCCACCGCACAACCCCACTCCTCTATTAGCCATCGAGCTTTCTCATTCGCGTAGAGGACAAGACCGTCATGGCGCAATCGCAACACCGGATCGGGATTCTCCGAGGGAAATTTAGCCAGGCTTCTGATTTCCTCCTCGGCCCGCTTGCGCTCGGTGATGTCCTGCGCCACGCCGTAGAAGCTCGCCACCCGGTTCTGCTGCGCGTCCCAGATCGGGCGGCGGTAGACGCGCACCCAGCGCACGTCGCCGCTCTTGGTGATGATCCGGTACTCGCCGCTGGCGGCCTCCCCCGCAAGCACCCGCTCCAAATCCCTGCCGACGGCGGGCGCGTCGTCCGGGTGGTAGAGCGCGAGCGTGCCGCGCGCGTCAATCTCCTCAACCGTGAAGCCGGTGAGGCGGGTGAAGGCGTCGGCGGCGATCCAATCAGGCGTCAGCGTCCCATCCGGCTCGACGCGGTAGGAGAAGGCATAGTCTGAGATCAGTTCGGAGATGATCTGATACCGTTGCTCGCTGGCGCGCAGCGCCTCCGCCGCCCGCTTGCGCTCGGCAATGTCGTGTTGTAAGGCCTGTTCCACACGGGTGCGTTTCCGCAGTTCGGTGGACATAACGGCAAACAAGGCCAGAGTCGTAACCGCGACAAAGCCCAGCCCCTTCAACAGGCTGATCGTCATAGACATTGGCTGGTTCCCGGCCCAAAGGGAGGCTGTTAGGCTATCGGAGAAGACAATCCACAGGGTCGCCACGATGCCGTACACCGCGCTGACGCGAAACTCGAATCGCCCTAAGAATGCGCGCATGTGCGATACCCTATTCCTTGAGCCAGCTACCGGACATCGGACAGTTGTTCTATGGTTTTACCTCACCCCGGCTCCGCCGGACTATAGCCCCCGTCCCCCTCTCCCGGCTACGCCGGACTATAGCCGCAAGCGGAGAGGGGGTGTCGAGCGCAGGCGAGACGGGGGTGAGGTAGAGAAAGGCCTTAGCACGGCCAGCTGTTGGCGTAAGTTTGAATCAGTTCAAAAAAGCCGGCGCGCTCAAAAACGCGCCCCCCGCCTATGGCCGGGGGGCGCAAAATAACTTCCAACGGGGCTGATTTTAGCTCAGATTTTGGGAACCGTCCAACGGCAGCGTCACCGTGAAGGTGGTCCCTGCGCCCTCGGCGCTCTCGACGTGCATTCCGCCGCTGAAGGTGTCGATCAACTGCCTGACGATTGCCATCCCCAGCCCGGTGCCAGCGATGCCCGCCTGCTTGGCGTTGGGCGCGCGGTAGAACTCCTCGCCGATGTGCGCGAGCGCGTCCTGCGGAATCCCGATGCCGGTGTCAGACACCGTGACCCGCGCACTGGAGGGATCGCCCTCCACGTGCACATTCACCGATCCACCCGGCGGCGTGTACTTGACCGCGTTGCCGATCAGGTTGTCAAAAAGGCGCACCAACCCGTCCTCGGTCGCGCGGACGGTCAGCGCCTCGGCGGGCGCGTCGTAGGTGAGCCTGATCCGCTTCTCCTCGGCCTGGGGGGTGAGCCGGTCCACCACGCGCTGGATCGCCGGCTGGAGCGGCTGTGCCGTGAGCGGCTGGCGCAAATCGACGGACTTGGTGGCCGCCAGCGCCAGCAAGTCGTTGATGAGTTCCAGCAGCGCGTCAAGCCGGGCTTCCAGGCGTGCGATGATGTCGCGCTGCTTTGGGGTCAGCTCGCCGACCAGGTCGCGCAAGAGCACGCGCAACAGGCTTTGCGCCCCGGTGACCGGCGCACGTAGCTCGTGCGTCACCATGCGGACGAACTGCGCGCGCTCCTGGTTGGCCTTGTAGAGCGCGTCGTGCGCCAGCGCATTCTCGATGGCGGTCGCGCCCTGGCGCGCAATCGCCATCATGAACTCGGCGTCCTCGTCGGTGAAGTGGTCCACCTGGTCCGAGTAAGCGCGGAGCACCCCCAGCGGTCGGCGTCGCCCCATAATCGGCGCGACCAACATGCTGCGGATGCTTTCTTTGGCGACCTCTTTAGGATACTGGATGCGCGGGTCGGTGGTCGCCTCGCGGATGACGACGGGTCTACCCCCCGTCAACGCCTCGCGGTCGAGCCGGCTCTGGGAAAGCTGAACCGGGCCTTTGCCCAGGTAGGTCTGGCTCAGGCCGTGGGATGCGACCATCGTCAGGCGGTCACCGCCTTCTTCAAGCAGCCGGATCGACGCGCCAGGGACGGAGAGAGCGCGCGCGGCGCTGCGCGACAGTTGTTCCAGCACGTCGTAGACATCGAGCGTCGAGGAGACATCGCGCGTGGTCTGGAAGAGCGCGGCGATTTGCCGGTCGCGTTCGCGCAGCCGGTTCATGATCGAGCCGGTGATGAAGACGGTGGCGAACAGCGCCACCGCGAAAAAGATCACCTGCGCCAGCGCGTAGACCTCGTTGGTGTGCAGGTCAGGCGGCAGGCCCGGAATGACGGCGTAGTGCGGCAGCGCGCCCGTCCCCTCCAGCACGGCGATCAGGATCACAACGCCCACCGCCAGCGTCGCATACACATACGGAGACTGTCCGCCCGGCAACAAGATGGCGACCATCACCACGTGCAGGAAGAAGAAAGCGATGGCCGGGCTGGTGACGCCGCCGGTCAGGTGCAGGAAGACGGTCATGCTCAGCCAGTCGAGCGCGATTTGCAGGATGACGAGGCGTTGGATGCGGCGCAGGTATAGCGCATCGTCAGGGGTGTAAGCGCGGTGGGTGAGCCACATCAGCGCCGCGTTGTACGCCAGGATCACCACGCCCGTGAGGTAAAGCGCCCCCTCCGGCAACGGCAGGCCGAGCAGGTGCACACAGAAGGCGGTCGCCAGCAACACCATCACGCCCGCCGCCCAGCGCGTGGCGATCAGGCGCGCGCTGTTGCTGGCGGTGTCGCGCGGCAGCGAGGCCTCAAGCGGGCTACGTTCCGGGTTTTGCTGGGTCATGACGCACCCGGTCTGATTGGTAACAGTAGACGCGACCGTTAGCGGTTGCGGCTCAGAATCTTCTCGACTTTTGCCACCAGCTTGTCAGGATCAATCGGCTTATCGATGAACTCATCCACCGGCAGGTAGTCCTGGTCGGGGCCGAAGCGCAACGGCGTCGTGCTGTGGATGGCGGTCAACATGATGATGGGGATGTCCTTGTACACGGCATACTCCGACTTCGGGTCCGGGCTGCGCAGCGCCAGCGCGGTCTGGAAGCCCTCGGTCGTCGAGTCCATCATCACGTCCAGCACGATCAAATCGGGCCGGCTGGCCTTGATCTTCGCCAGCCCTTCGGCGCTGTTGCGCGCTTCGTCCACGTCATACCCCGCCCCCTCCAGGCACAGGCGGGTCGCCAGCGCGATGTCGGGATCGTCGTCGATTATCAGGATTTTGCCCTTCGCCATGTCTCTTCTACCTTTGTCATGCTGTGCCGCACAACGTTCGGGACAGGGGGCTTAAGCCCCCTGTCCGAGATTTTTCAAGATCGCCGCACACACCGCCGGGACCGCCGCCGCGACCGGCGCGCTCAGCCCCGGCGACCAACCGACCTCCGCCGGCTGCACGCCGTAGATCACGATCTCGGCGGGCAGCACGCCCAGCGCCGCGCCCAGCGCCAGCGCCTCGGCGAGGCCGGCGCTGTGCAGCGTCCCATGCAGGTCGTTGGCGTGTAACTCCACCTGGTCAGGCGTGAAACGCACCCACGCCCCCGGCGCAAGGCCCATCTCCGCCGCGTCCACAATGATAACGCGCCGGTGGCCTTGCAGCAGCAGCGCGGTCTCCAGGCCGGGTGTCCCCCCGTCGAGCAGCGCCACGCCGGGCGGCAGGTCGGCCTGCGCCAGCCGCGCTAATACCGCGGCGCCTGCGCCGTCGTCGCCGCGCAGGGGGTTGCCCAACGCCAGGATGAGCGTGTCGGCAATCAGGACAGAGGGCTTAAGCTCTCTGTCCAACGCAGGAACCGTCGTTTCAGACAAACTGCACATCCAGCATGTGCGCCGAGCAGGAGATGCACGGGTCATAGGCCCGCACCAGCATCTCCAGCGCCAGCGTAATCTGCTCTTTCGGGCGGTCCAGGATGGTCGGGACCAGGGCGCGCATGTCGGCCTCGATGTTCGCCAGGTTTTGTGCGGTCGGGATGATGCAATTCGCCCCGACCACCAGGCCATCTTCGATGATGTAGTTGTGGAACAGGATGCCGCGCGGCACTTCGCACGAGCCGACGCCCTCGCCAGACATCCGGGCCGGCCTGGCCGGTTCCTCCCACTGCACGCCGCGTTCGATTAACTTGTCCGTGATGGCGATAGCATCCTCGACGCAGTGCACGATCTCCACCACCTGCGCGACCGTGTTCATGTACGGGTTGGCGCACTTGGGCTTGAGGCCCAGCGCAGTCGCAGCGGCTTTGGCCTTCGGATGCAGCTTCTCGTGGTTGATGTTGAAGCGCGCCAGCGCACCCACCATGTACGACTGGCGCGCGTTGCGCGTGTGCTTGGCGGTGGAGTGCTGCACGACGTACTCGTTCGTGACCTGGCGGTATTGCTCGACCGGCCACGCGCCGCCGTCGGTGCTGGCGATCTCGCCGTCGATGAAGGCGTATTCGTCCGGTTTGCGCAGCGCGATGTACTCGGTGTCGCGCTCAAAGGCGGGCACCTTGAGCGACTGGAACAGTTCGACGGTGGCGTCCACGTCGGCGCGCATGGCTTCCAGGCGCGCGCGCAGTTCGTGGATCTCGTCGATGGAAGGGTAGTGCGTGAAGCCGCCGACCGTCATCGCAATCGGGTGCGTATGCCGCCCGCAGATGTACTTGCAGATGTCGCCCGCCAGTTTCTTCATGCGCAGCGCGCGCAAGACCACCTCCGGCGCGGACTTGGCGAGCGGGATCACGCTGCCCACGCCGAGGAAGTCAGGCGCGACCAGCATGTAGGCATGGAGGATGTGGCTGTCGAGCATCTCGCCGTGAAAGTTGAGCTTGCGCAGCAGCACAGTTTGCCGGCTCGGCTCGACGCCGAGCGCCTTCTCGGTGGCGCGCAGCGACGTAGTGGCGTGCCCGACCGCGCAGATGCCGCAGATGCGCGAGGTGATGTGCGACGCCTCGGTGTAGGGGCGGCCCCGCAGCATCGCCTCGAAGAAGCGCGGCGTCTCGACAATCGCCAGGTCGCACTGCTTCAGTTCGCCGTTCCGCACGTCAACCACGATGTTGCCATGCCCCTCGACGCGCGTGACGTGGTGGACGTTGACGTTAACTGTGGGCGCCATCGCCAAGCACCCCCTTTTCCATCATTTGATAGGTCAGAAAC
>DAOTXU010000162.1:0-1742 GCA_034435135.1 Anaerolineae bacterium | reverse complement strand
GGTGTAGCGACCAATCACCTTGCGCCAGAAAGCCCGCCCGCCGGGGTTCTGAGCGACCTCCGAGACGCGCCAGCGCCCGCGAAACCGGTCGAAGAGTTGCGCCGCGAACGATGCCCCAATGCCCTGACCCCGGAACTTGCGCATCACAAAGAACTGGTCCATGTTGATCAGGTCTTCCGCATCCGGGGCGGACTTGCCGACCTCATCGACAATCGCAAACCCGGCCAGTTCGCCATCGACGCGGAGCAGAAACACGTGCCGCCAGCGTCGCCAGGGTTCGGCAAAAAAGGGGGCCAGGTCGGCTACGTCGAAGCGCCCATCCTCTTTGACCGGGAAGCCGAGCATCTCGCTGAAGTCGTAGAAGTAGAACTGGTACAGGTTGGCGAAACGCTCCCGGTCCGCAGCGGTCGCCTCGATGATTGCGATTGGGGGCACGGGCCATCCTCCTGGGGAGATAACCTGGCATCACTCCGGCAGCGCGGCCTTGAGCGCGTCGCGCAGGCTGCGCACGCTCAACACTTCGATGCCGTCGGGCAGGGGCGGGCCGCCGCGCCGGGCGCTGCGCGGCACCAGGCAGCGCTTGAAGCCAAGCTGCGCCGCCTCGCGCAGCCGCGCCGGGAGCTGGCTCACCGCGCGGAGTTCCCCGCTCAGGCCCACCTCGCCCACGATGGCGAGGTCGGCGGGCACGGGCGCGTCGCGCATACTCGACGCGATGGCGACCGCGACCGCCAGGTCCGCCGCCGGCTCCTCGATACGCAGGCCGCCGACCACGTTCACGAACACGTCCTGCTCGGCCAGGTGGAAGCCGGCGCGCTTGCTCAGCACGGCGGTCAGCAGCAACAGCCGGTTGAAGTCGATGCCGTTGGCGGTGCGGCGCGGGTTGCCGTAGGGCGTGGGGCTGGTGAGCGCCTGCACCTCGACGAGCAGCGGGCGCGTGCCCTCCATCGTCACCGCGATGGTCGAGCCGGGCGCGTTGACCATGCGCTCCGCGAGGAACGCCTCGGAGGGGTTGGGGACCTCGACCATGCCGGCGTCGCGCATCTCGAACACGCCGACCTCGGAGGTGGGGCCAAAACGGTTCTTGACCCCGCGCAGCACGCGGAACGCCTGGTAAGCGTCGCCTTCCAGGTAGAGCACCGCGTCAACGATGTGCTCCAACACGCGCGGGCCGGCGATGGTGCCCTCTTTGGTCACGTGCCCGACCAGGAAGATGCCCACGCCGGTCTGCTTCGCCAGCGATTGCAGCCGGCTGGCGCACTCGCGCACCTGGCTGACGCCGCCGGGCGAGGACTCCAGGTCGTCGGTGAAGGTGGTCTGGATCGAATCGACGACGAGCAGGCGCGGGCGCACGCCCTCGACGTGGGCGAGGATGCTTTCGAGGTTGGTCTCGGTGACGAGATACAGGTCCCCGGCGCGGATGCCGAGTCGGTCGGCGCGCATCTTGATCTGCCGCGCCGACTCCTCGCCGCTCACGTAGAGCACCGGGCCGCTGGTCGCGGCCATCTCGCCGGCCACTTGCAGGAGCAGCGTGCTCTTGCCGATGCCGGGGTCGCCGCCGAGCAGCACCAGGCTCCCCGGTACCATCCCGCCGCCGAGCACGCGCGCGAACTCGGCCATCGACATGGGCAGGCGATCTACTGCTTCCGGCTCAATCTCGGTGAGACGCTGCGGCTTCGAGGCCGGCGCGGCGCTCGCGGCGCGTTTCGACGCGGCGGCGGGCTTCTCCACCACGACTTCGATCA
>DAOTXU010000161.1:0-8038 GCA_034435135.1 Anaerolineae bacterium | reverse complement strand
CCCCCCCCCCCCCCACGACCCACCCCGGCCCGGCGATCTGCGGCTCGAAGCGGTAGCCGCTCGCGGTGTAGGCGTCAGGATAATAGCCCTGCGCCACGACCGGGCGACCCATGTCCAGATACTCCCCGATCCGGCGCACCCATGTCGCGTCGAGCGGCTCCGCCCCGTCGGGGTAGACGTAAACGGCTTCTACATCGGGGCGCTGCCCCTCGACGATCTGCAGATACCACAGCGGCGTGACCCGGTGCCAGTTCGCCAGGAGCGCCGCGCCCTCCGGCGTCTCGGCGAGCAGGCGCACGGCGAAGTCGCGCGCCTCTTCGTCGGTGTGCAGGTAGAGCAGGCTCGGCAGGTTGGCGGCGCAGGTCAGCGCGCCGCCGAGGAAGATGATGGCGGTCAACAGGGAAGACAGCACCTCACCGCCCGGCCCCCTCTTTATAGATGAAGAGGGGGGTTCAGCGGGCTGCGAAGTCCCCTCTCCACGTGTGGAAAGGGGATTTAGGGGTGAGGTGAAAGCGCGCAGTCTGCCCGACAGGAAACTTGGCAGGGGCACGGCGCGCCGTGCCCCTGCTGGCTCCCCGCGAGCTTGAAGCTGGGGGGGAGCTTTGATCTTCCCAACCATCCACCCCACCGCCGCCGCCAGACACACGTAGGCCGGCGCCATGTACTCGACCGTCTGCGGCGCGCGGTACATAGCCGTCACTAGCGCGTGCAGCGCAAACGCGCCGCCGAGCGCCGCCAGCAGCCAGCGGTCGCGCCAGAGCATGACCAGCGCCGCGAGCGCGGCCAGGATCAACACGAGGCCGTGCCACTGGTACGTGAGTACATTGCCCATCACCGGCAGGCGCTCCACCGGCGAGAAGCCAAACAGATCGCCCGCGAAGCCGCGCGCCAGCGCGTGATTCCAGAACCCACCCCACGTGTTGATGTCCGGCGGCGCGAGCGTCGCCCCGGCGCGGAGCGGCAGGTAAAGCCAGGGCAGAAACCCCGCCGCGAACGCCAGCAATGGCCTTACCCAGCGGCGCGGCTGGCGCAGGATAGTCAGATCGACCGCGAGCAGCGCCGCGATAAACACACCTGCGACAAAGATCAGTGAAACATGGTGCGTGAGTCCCAACCCCAGGCAGAGGGCGAAGCGAATCAGGGCTTTCCCCTCACCTGTATGCCGAAGTCGCTCACGAACCGCCCGCCGATACGCCAACAGCGCGTCGAGCATCAGCGCCGCCAGCAGCGCCGTCATCGGGCGGATGCTGGCCTGCGTCGCGGTGAGCCAGAAGCTCGTCGCCGCGCCGAGGGTCAGCGCGGCGGCCAACCCCGCCGGCCCGGAGCCGGTCTCGCGGCGGACAGCGCGGCTGAGCACGGCAAGGGTCAGCGCAGCGGTGAGCGCCGAGAACAGGTTTACGCGATACGCCATCGCGCCCAGGGGCAACCGCGTGAACGCCCAACCCAGCATCGTGTAGAGCGGGTAGCCGGGTGGGTGCGCCACGCCCAGGTCGCTCACGACCAACTGGAACTCGCCCGCGTCAGCGGGCAGCATACCCGGCGACGCCGTACCGACGTAAACCGCAAGCCCGATCAGCAGCGCCGCCGCGTCCCAGACCAGGCCATTCGGGAGGGGGCGCGCCGCCAGCCACGCTGCCAGCGCCAGCGCGCCGGCGACAACAGCGGCCTCCGGGTTGATCGCCGGGTAGAGGATGTAGATCAACAACAAAAGCGACGGCCAGGCGACGCCGGTCAGGCGCGTGAGGGCGAACCCCGCCGCCATACCGATGGCCACCGCGAGCGCGAGAGCAAGCGCCGCGTCGGATGTAGAGCGGGCCGGCGGCAATGCGAACTCAAGCATCACGCGGCCCAGGTAGAGCGCAGCCAGCAACCCCGCACCGACCTGGCGCGCGGTCGGGGTGCGCGCAAAGCTGAGCAGGAATGTGGCGAGGTTGTCCATCACAGCGGGAAAGATACCGCACGCAGGGAAGTAGGGCCAATCCCGTCTTGTGTGTGAGGGGACGGCACGCTATGCCCCTACACGCGAAGTTGTGGAAAAGTGATTGTGGGATTAAGCTGGATAGACCGGTGCTATTGTGACCAGGAGTCGCGCCAATGTCGATGCGAAAGCGTTCTTTTTTCGCGGTCATGCTTTCGGGGGTGGTGGCGCTGATCGCCTGTCAGCCCGGCCCGGCCACCCCCACACCGACTCTCTTCCCGGTTGTACCCGGCGAGATGAACCTGGTCGCGGGTTGCAGCCCGCGCGACGTAGACAACTGGACTGAGGCCGTCGGCTACTTGGTTGAGGCTTTCGGGGACCTCATCACCCACGCGACTGAAGCCTCCGGCGACGAGTTAACGTCGATTTTGGAGGAGATGCGCGTGTACAAAGCCAGCATCGACGAACTCGCCGTGCCTGCCGACTGCGCGCGTGAGACGCACCAGTTGATCGCCATGACCGTCGCAGAGGTCATATCTTCGTTCGATGCGCGCCTCACTGACCCCAAGGCCGACGTGCGTCCGGCGGTCACGCGGGCGCAGGCCACGATGCAACTGGTGCAGTCGCGCATCGCCGAACTCGCGGCCAATATGGATGCAACCTACGAGGCGCAGGGACGCTAATCGCCGGCCTGAAACGTCTCCCGGGTGATGACCTGGCCCGGCGGCACCAGCACGACTTCAGGCACGGTCGAGCCGGCGAGCAGCTTGACAATGGCATAAATGGTGGGGCGCGCGCCGCTCTCAACCCCGGCGACTTCAATCGAACCGCGCATAAAGTGGCCGTTGCGGATATATTGCCGCGCTTTGGCTTCCGCGTCCACGCCGACGATGACCACCGAATCGGGCGCGAAGCCGGCGGCTTCAAGCGCATTGATCGCCCCGTAAGCGCCCACATCGTTGATACTGAGAATGACGTTGAAGTGGGCGCCCTGCTCGATCAGGTCCCGGATCGAAGCCTCGGCGTTTTCAATGGTGCCACCCAGAAAGCGCCCGATGATGTTAGCATCCGGCGCAAACTCCAGGAGACCTGCTTCCATGCCGTCCGCGCGCTCGACGATGATAGGCAGGTCGGGGTAGTCGAGGATTACCACGTCCGCTTGGCCGCCCATCTCCTCGGCGACGATTTGCCCCGCAAGCCGCCCAGACTCCAGGCCAAGCCGGTAGTTATCTGCGGTCACAATCACGCCGCCGTAGGAAGGCGGGACGCTGACATTATTCAGCACCAGCGGAATGCCCGCCTTCTCGACCGACGCCAACGTGTCTGCAAGGAGGTCAGGATCGAGTACGCAGATGATCAGTGCCTTAGCGCCATCTGTGCGCGCCCGTTCGATCTCAATGATTTCCTGATAGGCATCAGTCCTGCTATCGTAGACGCGAAAGTCAAGGTCGTATCCCTCAGCGATATCTTTCATCTCGCGCGCATGGGCCGCGAAGAAAACGCTCTCCTGGTTGCAGGCAATATACGCGATAAAGCCGCGGTCGCCCAGGTGCCGCGCCGCGCGCGCGATTTCCTCATCGGAGGCGACCATCTCTTCGGCGCTAACCCGCTGGCCGGGAACGACGGTGGGCGGGTGAAAGTCAGGCTTGGGTATCGAGAGCAGGACGATCAGGAGTACGACCAGCACGATCACCGCCGCCGCGCCCCAAAACACCGGTCGGGGGAGGCGCAGCAGCCGCCCGGTCAGCGTGCTGGGGCGTGAGGTTTGCTCAGTTTGCATGGCGAGAATGGTCGCCGGTGACAGCGGGGTCACGTACCGGGGAGTGGTGGCGCGGCCCAACGCGACATCGAGGGCGTGCGCCATTTCTTCGGCGCTGTCGAAACGTTTGCGCGGGTCCTTCTCCAGCGCGCGCATTACCACCGTATCCACCGCCAGCGGGACTTCCGGGTTGACGGCGCGCGGGGATGTGGGCGTTTCTTCGAGCTGTTGGTAGATGAGCGACAGCGGGGACTCGCCCTCGTAGACGGCACGCCGGGTGAGCATATAGTGAAGGATCATGCCCAGGCTGAAAATGTCGGCGCGATGGTCGATGCGCGCGCCCCGCAGTTGCTCCGGCGCCATGTACGCCGGCGTGCCGACGACTTTGCCGCTGACGGTGATGGTGGCCGCCGACCCGCCGATGATCTTCGCCACGCCAAAGTCGGTGAGATAGGCGTGGCGCTCTTGGTCGAGCAGGATGTTGCTGGGCTTCAAGTCGCGGTGGATGACACCCCGGCGATGCGCATAGTCCAGGGCGCGCGCGACCTGCCCGAAGATATCAGCCACCTGGTCGAGCGAGAGCGGCTCCTCCCTGACCAGACGTTCGAGGGTGCCGCCACGCACCAGGCGCATCGCCAGATATGCCACGTTTCGGTCGATGCCGTAATCGAACACCGGGAGGATATGCGGGTGTTCCAGCACGGCGATGGTCTCAGCCTCCTGGTCGAACCGGCGGCGGAACTCGTCATCCGCCGACTCAGGGTTTAGCTGGATGACCTTGAGCGCCACCTCACGCTTCATCGACAACTGGTAGGCGCGATAGACGTCGCCCATCCCGCCCAACCCGATCAATTCGCGGACGAGGTAAGGGCCAAGCTGTTGGCCGGTGAAATCGACTCTGCTCACGCCTACAGTCCTGGGAGTGGCTCTTCCCCTGTCGTCCGCGACGCCCCCAAGCCTCAGCGCCCCAGTCGGCAAGAACCCCTGGCGGGCAGCGAACAGCGATAATTTTTTGACCAGAGCGGGGCGGCTAGAATGAACACCTCTCTCTTACAACGCCATTCTATCAGATGAAGTAGCTCAGGACAATTCCTCTGTCGTGCAGGGTGCATTCCATTTTGGGGCGAGTCTTCAGCAGCAAGGTTCTGCGTGTTTTACCTCACCCCCCGGTCCCCTCTCCACGAGTGGAGAGGGGGGTCGGAATGTCTTTAAGTCCCCTCTCCACGTGTGGAGAGGGGATTTAGGGGTGAGGTAAGCGCTCGTACAAGAAGTTGCCCCCAACTTGGAATGCACCCGTCGTGCGGTCACGCCCGGCGCTACAGCGGCTTGGAAGTGATGACAAGCTCGGCGGTGGCCGGGTTGGTGGCGAGGGGGACGTTGTGCACATTGCAGATGCGCAACAAACCCTGAATATCTGGGTCGTGGGGATGCTTGCCCAACGGATCGACGAAGAAGAAGACCGCCGCGATCTGGCCGGTCGCCACGAGCGCGGCAATCTGGGCGTCGCCGCCGTGGGGGCCGGACAACATCAACTCAACCGGCAGCGCGCACTTGTCGATGAGCAACCTGCCGGTCGTGGCGGTGGCGACCAGGCGATAGCCGGCCAGCAGGTCTTTGTGAGCGATGGCGAAGGCTACCATGTCGGCCTTCTTGCCGTCGTGGGCGATGAGCGCTAGGGTCTTTTGTGGCACAGTTGGCTCCCTTATGCTGACGCGATGACGCAGGTCGCAGCCCAGAGTGTAAAACCGGCGCGGCGCAAAAGCAACCCGCGTTGCTTTTAGACGCCGCGCATTGATACACCCAAATTTTGCCTCAATTCCGTCTTTGACTATAATGCATAGGTGAGAAAGGACGCGCACACCCTTTCACGACTTGCACCTCAATCGGCGGGCTTGTTGCGACCTGAACCCTGTTCTGTAGGCCGTTTCAGAAACGTGCGCGGAGAGTCTCAGGAGGTTTCAGTGCACTTGCGTCTCTCAAGCAACAGGAGGTCAACCATGTCCGAAGAGAAGAAGGGCCAGTGGCTCAGCGCGAGCGACATCGAGGGGCGTCTGCGATTGCTCCGCTACGGCTTGATCGTCGCGGTGATCGTCATTTTCCTGGTCACCTGGCTCGCTCCCTACATCATCGTCTCGCCGCTTCAGTCGCAGCTCGTTGCTGCCGCGAATGAGGCCCGGAAGACGAACCCGGATGTCCCTCAAGTCGATGAGTTCACCATCACGGACTCGCTCGTGTGGGGGATCGCCGCCGGCGTCGTCACCGCCGTGATCGCGGTAATCGTCTACTTCGTTTACCGCGAGATCCTTAAACGGACCGTCAGCGGTGCGGCATAACCAGCCGGTGCAGCCTTGCTCAACTAAGTTCACAGCCACAGGGCGCATCCGCGCCCTCAGGTTGCGCCCTGTGGCCTATAGGGTTGCCTTAAAGAAAATTAACAAATTCCTCACCACGGGTTCGCGCTAAGGCCTTTATAATAGGCTAAGGGATTGTTCATTCACGAACTCCGGGCGCGGCGAGCCAGGAAAACCCGAACCATGAGTCAGGTCGATACACTCCTCAAACAGGGCATCCATGCGCTCAAGGCCGGTCAAAAGCAACAGGCGCGGGCGTTGCTCACCCAGGTGGTGGACATCGACGAGCGCAACGAACAGGCGTGGCTCTGGCTCAGCGCAGCGGTTGACTCGCCGGAAGAGCAGGAAATCTGCCTGGAAAACGTGCTGACCATCAACCCCAACAACCCGCACGCCCAACGCGGCCTGGAAAAAGTCCAGCAGAAGATGGGCAAAACCGCATCGCAGCCGGTTTACACACCCCCTCCCGTCGAGCCGCAGCCTGCGCCGACTCCGCCGCAACCGACCCTCCAGATGCCCGCCTCCTGGCAAGAGGAGGAAAAGGCAGGCGGAACAGCCCCGGTTGCGGCGCCGTCACCCGCGACAGGGGCGTCAGGGTCGTTCCTGGACTCGCTGGACGCGGAGGCGGCGACGGCACCGGCAGTCACCTGGAAGAAAAAGAAAGGGAAACCCAACCTCGCGGAACTGCTCGCCGAAGACGCGCGTCTCCCAGCGGCGGAGAAAAAGCAAAAGACGGGAAAGCGTGGGTTCATCGCCCTGTTCGACGCCTGGATCTCTGCCCTGATCTTTGATGGTAAAGGTGCTTATCAGGCCGAGCTTGAGGTCGCCAACATCGGGCGCACCGTATTGAATGTGGTGATTTGCTCCATCGCGTCTACCGTCGTGGTCGTGGCCGGGGTGTTGATCGGCATGGCTCCGCTGGCGGCCTTTCTTGGCGAAGCCCTGCCCATCGGGTCATTCCTTGTCGGCGGCGCGCAACTCACTGGCGAGATGGCGGTGATTTATGCGCCCTTCCAGGTCATCTTCTTTTTTGCCCTGGCCTTCGGGATGTACCGGGCCGCCAGGCTCTTCGGCTCCGACCAGACCTTCTACGATCATGTCCATATCTTCTCTATCGCCTATGCGCCGACGCTCATTGTATTATCGTTTATCCTCATGCTGGTGATGTTGCTGCCCGTCATGCTGATCGGGCAGGTTCAGGTGGACGAGTACGGCTACCCAGTCTTTGACCAGGCCGCGCTGGACCGCTATAACACGCTGACGCCGATTCTGGGCGGCGTGTTTCTCATTGGCTTGGTTTACACCCTGGTGGTGTGGGGACACTCTCTGGGCACCGTGCATCGACAGGGCGTCGCCGTAGGAGTCGTCGTCGCCATCGTCGGCCTGCTTGTATCCGTCCTCGTGACCATCCCGGCGACGTGTTGCATCCTCAGCAACCTGATGTCGTTGGGGAACCCTACTTACTACTAACGCCGCTGCTCAGAACTTGCCCCTTGCCAACAGGCGCCGGGCGGCTTCCAAATCGCCCGGCGTGTTGATGTTGAAGAACGAGCGGCGCTCCGGGTCAAACCGGTCAATCTCCGCCTCTTCGACGTAGCGCACCCGGACTTCCTCATAGAAGCCTGTCACCTTGAGCTGACCAGCCTCCAGGCGCGCGCGGATCGGTTCCAGACACCCCTTGCCATAAATCGCGTGCATCCCCTCCGGCAGACCGCCCAAGCGTGGCACAACGGCGTCGAAGCCCGGCGCAAGGTCGATCATGTAACGCAGCAGCTCGCGGTTGAGGAAGGGCATATCGACCGCAACCACCAGGGCGTAATCCCCGGCGGCGTGCGCCAGCGCAGTGTAGATGCCGCCGAGCGGCCCCTTGCCCGGCAGCAGGTCGGGGAACATCGGCAGGCCCAGGTGCGCGTGCGCCTCTGGGGTGTTGGTGATGAGGAGGGTCTCGCGGCCCAGCCCGCGCAGCCGCGCCGCCACGTGGTCCGCGAGAGGTCGGCCCAGCAGCGCCGC
>DAOTXU010000160.1:0-1976 GCA_034435135.1 Anaerolineae bacterium | reverse complement strand
GTTGTGCACGGCGTCGTCCCTTGCTTCCAGACCCTTTCGATCCCCCCTCCGCGTGCGGAGAGGGGGAGTCGGTCCTGTTCAGCGTCTGAAGTCCCCCTTTCCATTGCATGGAGAGGGGGACTGCCCGAAGGGCGAGGGGGTGAGGTAAGAGAATGTGCCAGCCTCATCCTCGAACATACGTTCAGTATCCGGTGGCTCGATTCGTCACAATCGATCCTACAGCGCCCCCGCGCCTAAACTACGCGGACACCTCTCGAAAAAGGTGCTTCTGGAGGCGGCGACATGACCATGTTTTCCCGTGGAGTTCCCTCAAGCTAAAACAGCCAAGCGATCAGAAAAGTGAGTGCGGCGCTGGCGAGGTACAGTGCAATCCCTAACCAAAAGAGCGACCGCACCGCTTTCTTGTAACGGTACAGAGTGTAAAGCGCCCGCGCCGCCGCCTGCCAGAAACGCAAGTTGAGCCACCGCCCCACCGCTTCCAAAGCGCTGTCGGTTTGCCTCTCGTACAACTGCATGGTTCGCATCCGCATGGGGGTCTCCTGAATATGAATGCAACCGCGTCCCCTGTTGGGAAGTTCTTCACTGCCACACTGTTGCAAGATTGGTGCCAGCCGTGCGGTCGCGCAGTCGATTATCTGCTTCGGCGACGGCGCGAAAGCCGCGCCAGGACAACCAGCATCAATAATCCTATTCCCAGAGCCGACCACACCCAGGCCAGGTCGCCAGGGCCGCCAGGACCGCTCCGCTCGGCGACGAGGCGGATGCGCACCACCGCTTCGTAGCGCTCGCCAAGTTTGCGAAGCTCGTCGTCGGAGAGGGTAGCCGCGTCGATCCCCTCGAACAGCCGGGCGGCGAACCCGCTGCGGACGAGCAGGCGGCGCAGGATGCGCAACCGCTCGTCGGGGTCGGTCACCGGCTCGGCGACGCCGGCCCACCAGCCGTCGGGCAGCCAGACCTCGCAATGCGGGTCGGCTTCGAGGTTGCGGTACCAGTGCGTCTTTTTGCCCCAGGCGGGGAGGCAGTACACCACGCCGTTCTGTTGGTCGAAGTTCACCGGCGCATAGCGTTTCAACCCCGACTTGTGCCCGGTGGTGGTGAGCACCATGATGTAGCCCCAATACGGGGAGTTGCAGTACCGGCCCAACCCCAGCCGCCACATCAACATCATGAACTTGTTGCCCTGCTTGAAGAGCGCGCGCAAGAGCTTGAGCTGAGGATCGCCGATCTTGTTTAGCGCACCAACCATCTCGTCGTCCTTTTGAGTGTTGAAGGCAAAGGCAGGAAGAGTCTACCGCCGCGCGGCGCTGCCGTCTACGGCAATCACCGCGCCCGTGATGTGTGTCGCTCCTGCAAGCAGCCGCACAACGCCTGCCGCGTCGTCCTTGAGGGCGGCAAGATCGTCCGACCCCAACGCCACGCAGTTGACGCGCACCCCGCGCGCGTCCAGTTCGGCGGCCAGCGCGCGCGTGAGCGCCTCGACCGCGCCGCCGACCAGGCTCTGCGCGCTGGCGTAAGGGGCGGGCGCGCTCGACACGAAGACGATGCACCCCCCTGCGCCCATCTTGGGCAGGGCGTGCTTGGCCGCCCAATAGCTGCCATACACCCCGACCTCCAGCGCGGCGGCCAGGGTTTCTGCTGTGGTGTCTTCAATCGGCGCCGGCGCGCCGGCGCCGCTGGCGCAACACACGAGCACGTCCACCCGTTCCAGCGGCGCGAACAGTTGCGCCAGGTGCGTTTCATCCCCGACGTCGGCTAGGGCGGGGTAGGTCTGCCCGCCGATGGCTGCCTTCGCCGCCTGCAAGCCCTCACGCGACCGGTCGGCAAGGACTACCACTGCGCCCGCGTCGGCGAAACTTCCGGCGATGGCTCGACCCAGGTCGGTAGCGCCTCCGGTGATGACAACGGTTTTCTCGCGCCAGGTCATGTGACTGCCCTCCTTAGCGAAAAAAGGATGCGATCGGGACGATGGTTCTGCG
>DAOTXU010000159.1:0-9135 GCA_034435135.1 Anaerolineae bacterium | reverse complement strand
CAGGCGAGACGGGGGTGAGGTAGAGAAACGCTTAGCACGGTCAGCTGTTGGCAAAAGTTTGAATCAGTTCATTCATGATACGATAGCGGCTGACGGCGAAGCCACCGGGCGCGTGGAACAGGCTCGTATGAATAGACTCATCTCGCTGACGTTGTCCCTGATCGTGACGTTTGCCGCACTCGTGACGGTCGCGGGCGCGGCGGGGGAGGCGCTCACGTCGCCGGGCATGTTCTCGACGGAAGGACTCGACTGTGAATACCCGTGCTGGCAGGGGATCACGCCTGGCGTGACCACGCTGGCGGAGGCGCGGCGCTCCCTCGCGCGCAATCCGTTTGTGCTGCCGGGGTCGGTGCGCCAGCGGAGAGATGAGTTGCGCTGGCTGACAAGCGCGGGATGGTCCGGGCGCGCCGTCGCGTCGGAAGGGGTGATCGCCAGCCTGGACCTTTACGGCGCGTTTGCGCTCGGCGATCTGGTGGCGGATTTGGGGTTGCCGGAGGCAGTCTGGGCGCGCTATACGCGGGACATCTTGCAGTACGAGCAGGTGAAAGCCTGGTTCTTCTACCCCGGCGCGCATGTGGCCCTGGAAACGCTGGGCGGGCGGCCCGGCCCGCCGCTCATGACCCCGAAGTTGCTCATCCGGGGCGTGTACTATCACGGCCCACGCGCCCCCTGGCGCGGATCGGTGTTACTGGACGGCGGGGCCGTGCTCTGGCAGGGGTTTGCCTTGAGCCGGTATCACGCGCTCAGACGGTAAGGGCTATTGCTCAGCAGCGAGAGCCGCGCGGTACGCCGTCATCACCCGCTCCAGCGTCTCCGTCGGCGCTTGGTAGTGCTCGATCACGTGGACCGGCGCGGGGCCGGTCGGCGTCCAGCGCGTCGTGACCATCGGGATGCTGTCGTCGGCGAAGATGTCCACGACCGGCACGCCCTGCGCGGCGGCGATGTGGCTCCCACCGGAGTCGTAGCCGATGTAGAGGTCGGCGGCAGCGATCACTGCGCAGAACGCGCCTAATTCGCCCTCCCACGCGATCACACCGGCGCGCCGCAGCTTCGACGCGCCGGGCAGCGCCTTCGGCGCGTTCGCCTTTACGTCGATAACCTCAACCCCCCGCGCGCGTAGCGCCGCTAAGTGGCGTTCGGCGCGCGCGACCTCCTCGCCCACGCCTTTGACCAGCAACACGCGCGCGCCCGCGGCGCGCAGCGCGCTGAGCAGTTCGCCCTCGAAGACTTCCCCGACGCGCTTCGCGTCGTTGCCGCCGACGCCGAAACTCACGCAGACGAGCGGGCGTCTGCTGCCGGCGAGCGCGTCGCGCAGCGCGCGCGTCAAGGCGTTGTGTTCCATCGAGAGGCTGACGAACGGCAAAGGCGGCTCCGGCGCGCCGGTTGCTTCGGGCGCGCGGAACTGCTCGCCCAGCCAACGCGCGGTAAGCTCGCCGATGCGCGCCTCCCGGTCATCGCCGCCATAGGACCGGCTCTCGAAGAAGAGATAGCGCGCCTCGTCGAGCGTGACCGGCAGCAGGCCCAGTTGCGTCAGGCGCGAGTCCGGGTCGATGATGAGGTACTGGTCGGCGTCGAGACCGGCGAGTTCGTCGGCGACGGTTTGGGTGAGGATCGGCCAGCTGTTCAACCGCTCCAGCAACGTCCCACCGCGCGGGTAACGCGCGTCCTGGACGCGGAAGTCTGCCATGCCCGCGAAGAGTTGCGCGATCACTGGCGCGGCGAGCAGAACGAGTTCCGCGTCGGGGTAAAGCTGGCGCATCACGCGCAGCGCCACGCTGGTCACGGCGACCTCCGCGCCGAAAGTGACGCGCGAGAGCACGAGAACCTTCTTCACGCGCCCGGCGGGAGGGTAGATGCGTGGGCGCGGCGCGTGCAGCGCCTCGCGGCGGGCGAGGAAGTCCTCAACGCGCGAGAGGCCGTAGCCGTGCAGTGAGAAATTCAACTCCCGGCAGGCAGGCAGGCGGCGGCAGAGGTCGATCACCTGCGCGAAGAGAAGGTCGTAGAGGCGGCAGTAGTCGGGGTCGAACCAGTCGGCGGACCATTCCACCAGTTCTGGGAAGAGGCGCCGCGCGCCGATGCGCGCAAACGCCGGGTCGGGGTGGGTGGCAAGCTCGGTCAGCAAGGTGATCGCGGCGCTCAGGTAGGCGTTTTCTTTCGTGTAGTGATCCCTAAACAGGAAAGCTGCTTGTCCTGCCAGGCGTTCGGCGGCTTCGGGTGTGAGCGTGGCCTCGCCGCGCCGACGTCGAAACTCGTCGAGCGCAGGCGCAGCCGGGTCGGGATCGGGGGTGCGCATGGCGCTCACGCTTTGGCTGCGGCCCGCTGAATGTTGAACTGGATGCTTTTCCCATCCGGCGCGTCGATGGCGATGGTCGTGCCGGGACCGGGGTTCTCTTGGAGGATAAAATCGGCGATGGGTTCGCGGATGTGGCGGTCGATGATGCGCCGCAGCGGGCGCGCGCCCCATTCGGGATGGTCGTTCTGCGCCAACAGAAATTGTTTGGCTTCTTCGGTGAACGCCAGCGCCATGCCGCGCTCGCCGGCGAGCTTGTTCTCCTTGTTGAGCAGGAGGTTGAGAATCTGGTACAGGTGCTCGTTGTTGAGGGGATGGAAGAGCACGATTTCGCTTAGCCGGTTGAGGAACTCCGGGCGGAAGTGCGCGCGCACTGCTGCCATTACAGCCTCGCGCACGTCGGCGCGCACATAACCCGACTCGTCCACGATGTCGGTCTGCGCCAGGTACTCCGCGCCCAGGTTGCTGGTCATGATGATAACCGTCTCGGCGAAGAAGGCGGTGTTGCCGCGCCCGTCGGTGAGGCGACCCTCCTCCATCACCTGGAGCAGGACGTCCACGACGCGCGCGTGGGCCTTCTCCACCTCGTCGAAGAGCACGATGATATATGGCTGCTGGCGCACGCGCTCGGTGAGCTGCCCGCCGGCCTCCGAATCCACATAGCCGGAGGGCGAGCCGATGAGCCGGTTGACCGTGCTCTCGTTCTGGAACTCGCTCATGTCCAGTTGGAGCATGGCGTCTTCGCTGCCGAACATGAACTCGGCCAGCGCTTTGGCAAGTTCGGTCTTGCCGACGCCGGTCGGCCCCAGGAAGAGGAACGAGCCGATGGGGCGCTTGGGGTCTTTGAGGCCGACGCGCGCGGTCTTGACGGCGCGGCTGATCGCCTGCACGGCCTCCTCTTGCCCGACGATGCGCTCGTGCAGGTGTTCGACCATGCTCGCGTAGCGCGTGCGCTCGTCGCCGCCCAGCCGGCTGGCGGGGATGCCGGTCATCTGGCTGATGGCGATGGTCACATCTTCGGCGTCCACGCGGCGGTCGGGGGGCGCGCTCGACTCTTGCGGCAGGTGTTGATCGACCACGCGGCTGACGATGGCGCACGCGCGGTGCAGCAGTTGCTCGGCGGAGCGGGGGAGGGGCGTGCCAGAGAGATAGCGCCGCGCCAGGCTGGCGACGACTTTCAGCGCGTCGTCGGTGATTTGGACCTCGTAGTCCACTTCCAAATGGGGCTTGAGCACCTTCAGGATTTCGACCGTCTCGTTTGGGTCGGTCTCTGGGACGCGGAGCAACTGGCTGTTCTCCGTCACAACAGGGACGGGGCTGATGAGTTCGTTATACTCGACCTCGGCGGCGGTGCCGATGATGACGGGGTCGTTGCTATGGAAAGCCTTCTTGATTTCCTGCGACACTTTCTGATCGCCGACGGTGACCGGGCGCTCAAAGAAGCGCTCGATGTGCGGCAGGAAGAGGATGCCGCCCTTCGCCTGCTTGAGGCCAGCTTCGACCGCGTTCAGCGGCTTGTCGATCAGGTACGCCTCGTCGATCTGTACGAGCTTGTCCAGCCCGACCGGGCCTTTGCCCGTAGCGATTTGTTGCGCCAGGCTAAGCGCGAGGGTCTGCTTACCCACGCCGTCGGGGCCGAGCAGGATCAGGTGGCGCTTCTGCGTTTGCGAGAGGATGTTCGCCATATCCTGCAATAGCTTTTCGCGGAAGTAGACCGGGCGGAACCGCCCCGCTTTGCTCTCGGCGACATGGTTGATAATGCGCTCGCTGCGGCGCGCCTGGCCGCCGTCTGGCGCGGCGGGCGCCTCGACCGGGCCGGGGCGCTTGGGCAGGACACCGTGTTGGCGCAGTATCCCGGCGGTGGAGGCGCGGCGGTCGGCCATGCCCAGCAGCAAATGATCGGCATCCACCTCGGATTCGTCGGCGGCCTGCGCGATGGTGAGGCCCTCGTCCAGCGCGATAATCATGTCGTTGGAGAGCGGCACGCGGCGGTTGTCGTTGGTCACGAAGTCCAGGTTGGCGCTCTGGGCGCGGCGGCGCTCGGCGGCCAGGCGCGCCTGGCGGGTGAAGCGATCCAGGTCGAGGCCGCGCTCCTGCTGGTACTGCTTCAACAGGTCATAAGCGGCGTTGTCGGCGTCGTTGAGCATGGCCTCCAGCACGATCTCGGCGGTGAGAAGCGGCTGCCGGAGTTGATCCATGCGCGCGACGGCCTGGTTGAGCAGGCGTTCCACGTCGTCCGAGAGCAGGTCGGGGTTTAGCGTGCCCATGATTTCCCCTGCGGATGTGCTACAACTGAGATTGTCGCTCTAAAAGTAACCCGAATCGGCGCGGGGGACAAGCAGAAACTTGATGAACAAGAAAAAACGCTAAAAAGCCAGAGTCGAGAGGTAGACTGCGCAGGAGGTAGTGCTGTGATTGATGTAAAAGAGGCCGTGAAAATCGCAACTGAATACGTCAATCAAATGTATGACCAGATTGATCTACGAGACCTCATGCCTGAGGAGGTTGAAGTCTCAGATGATGAGCAATACTGGTTTGTGACCTTAGGTTTCTCTACACCATATTTACATGAGAAGGAAAGTGTTAGTCCGCTTTTTCGACCTTCTTTCCCGGGGTCTGACGTTAGGCAACGGGTATACAAAGTCTTTAAGATTCGTGCGGATGATGGTCAAGTACGGGCGATGAAAATCAGAGAAACATGAGCGATTACATTGACGAATTGCTCCAGCAATAAGCCGGCGCACTGGTCGATACGAACATTCTCCTCCTGCTGTTTGTCGGCTTGTTTGACCGCGAGCAAATCCCCAAATTCAAGCGCACGCAGACCTTCGCTACCGAAGACTACGATACATTGAACCGTCTTCTCAATTACTTTGAACGACTTGTCACCACGCCCAACATCCTGACCGAAGTCCGCAACCTCAGCTAAAGTGAAAACGCGACCGAGCCGTCCCCGGCCCGTGTCGCGTGATGGTCAGTTGTGCGAGCCTAACCTCAGCCCGGTTGCTCCGACAGGCGGTAGCCGATGCCGCGCACGTTGACGATCAGGTCAGGGCTTTGACCGGCGGCTTTGAGCTTGCGGCGCAGGTTGCTGATGTGGGGCCGGATCACCTCGCGCGCCTCGCGCTCCTCGACCACATAGCCGCGCACCTCGCGCACCAACTCATGGCACGGCACAACGCGCCCCCGGTGGGCGGCCAGGTAGAGGAGCAGGTCAAACTCGGTGGGGGTGAGGTCGATGGGTCTGTCGCCGACGGCGATCTGGTAGCGCCCAGGGTAAATCGTCAAGGGGCCGAGGGTCATGGTGCCAACGTCGGCGGCGGGGAAGGTCTGCGCCCGGCGCGGGCCGTCGCCGCCCATCACGCCCAACTCTCCAGCCGTTTGCCCGGTGAGTTCCTGCACGTTGGCCTGGATGTTCTGCAAGAGCATCCGGCGGCGCTGGAGCGCGCGGGCGCGTTCCAGGCCGCGCGACACGCTCTGGCGGATGTCTTGCGACGAACTGGGCTTGACCAGATAGTCATGCGCGCCCAGGCGCAGTGACTCGACGGCGGTACCCAGACTCGCATAGCCGGTCATCAAGATGACCACCGCGTCGGGCGACACTTCTTTGATGCGCGCCAGCAACTCCACCCCGCTGATGCCAGGCATCCGGATGTCGGTGAGGATGACATCGTAATTCTGCTCGGTCATCATCTCCAGAGCCTCTTCGCCGCTGGCGGCGGTGCTGACGTGGTAGCCCACCCGTTGCAGGGTCTTGCTGACCGAGTAGCGAATCGCGCCCTCATCGTCTACGACCAGTATGTGAGCGGTCTCGTTTGTTGGATTGACCATCGCTGACCCTCGTTATATTGTATTTAGCCAAGCATAAGAGTCTACACCCTTACTATACACTATATTGACGCAATTGGCAAGCTAACAAACGCGCAAAATGGCATGGCAGGGTAGGCTGAGCGCAAACTTGATGAGCGATGAAGAATCTGGAGCCTGGGGCAACGGTAAATATGTGTGACGTAACAAAGTATTGTGAACCCTGTCACTTTACAAAGCGCGCGATGAAAAACGACTCGGCCTCGGCAGGCACGGTGAAATAGTGGCTGACACGCCAGCCCGCCACCCACGCGATCCGGTCGTTCACGGTCAGGAGCGGGATGTAGTCGCGCCAGGCGGCGGGGATTTTGGCGTTAATCATGAACGCGGCAAGCTTTTGGGTGTGGCCCTCTAAGCCCTGCGGCGCGAAGCGGTCGCCGGGGCGGCGGCCACGCAGCGCGAGCTGCGCGCCGGGTGGGATAGCGAGCGCGGCGCTCCACGTGTCATGCGGGATGGAGCCAAGCCGCAAGCGACTGGGGGCCAGCGTGAAGCGCCACGCGCTCTCCGGCAGCGGGATGTCCGCCGGCAGCGCCACCGGGATCGGGTCCTCCGACCAGAGGAGCGGCCACGGCGGCGGTGCGGGTTCATGACCGGCGACGGCGATCACCAGCGCGTCGTAATCCACCCGCAGCGACACCCCGCCCGGCAGCGTCGCCTGCGCGCCGGTTTCCCCCTCCCGTGCCACGCGGACTGCGTCTTCGACGTGGGTGAAGCTCACATCGCGCAGCGCGGGATTGAGCCGGTACCCGGCCTCACGAACCGTCGCGCGCTGCGTGCTCAAGGGGAGCGCGCGCCAGCCGGCGCGGTCAAAGACGATGGCGGTCGCGTCCTCCCGGCGGCACACCGCCGCCCACGCCCGCTCGCCCTGCGCGCGCAGCGCGTCGTAGTCGGCGGCGGCGACCTCGGCGGTGCGGCGCAGCAGCGCGCGGAAGTTGGGGTTCACCCTTTCCAGGTAAGGGATGATCTCGTGGCGCAGACGGTTGCGGAAATACGTCGTGTCCAGGTTGGAGCGGTCGAAGCGCGGTGTGAGGCCGTGCGCGGCGCTGTAGGCTTCGACGGCGACGCGCGGCGTGGTGAGCAGCGGTCGGATGAGCAGGATACCCGACACATCGGTACTCGGCGCTTGGTTCTCGGATTCGGGGGCCGGCTCGCTCGGACTCGACGCCGAGTGTCGAGTGCCGAACACCGGTTGCCGAGCGCCGAGCGCCGATGGATCAAGCAGGTGATAGTCGCTTAGAGGCGTGACGGGGCGCATCCCGCGCAGGCCGGCCAGCCCGCTGCCGCGCAGAAAGTGCATGAGCACGGTTTCGCTCTGATCGTCGGCGTTGTGCGCCGCCGCGATGCGACGCGCCCCCACGCGGGCCGCGACCTGCGCCAGAAAAGTATAGCGCGCCTGCCGCGCGGTCTCCTCGACGCCGAGGCGCAATTGCGCCTCCAGCGCTGGCACGTCGATGCGCCCGGCAGTGGCCGGCAGGCCCCACGCGCGCGCCATCTCGACGACAAACGCCGTGTCCGCGGCAGATTCCTCGCCGCGCAGCATGTGGTCCAGCGTGGCGACGTGCAGACCGATGCCAAACTCGTCGCGGAGAGCGTTCAGCGCGTGCAGCAGGCACAGTGAATCCGGCCCCCCGGAGACGCCCACGACGACGGCCGCGCCGCGCGGGAACAGGCCATGTTCGGCGTTCAGTCGCCGGATGTTGCGTAGAACGTCGCTCGCATCCATCGCTGCCGGGTGATCAGACTAGCTGATTGTACAGCTTTTCCTGGCTCAGGTCGGGCATGACCGTGTGGCGGGTGCGGAGGGTCAGCGATGCCGCCGCCACGCCCAGGCGCATCGCCTCGTCCAGCGGCACCTCATTGAGCAGCCCGAAGATCACCCCCGCCGTGAGCGCGTCGCCCGCGCCGGTCGAATCGATCACCTCGGTGCGCAGGGCGGGGATATAGCCGCTGCTGGCCCCGGCGGCGTAGACCAGTCCCGCCGGGCCGAGCGTGACTACAGCGATCTTTACGCCCAGGGCCAACAGTTCGCGCGCTGCCTTGAGTGCGCTGTTGCGGTCGTTCACGTTCACGGTGATGCCGCAGAGCGCGGTCGTCTCGCGGGCGTTGGGGGTGATCATGTACAGCCGGTTCAGGAACTCGCACAGACGACCGGCCAGGTTGGTCGAAGTCGGGTCGGCGCACACGGGCAGCGCGTAGCGATCCGCCAACCGAAATACCGATTGCAGCGCTTTGGGGGTGAGGTTCGCGTCGATGACCACCATCCTGGCTCCGGCGAACAGCTTGCGGCGCGCGTTGAGGTATTGCGGCGTCACGCGCTGCATGATCTCGTAGTCATCGACCGCCAGGCGCAGGCTGCCGTCGGGACGCATCAGGCCCATCCACTCGCCGGTGCGCGCGTCCGACACTTTGAGTACGTGAGAGACATCGATACCGCTCTCCCCGGCCTCCTGTAAGACGCGACGACCCGGCGAGTCGTCGCCCACCGCGCTCAGCAACACGGTAGGCACTTCCAGGCGCGCCAGGTTCTCAGCGATGTTGCGCGCCACGCCGCCGACGGTGTTGCGGATGCGGCCCGGATTGGAGGTCCCCTCCAGCAGGGTTTCGGCGTAGGGGCTGGCTTTCACGTCCAGGCCGGCGGCGCCGATCACCAACACGTGGCCGTCTTCGCGCATGGGCTGTCCTTCCTGACAGAGTAGCTCAGTCCAGCCTGACCATATCAGGTGGGAAACGTCTCACAATGGACATGTCTTCTGTGCGTTCTCCCGGCTCGTCAAGACGACCCTGTTCGATTGCCTGGAACATTCTGTAGTACTCTTGATAACGTTGCCTGCGCTGTTCAATACCCTGCGGTGTCCAGGGGCCGCCGCCATAACCGGATAGACCGCCCTCTTCGCCCCTGGCGAGAGCAGCGATATCGGATAAAATGTAGTAAAGGTCCCGAATCTCACCAACAACTGTCCAGAGCTTCTCTGTCGTAA
>DAOTXU010000158.1:0-7129 GCA_034435135.1 Anaerolineae bacterium | reverse complement strand
GGATGAGGGCGCGCGCCCTCTCCAGGCGTTCGGGGTCGTCGGGCCATTCCTCGCTGCTCAGGCTGATGAGGAGGTCTTCGAGCTTCGCGCGCTCGGCGTCGTCGGCAGGCGCGTCGATGAGGGCGGCCAGCGTCATCGCGCGCGAGGCGGTGAGTGGCCGCCGGGCGAAATACGGATGCATCGCGTTGAGCGAACCGATGCCGCCGCCTTTCTGGGCGTACTTGTTCAGCTCCACCAGGGGCAAGACATCTTCAATGTAACGCTTCGTCATGCGTTGGGGTTCTCCTCACCGGGAACATCGGGATCGATGGCGCTGATCTCTGCAAAGGGCATGGCAGCGCTGATGCGCAACTCCCAGACCTTGCGCTCGCGCATCTCGAGTTTAGCCGGATTCTGGATTCGGAGCATCATCCCATCGCCCAGCCGGACAATGTAGAGCCAATGCTGATCCCCCAGGCGGCGCATAGCCTCCCTTTCTGGCGTGGAGATGTCTACAACGCCCGCATCCTCCGGCCCGCGCCCCTTGACTTCGATATAGCGCTGCACGACGCCTTCCGCGTCATAGGATTGGATGTCCCACGACTCGCGCTCATGCACGTCCTTCGGAAAACGCCCCTGTTCGCGTTCGTACTGCATCACACTGCGCATCGCAGCCGCTTCAACGCGGGGGTCGCGCCGCATGGGCACGCCGGATGGAGCGGAGGGGTCTTCAACCACCAGCGCAATCGGCGCGGGCGCGACCAGCGCCACGCCCAGCACCTCCGGCGCCACCATGAGCAGGTGGCTCGCCCTGGTCATCTGGCCTTCGAGGTCCTCCAGCCGGCGCTGAACCTCGCTGCTCTTGTCGGTCAGGCGCTCACCTTCTTCGACGTTGCCTTCAACGTATGCCGTCAGCGCCTCGTCGCTCAAGCGGTCCATCAACGCTTGCAGGCCACTCTTGAGGAACGCCCAGTCACGCGCCATCGCTTCCTGCTGCTGCGCGCGCCGCGCCGCCAGTTCGGGCAGGAACAGGTCGGCCACGCACTGGTCGCTCACCTCGACCTGGCCCTGCAACATTGGCATCACCTGCCGCACGGCGGCATCCACCTCGCCCCCTTCGCCCAGGTCGAAGCCGTCCAGGACATCCGTCGGCAACGGCGTCACGCGCTCCCGGTCGGCGCGGTGCTTGACGGCGGCCAGCAGGTCGCAGACGCGGCGGTCCAGCCCGTCGCGGATGTGGCTCTTGATGAACCAGACGAGGTACGGCGAGGCATCCTCCGGCTGGAGGTCGAAGAAAACGCAACCCTGAGCAAGCGCGGGTGTGCAGTGCTCGATTGTCCGCTCCAAGAGAGCATCGAACAGCCAGTGTCCCGGCGCGATAAAGAGCACCGCGTCATCTTCGGTTTCGTCGTCGGTGCACGCCTCCGGCCAGAACGAGAGGCGCAGCCGGCGCTGACCGCCGCGCCGCAGGTCAGGCGGGAGCGTCACTTCGAACGCTGGGTATCGGGCATCCCCAATCTCCACGCTGAACGCTCTCAGCCCGCCGCCGAAGAGGGGCACGACCTGCCGGAAGAACTTCTCCGACGCCTCCGGGCTGAGCCGGCGCGCGTGGAAAGTGGCCTGTTTCCGGCGAAAGTCGGCGATGTCCAGCGGCGCAGCCGTGATGGTGATGCCCCGTTCGGCCTGGATAGCGGCCTTCGCAGCTTCTCCGGCGGCTTCGATGAGCCGTTTCGCCTCCTCGACCGCCTCCTTTTCACCCAGCGCCACGCGCTCCAGGACCTCGCGCAATCCACGCGCCTCGTGCCACAGCACAGAGCCAACCACGTCGAAGACCTTGTCGCCCAGGTCCCTGCGCATCTGCTCCATCTTGTCGAGCAGCGCCTGTTTGACCTCATCCTCCATCGAATTGGTGGCAACCAGATTGAAGATGAACACCGCCGGCGCCTGCTGGCCATAGCGGTGGATACGGCCCATGCGTTGCTCCAGGCGGCACGGGTTCCAGGGGATGTCGAAGTTGACCATCACGTGACAGCATTGCAGGTTGATGCCCTCGCCAGCGGCCTCGGTCGCCACCAATACCCGCGCCGTGCCATCCCAGAAGGCTTTCTCGGCCTTGCGCCGCTCTTTCAGCGCCATGCCGCCGTGAATCTGCGTGGTGGTGTAACCCCATTCAGCCAGACGTGCGAGCAGGTAGTCGAGCGTGTCCTTGAACTCCGTGAAGACAATCAACTGCTGTCCCTGCTCGCCAACCCACAGGTCGCAGGCGTCGCGCAGCGCCTTGATCTTCTGCTGGCTGCCCTGCCGGATGATCGCTTCGGTGTCGGCAAGCAACGTGTCCAGCTGCCGCAGTTCCACTTCGATCTGCTTTGCAGGCACCAGGTCGGCAGCCTCGCGTTCTGCCCGCGCCTCGCGCGCCCAGCGCTCGTCTTCGCTCAGGTCTTCCCACTCCTCCCACACGCTCTCATCCGCTTCGGCGGTCAGGAAACGCCCGGTGCGTTGGCGATCTTCAAGGCGGTTGCGCATTCGCTTGAGCGACTCACGCAGCGCGTAGGGGCTGGATGCCAGCCGGCGTTCCAACATAACGAGCGCAAACGCCGCGCTCTGCTTGTTGGCCGACTTCGCCCTTTCGTAGCGCTTGCGGATGAATTTCTGCACCGCCTCAAGTAGCTCGCCTTCTTGCTGGGAGAGGCTATAGTCGAGCGGCTCAACCAGACGCTCCGGGTAAAGCGGCTGGCCGTCCGGTTTGCGCATTTCTTCTTTGGTGCGCCGCAGGACCACCGGGTTCGCGCTGCCATCGGTGTACTGGGTCGCGTCACCCCACTGCGGATCGACCAGGCTGATCAGGAGCCGGTAGTTGTCAGGGTCACCCTTGTGCGGCGTGGCCGTCATCAACAGAAAGTGCGTCGTATGCCGGGAGAGCACCTCGCCCAGTTCGTAGTTCTGGGTCTTCTCCGGGGAGGCGTTCGGGCGGCGCTGGTAGGCAGCCATCTTGTGCGCTTCATCCACGACGACCATGTCCCACTCCACCGTCTCGAGCGCCTGGCGCATTCGCTTCTGCCGCGCATAGTCGATGGACACAATCGCAAAGTCGGTCTCGCGCCAAACGTCCAGGCTGTCCAGACGGCGGTCCTGCATATACTCGCGCGAAATGATGGTGAAATCTTCGCCGAACTTGGTCAGCAGTTCACGTCGCCACTGGCCGGTCAGCCCGGCGGGAGCGACGATGAGGATACGGCGCGCACCCTGGCGGCGCTTCAGTTCCTTGATGAGCATTCCCGCCATGATGGTCTTGCCCGCCCCGGCGTCGTGGGCTAAGAGTGCGCGCACGACCGGGCGAGAGAGCAGGTGCGCATAGACGGCTTCGAATTGGTGGGGGAGCGGGTCGATACGGCTGGCGTTGAGCGCCGCATACGGGTCGATCGAGTGCGCCAGGCGCAGGCGGTGCGCCTCAATCCCCAAGCGGAAGAGCGTTGCATCGCCCATGAAACCGAGATCACCCCAGCTCCCATGGGTGAGGCGGCGAATCCGTGACCAGTCCTCAGGTGCGAGAACATACGTCCGAGAAGGCTGACGGTTCGCAGGGTGAACCGTCAACACGTCGTGTCCGTGATCCGTGTGCTGGCGGATGCTGACGACCTGGACTGCGCCTTCCCAGAACGGGCCTTCGATCCAGTCGCCAGGTTCGGCTTTAGACTCCAACGACTCACTCCCTAGATCGGTCTCAGGTCCAGGTTTCCAGAATGAATGCGTACTTACAAGGCACTCCGGAGCTGTGGCGCTGAACCGTTGTCAGGGGTCAGGGTCATGTTCTGGATGTGGAAGAGCGCTGCGTGTTTCGGCAGTGGCTCTGATGCATCTATAGTGTACTCAAAGCCCTCAGGCGTGCAACGTTACAGCGGCATTAAGTAGTGTACCACGTGGTCTATTTGATGGTGATGAATAGTTTGTGAATTACGCTTCCAAGGCGATGTCTTAAGCTACCCCTGGGTGAGGGTCGACTGATGAGCGCACTTGAGTGTCGGTGTACAATACCATCACCATGAACCCAGAACGACCAGCCCGCGTGGAACTCGACCGCGGGCTGGTCGTTGCCTACGGGGCGACCTTCATCCCGCGCGACGACCTGTACCCGCTCCAGCTCGAGGACGGCAGCTACATCGTCATCAAGCGCACCCTCCACCCCGACCTGATCGCGGCGCATTTGAAAGGACTGATCACCATCGGCGCCTACGCGCTCGACCCGGAGAGCCAGGCGCAGTGGCTGTGCTGCGACGCGGACGACGCAGAGACGTGGGCGGGAGTGCAGGACATGGCGCGCGCGCTCACGGAGCAGGACATCCCGGCATACCTGGAACTCTCGCGCCGGGGCGGGCACCTGTGGCTGTTCACGCCTCCCCTCCCCGGCGTCGACGCCCGGCGCTTGGGCAGACAGCTCCTGGCCGAGCACAAGCTGGAGGGGATCGAGTTGTATCCCAAGCAGGACGCGCTGCGCACCGGCCCGGGCGCATTCGTGCGCCTGCCGCTGGGCCGGCACCGCTTGAGCGGGCGGCGATACCACTTCGTGACGCTGGCGGGCCAACCCCTTGCGCCTTCCGTGCGCGAACAGGTGAAACTCCTGAGCAGGCCGGACCGCGTCCCGGGCGCGTTCATCGACGCGGTGCTGTCGCGCGCGCCCCCCGCCAGACCCGTGTCCCCCAGCCGGCCGTTCGCCCCCCAAGTCGAGCAGGCCAAGCGTGGACGAAGAAAAAAGAAGAGGCAGGGCACGCTCTCGGAGCGGCTCAAGGCGCAGGTGAGCGTGTATGACTTCGTGAGCCAGTACGTGGCGCTCAACGCCGACGGGCGGGGGCACTGTCCCTTTCACGACGACGCGCACAAGAGCTTCAGCGTGCACAAAGAGCTGAACTTCTGGGTCTGCTTCGCCGGCTGCGGCGGGGGCAGCCTCATCGACTTCGCCATGAAGTGGAGAGAGGCGCACGGCGAGGACGGGAGCTTCACGGCGACGGTGACGGCGCTGGCCGGGATGCTGTTGAACTAGGCCGTGTGGAGTCACCCAGTGCCCGCCGGCGGCCGGTTGCACCGGCTTCCACCACCGGTGCTGTTCCAGAACCGCGACGGGGTTAGCGGACATTCCAGGGGCGCAGGCGCCCTGCTCCCTTTTCCCCCTTGACAGCGCCCAGGTCGGTATGCCTAAGATAGGGGGACCGGGGCGGGTGGTCCCGATCCGGTCCCAGATATGGCTGAGTTCAACCCAACCCGCACCCGCAACGAGGTGCTCGTCAAGTTCGTCGCGCCGCGCCCGCTCAAGCACGACCTGCAGGCGCTGGCGGCGGCGCGCAACGTCTCGCTCTCGGCGCTGCTGCGGCTCGTCGCCACCGAGTACGTCAAGCGCCAGCGCTAAGCCTATGGTCATCGCCATCGCCAACCAGAAGGGCGGGGTCGCCAAGAGCACCACCGCCATCAACCTCGCCGCCGGCCTGGCGCTGGCCGGCTACCGGGTGCTGCTCCTCGACGCCGACCCGCAGGCCAATACCACGCAGGTGTTCCTCCCCGCCGACGGGGAGCTGCCGCTGGAGAAGACGCTGCACCCCGTGCTGCTCAACTTCGCGCCTTTAAGCTCGGTGATTACCGAAACCCGCTTCGCCAACCTGCACTTCGCCCCCGCGCACATCCGGCTCTCGAGCGCGGACCTGGAGCTGGCGCCGGAGCTGGACAACCGCGGCGCGCGGCTCAAGCGCGCGGTGGAGGCGCTGCGCGAGCGGTACGACTACGTGCTCATCGACACGCCGCCGGCGCTGGGGCTGCTGACGATCAACGCCTTCGCGGCCAGCGACCGGCTGCTGATCCCGGCGTCGACCGCGTTCTTCGCGCTCACCGGGCTGGTGCAGCTGCAGGAGACGCTCGCGATGGTGAAGCAGACGCAGCTCAACCCGGAGCTTTCGATCCTGGGGGTGCTGGTGACGTTCGCCGAGCGCACGAACGTGTCGCGCGACGTGGAGCGGCAGTTGCGCGCGTTCTTCGGCGCGCTGGTGTTTGCGACGACGATCCCGAAGAACATCGCGCTGGAGGAGGCGCACTCGCGGCACACGCACGTATTCGCGTACGCGCCACGGAGCCAGGGGGCGGCGGCGTACCGCGCGCTGGTGAAGGAGGTGGTGGCGCGATGAAGGCGACCGGATTGGCGGACAGCCCGTTCTTCGCCGCGGTGGCGCCGCCGCCGACCACCGCTCGTCCTGAGACGCCACAGGCGCCACCGGCGCACCCGGTGTACGAGCGCGGGAACCCTCCCTCACACAAAGGCACAGACGCACAACCGCACGCACGCACAAGTGCACAGATGCACGTTCGTGCACCTGTGCAACCGCACAAACGCACGTCCTCACGCTCAGGGCGGGCGCTGACGCGGGAGAGCTACGACGTGTACCGCGACCAGGCGGAGGCGCTGGAGGAGCTGCGGCTGCGCTGGCGGCGCGAGCGCGGGCGGCACATCACCAAGGGCGAGGTGATGCGCGTGCTCCTCGACGAGATCCTGGCGATGAAACGATGAGCGAACGCACAACCGTGCAACCGCACAAGCGCCCGTCTGTGCCTTGGTGCGGAAGTGCAAACGCACAGGTTGGGGCGCCGCTTGACAAGCCCCACCCCGGTGTCGCATGATAGAGACGGCCGCCAAGGAGCGAGCAACGAAAAAGCCCCCGGTGAGGAGGCTTTCGTACACCCACGTGGGTAATGCACCTTGACATCTCCATGATGACACATCCGGAAAGCCCTGTCAACCGGCAATTCACAAGGGACGCTTTGGTCGTGCTGCTTTTATCAAGCGTTCGTCTCCACCGGCGGCGAGAGGGGGGAGACGCTTTCTTTGAAAGCGTCCAGAGGGGGGAGAGCTCTCCAGTCCTCCAAGGGATGAAGTGCCCCATGGAGCGATGGCCCCTACCCAGGCTCCACCGAGGTGGGGATCAGGTCTCTCCCCACCCCGATCCTAAAAACGGCGCGACCGCATCAAACCGGATCACACCCGATCACGCTGGCATCGACCGTCACTCCGGTACCCCCGGCGGCGCGCCCGCCCCGGGCGGCATGGGGCAGCCGGAGGGGAGGCGCCGTCCCCTACGGGGCGCGCCGCCCTTGTGGCCCGCCTCAAGGAGGGGCG
>DAOTXU010000157.1:0-6182 GCA_034435135.1 Anaerolineae bacterium | reverse complement strand
CACCCCCTCTCCGCTTGCGGAGAGGGGGACGGGGGGTGAGGTGTCCGCAAACACGACAAGCACCACACGCACCGCGGTCGTTGGCTCAAAAGCTTGAATCACTTCATTGTATGGGCAGAGTCGGTTCCTTCGGTAGCGTTCGGCTTCCGGGGACAGGTTGCCAGTCGGAAACCCGAAAACCTCCGCGAGAGGATGTTTGGGCATTGATCTTGTCCTTCTGGCTGGCTAACGTCTGTCGTCGCTATACATCTCCTCACTGCACCTCGCATTTGTATAATCCGCCGGATTGCGTACTATTATAACGAACTTCAGTTCTATTCACACACCCTATTGTGTGGAGTTCACTCAAATGTTCCCACTTCCGCTCGACCAGATTATACAGGGCGACTGCCTCGAAGTGCTCCCCACCCTCCCGGAGCGCAGCATCGACCTGATCTTCGCCGACCCGCCCTACAACCTGCAACTGCAAAACGAGCTTTGGCGCCCCAACATGACCAAAGTGGACGCGGTGGACGATGAGTGGGACCAGTTCGCCAGCTTTGAAGAATACGACCGCTTCACGCACGGCTGGCTCGCCGCGTGCCGGCGCGTGCTCAAGAACACCGGCACCCTGTGGGTGATCGGCACGTATCACAACATCTACCGCGTGGGCAAAATCCTGCAAGACCTGGGGTACTGGATACTCAACGACGTGGTGTGGATCAAGACCAACCCCATGCCGAACTTCCGGGGCGTGCGCTTCACCAACGCGCAGGAGACGCTGATTTGGGCACAGAAGGCGCGCGGCGCGCAGTACACCTTCAACCACCACGCGATGAAGGCGCTCAACGACGACCTGCAAATGCGCAGCGATTGGGAAATCTCGCTCTGCACTGGCGCGGAGCGCGTCAAAGTCAACGGCGAGAAGGCGCACACCACGCAGAAACCCGAAGCGCTGCTCTACCGCGTGATCCTGTCAAGCTCCAACCCCGGCGACGTGGTGCTCGATCCCTTCTTTGGAACCGGCACGACCGGCGCAGTCGCCAAGAAGCTGCGCCGCCATTGGATCGGCATCGAGCGCGACCCCGCTTACGTCCAGGTGGCGCAGGCGCGCATCGACGCGATTACGCCGCTACCCTACGCCGCCGACGTGTTCACGTTTGAGGACAGGCGCAAACGCGAGCGCATCCCGTTCGGGGCGCTGCTGGAAAATGGCCTGCTCCAGCCGGGGCAGACGCTCTACTTCGGCAAGATCGGCGAAGTTGCCGCCACCGTCGCCGCCGACGGGTCGCTTCTCTACAACGGGCAGCGCGGGTCTATCCACAAGATCGGGGCGATCATCAAGAATGCGCCCTCCTGCAACGGATGGACGCACTGGTACTACCGCGACCCCGAAACCGGCGCGCGCGAGGTCATCGATACGCTGCGGGAACGCCTGCGTTCTCCCTGAACGCAGGCCCAGGCATGGCCTTCATTCTACTCAGTCATCGCAACTTAGTGAATTGCAAAGTTCAAAATACGATATAATAAGCCAATATTATCTACTTCAACTCCGGCCAGCGAGCCTGGCCGGAATATCAGGGGGCTACTTATGTTTCAGCGCGTTCTGGGGTTACTGCTCATCGTCCGGGCGCTTTCACCCTTCCTGGTGATTGCCATCATCGCGGTCCTCGGCGGCGTGATTATCCGCGACCTGCACGCCGTTATCGAGGAGCCGGTGCACAATATCGACGCCGAATTCCGCGAAATGCAGGAGACCATCGAGACGGCGCGGGAGGATGTAGCGACGCTCACGCGGCAGGTCGCCAGCGTGGTAAACACGCTACGCTCCTTTCGTCTGCCGGACCTGATCCCTGTCCTGCCCGCCAGCCTGACCATCCCAGCCGTTGATTTGGGCAACGTCACGGTTCCGATACCCGATATTTCCGTCGGCTGGTCCAACTCGCCTAACGTCCGGTATCCCTCCGGCATCGGCTTTAGCTGGACGAGCGGATTGAGCGTCACCTGGTCAAACTTCTCGATCCGGTATCCCTCCAGCATCTCCGTAAGCACCAACAATTACAGCCTCAGCCTGCCGGACATACCGCAGTTGGACCTCCCACTGCCTGGGCTGCGTGAGTTTGGCAATCTGCTGCGCGGCGCGCTTTCAGGCATCGGGGGTATCTTCAACGTGTTCGATGAGGCGTTTGAAAGCATCGGCAGCTTGGGCGCGTCGCTTCAATCGCTTTCAGAGAGCTTCAACGTCGTGGTGGGCGAGACGAAGACCGCCATGGAGTCGCTGCGCGACACGATTTTGCGATGGGGCAGCGTGCTGGTGGTCGCGGGGGTGATCCTGCTGCTGTTGGCGGTTGTCTATTTCATCGTGCCGACGATTGATGGTCTCAGGCGCGGGTGGCGCATGTTGCGCGGCCTGCCGACCTGATCGCCGCCGCTGAGGCCGTCACTTCGGTGTGCAGAGCGCTATGAAGTACGTCGACTCGTCAGTGGCGTCTTGCGTCAGCACCGAATCTGTGAGTTCGAGCGGCGACACACGCCTGTGTCTGGCAAGCCACCAGTAAAGGAACGGCGGCAGTATCGCGCGCACAGCCAGGCGTAGATAGGCGTTCCAGGCAACCTGTTGAGCCGGTTCGCGCGGGGAGGGCGCGTTCGACGCCGGATGCATGAGAGCCTGCGCCCGGCGTGAGTGCGTAATCCCACGCAACGCAAGAACTGACCATCCAGTTTGATCGAGCAAGGTCAATAGCTCGTCGCGCGTTGGCTCGAATGTGTGATACGGGCTGTGGGGTGTGTCGCTGCCCGGACTGACAACTTTCCGGTTGGGTGTGGAGAGAATGAGATAGCCGCCTGGGCGCAAGACTCGCCGGGATTCGCGCAAAAAATCCGTTGGCCGGGTCAGATGCTCAAGCGTTTCAAACGAGACGATCACATCGAAAGCGCCGGCTGGAAAAGGGATAGCCGCTGCATCGGCGCGTACCAGGTGCGCAGGCGCCCAACGCGCTGCGGCGTAGCGAAGCGCGGCGGCGCTCAGGTCAACCCCGATGACGACACGTGCGCCGCCGCGCCTGAGAATGTCGCCGCCGTAGCCCGTGCCACAGGCGATATCCAGCGCCGACCGACCGTACACATACTGCTGGGCAAATAAATATCGGCGTATGTGGTCGAAGTACTGAACGGTATCGATTTCTAGCTCAGGAACCAGCCGTTCGTTCAGGAAATCTCTGGAAAGCAGGTTGAGTCTCACGGCCCAATCCGCGGTGTCAGGCTGTTACGACACCGCCGGCAGAGGCGCGCCCAGCCGCGCCTGAAGCCCCGCCAACGCGCGGAACACGCTGTCGCGGACCGACGGCTCCCGGTCGCGCAAGGCGATATACAGCGGCTTGAGCGCCGGCACGTAGCCGATCTTGCCCAGCGTGTCGGCGGCGGCGCGGCGGAACTCCGGCTCGCCCTGTTGCAGCGCGCGGATCAAGACCTGATTGGCCGGGTCGCCCGGCGGGACGCCCTCGCCGCGCCCGGCAGCCCAACCGAGCAGCCAGCCCATCTGGTCGGTGGGGGGGTAGCGCTTCAGGCCGGTCGCCTGCGGGTCGCGCGCCTGACCGAAAGCCTCCTCAGCAGCGGAGCGGACATACCACTGCGAGTCCTCCAGCATGAGGCGGTACAGCGCCACCAGCGCCCACGCCGCTTTGATGCGCCGCAGGCCGAACACCGCCGCGCGCCGGAGCATCATGTCTTTGTCTTCCGCCGCGTCGCGGATGATGCTGTGCCCCTCGCCGGGGATGGCGGCCAGCGCCTCGGCGGCTGCGCGCCGCAGGTCTTCTTCGCCGCTGACCAACGCCTGCACCATGATCTCCATCGCGCGCTCACTGCTGATCGCGCCGAGCGCCAGCGCGGCGGCCAGTTGCACCTCGCGCGCTTCGTCTTCAAGCATGGAGGCCAGGTCTTTGATCGCTTCGGTCGTCCCCAATGCGCCCAGGCCCAGGCAGGCCAGGCGGCGCACCTGGGCGTCTTCGGTGCGGAGCGCCTGCCGGAACACGAACAGCGTGTTCGGGTCGCGGGAGGCGATCAGCGCGGCCATCGCGCGCTCGCGCACCGCCGGGAATTGCATCGGGGCCATGAGCGCCCGCGACAGCCGTTTGAACGCCTCGCCGCGCCAGCGGGCCGATTCGGGCGCGTCGGGCAACCAGCGCGCCACTTCAAACAGGTTGCTGACCAACAGGTTCGGCGGCGCAGAGAGCATCGCCACCACGGCGCGGTCCATGCTCGTGCGGGCGGCCAGGAACGGGAAAGCCTCGCGCCAGGCAGGCAGGCCGAGCAGGTCGGCGGGGTCGCGCGTCTGGTCCTTTGCGATATGCTCAGCGGCCAGGTAACTGCATATCGGCAGGTGGCGGAAGGCCAGCGTGTCGCCCGGATACGTCGCCATCAGGCGGGATGCGCCGGTCAGGGTGTGGATCAGGCCCTCGATATTGAGAGTGGATTTTCCGTCCGCCCCTTTGAATCGCTCTGTGAGGATAGTTTGTAGCGCTTCTCTGGTAACATTGAATCCGTTGTCGTCCAGGACGTGCGCCGCTGTCACTTCGATGGCGCTTCGCTCGGCCTCCGAGAGTTCGGGGGCAAGCTGGCGCTTCATGTAAGCGCTGTACCAGCCCAGGCGGCCCGGCTCCGGTTCGTCGCCAGCGAAGGCGGCCCACACTTTAAGCGTGAGGTCCATCGGCGCGCGCGCGCGTGTGTTGGCGGCGGCGCGCTGGATGGTGCGTTCGTCGGGGACGACCGCCAGCTTCCTGCGACTGCTCCTGCCGATAACCGGCCACGCGGACGCCCATTTCTCGACCAGGGAGCGAATGTCCTGGTCGGTCCAGGGACGCAGGAACACCGGCATGAAGTCGAGGTCGAGCAAGGGGCCGTACCCCTCGGCGGGGCCGGTGGCGTAGATCAGGTTGTCGGGGTACATCTCGACGAAGCGCCGCAGCCAGGCGAGCTTCTTCTCGCGCAGTTCAGACGACAGATCGTCGTAGCCGTCGATAAGGATCAGCGCCCGGCCCGCAGCCACGCGCCGGTACACGAAGCGCGGGATCGTCCGCTGCGTCACCTGGCCGACGCGGCGCTGAAGCGCGCGCACCAGCAATTCAGCAGGATCAACGCGCAGGCCGACGACTTCGGGGTCCATTGGAACATCGGCGAGGTGGATGAGCATCGGCGTGTAAGTGTGCCAATCGACCTTTTCGATCCCGGCCTCCGCCGCCTCCCGCTCCTCAGCGATTTGAAGCTGGCGCAGGCGCTCCAGCGCCCGCTCCTCGATCTCCTTGCGGCGTTGTCTGATCTTCTCGGCTTCCTCTTCGTTCATGCCCTCCTTCACGGCGGCGTCCACCGCCTCGGCGATTTCTTCCAGAGACTCGAACTCCAACTTACCCAGGGCGGAGAGCGCAATCGCCGCAAGCGCGGTCGTCTTTCCCGCGCCGGGCATCCCCAGGATCGCCAGGCGGCGACCGCCGGCGGCCAGTTCTTCGAGAGTGACCGTTTCCAGGTTGAAGGGGGCGTAGCCGAAAGGCAGGTCATGGTGTTGCGGCACCACGTCCAATATGCTGCCGCGCTCGTCGCTGAGGGTGGGGTCGGGCAGCAGCGGCGGCGGCAGGAAGCGCGGCTCGACGATGATCTCGGTCAAGGGGATCAGGTGACCGGCCAGATGCATGGTCTGGCAGTCGCGCTCCAGGTCTTGCCGGTATCGAGCGTCGGCGCTGCGGGTGGCGAAACGCTTGACGGCGCGGGCGCGCTCCTGGGTGGCGCGTCGAAACGCGAGGACGCGCTCGCGCACCGGCAGGAGGATCGCCGCCAGAAGGCCGACGATGACCCCAACGATAAAAGACGCAATATCAAAGGCCATGCGTGTCTCTCCCTGACCGGCCCCTCCAGACAGGGGGTTTTTGCGACCTAAGAAAGTGTTTGAAAAGCCCCCTCACCCCCTGTCCCCCTCTCCCGTCATACGGGAGAGGGGGCAAAGATACCCCAAATCTGTGTTTATAATCCCCTCTCCCCTTGTGGGAGAGGGGATTTAGGGGTGAGGGGAAGCAAGGGCGACCTTTTCAAACACATTCTAAGAGAAACTATGAACTGATTCAAACTTACGCCAACAGCTGGCCGTGCTAAGCGTTTCTCTACCTCACCCCCGTCTCGCCTGCGGCTCGACACCCCCTCTCCGCTTGCGGCTATAG
>DAOTXU010000156.1:0-22840 GCA_034435135.1 Anaerolineae bacterium | reverse complement strand
GCCTTTTGCTCGGCGGCGTGAATTGCCAGAACCCGCGCGCGCAGATTCTCGCGGAACGCCGCCGCTTCCGCGTCGCTGAGCGGGAAGTTTGACGCCATTTCAGCCTTGATCGCGTTCAGCCGCGCGGCGATTTCCCGCCGCTTTTCCAGCGAGGCCGCGCCCTGTTCCCTGAACAGGGTGTACTCGCGGAGCATCAGTTCGCGCGTCTCTTCAAACAGCGGGACCGTATCCGGGAGGAGCGCGTGACTCAACGCGCGCCACAGAGCGGCAGCGGTGCGGAACTGCCCCGCGACTTCTCTCAACGCCGGCTTGTCGAGCACAGCGCCCGCCTCGTCGAGGAAGTCGGCGTACAGGCCTCGCGCCCCCTCACCGCCTGTGCCCCACAGATTGATGTAGTGAAACGCAGATTTCAGCCCTGAGTATATACGCGCGCCGGGCGCGAACTGCTTCGCCCAGCCCGCTTTACTTTTCGTGTCCGTGAGCAGGGCCGCCCAGCGCGTGAAGGCGTCAAGCCCGAACTTGCCCTTCATCGGCGCTTTAGGCGGCTCGTCGGTAAACAGGCTGACGCAGGTGCGGATGCCGGCTTCGACAGCGGCAGGGAGCCTGCTCAGGTCCGGCGCGCCGAGCGTCACAACCCGGTGCTTGTCCTGCGCGACTCGCGCGCGGGCGGCGGCCAGTTCGCTGGTAGTGGCAGTCAGCGGCGCACGCGAGCGGTCAGCGATGTGCACCACATCCGCGCTGCCATCGTAGCCGTATATGACGATGGGCATCATCCCCCATACATCTTTGCTGCCGGGCATGTTGTTGTAGCTCAGGCTGAAGAGGTCCGCCCAGACGAGCGCCGGCTTGCCGGCTTCCAGCGCGTCGATCAGGTTGGCGACGCCTTTCTCGGCGTTATTGGTCTGCTTGACGCGAGCAGAGATGTCCAGCCGCATGAAGATCACTTCCATCGGGTCAAATGTAAAGCGCGTCAGGAAGTGCAGGTAAGGCTCGTATCCCGTGTACTCGAAAGTGAAGTACCCGGCGACAATCCCGCCGCTGACCCCCAGCAGCATCGCTTCGGAAAGCGGCTTGCCAGTGTGCGGCGCGATCACGCCCTGGTGCGCCAGCACGTTGCGGATTGAGCCGGTTTCCCAGTGCACGCCGCCGAACTGGCTGTAGTCTGCCAGAAAAGCCATGGTTTATATCTCTCTCTGGAACAAACGGTCGGCCATGTCGCCAGCGAAGTTAAGTATTGTACAGCTCACTTTCCTCACGATATTTATGATAAACGTAGAGGTTATTTGACAAAATATAGCACAAACGTTCTTCTTGTGTCAAGCGCAAGTTTCTCGGGGTGCATTCCGTTTTGGGGGCGAGTTTTTTCTTTCAGGTCCCCCGGCTGAAGCCGGGGGCGAATTTCAGGCTGGAATTGATGGTTTCCCGATTAGCCGCCGACTTCAGTCGGCGGGTTAGTCATACAAAAACCTAACAACCCACTGCTATTTCGCCGATGCCAGGCTTCCTCCATTAACCCAGCCGGATCTCCCCGCCGGTTTCCTGGCTGCGGTACACCGCGTCGAGGATGCGGATCACTTGCAGCGATTGCTCCGCCGGCACTGGCGACGGCGCGCCGTTGACAATCGCTTCCGCGAAGGCCATACATTCCAGGGCGTGCGGCTCCACCTTGCTTTGCGTCAGTTTCAGAGCGGTGTTGTACTGCTGCCGCGTCGCGTAGTTGGTCTGGTAAATCTCGCAACTCGGCCAGTGCCCCCCGCCTTTTGTGCCATAGAGCCAGACCTGCATGTCCTCGCCAGTGGTGTTGTGGTGCAGCATCCAGCTAATTTCCAGCACAAGCGTGGCCCCGTTCTCGAAGCGCACGAATGCGGCGGCGAACTCCTCGACGTCGATCTCAGCCGGGATCTCTCCCCATATTCCGAACGCGCCTTTCTGGGTGGCGAGTTTCGTCCGGGTCACGCCGCTGACTGTCGCCGGCTCCGGGTTGCCCATCAGCCACAACGTCAGGTCGAGGATGTGCACGCCGATGTCGATGCACGCGCCGCCGCCGCTGTGCTGCTTGAGCGTGAAACTGGATCGCGTCGGCAGCGCTGCGCGGCGCAGCATCCACCCGCGCGCATGGTAGACCTCGCCCAATGCGCCGGCGTCTACCTCGGCTTTCAGCGCCTTCGCCGTGCCGCTAAAACGGAAGTGTTGCGCCGTCATCAGCATCTTGCCAGAGCGGTCGCGCGCGGCGATCATTTCCTGAATAGCGGCAGGTGTCGGAGCAAGCGGCTTCTCACAGATGACGTGCTTGCCCGCGTTGAGCGCAGCGACGGCGAGCGGCGCGTGGTAGTTGTTGGGCGTGCAGACGTCGATGATGTCGATGTCCGGGTCTGAGAACAGCTCTTCGGGGTCGGCAGTCAATTGCTTGATGCCATGCTCCTCGCCCCACTTCTTCAGGATTTCCTCGTTGACGTCGCTGCCGGCGACGACCTCGGTATACGGCGATTCCTTCCAGCCCGGCATATGGACTTTGGCGATCCCGCCGACGCCGATCACCGCAACTTTTAAGGTGGATGGCATGGTATTCTGCTCCTGTTGTGGCGGTAGAGAGATTCCAGTCAATCGTTTTCAGACAGGGGGCTTGAGCACCCTGTCCGGGTTTCTCCGCATAGGCCCTATTCTGGTTCGACCCAACGCTGTTGCTTTGCAGCTATGTAGAACGCCTCCATAACTGAGCTGCGCGCGGCGGCTTCGCGCGCGCCGACCAGCGGAACGCCCGGCCTGCCGACCACCGCGTCCAGGAACAGATCGAAAGCATGAGGCAACGCCGTCGGCAGGGCAGCCCAGCGCGACTTGCCGTCCGCGCCCTCGACGTGGCTGCTCTGAAAGTAGAGCTGTCTGTCGGTCACGTGCGCGTGACCCTCCGTGCCGCTCACCAGCAGCGGGACCGGGTTCGCCACGTCCACCCAGCCGGCGGCCAGGGTGCCGGTCGCGCCGTTCTTGAACTTTATCAGCCCTTCGCCGTACTCGTCGCAGTTGCCGTAGCGCCCGGTCACGACGTTGATGTCGGCGGTCACCCAGCCGATGTCGCCCATCAGCCACATCAGGATGTCGAGCGAATGCGTGCCCAGGTCGCCGAACGCGCCGACGCCGGCCTGAGCGGGGTCGGCCATCCACCGCCATTCGCTGTCGAACCAGCCCTTTAGCGAACCGGCGTGGCAATTGCTGTGCCGCACGCGCGTGATTTTGCCGAAATGCCCCGCCGCGATCTGCTCACGCAGGAACAGGTGGATGGGATCGCCGCGCATGAAGTAACCGGTCTGGAAGAGGACGCCGGCTCGCTCGATAGCGGTCGCCATCGTGTAGGCGTCCTTTGCGCCCATGCCAAGCGGCTTTTCGACGAAGAGATGCTTTTTGGCGGCAGCCGCCGCCAGCACCAGCGGCTCGTGGCGGTTGGTCTCAGAACAGAGGATGACTGCCTCAATTTCCGGGTCGGACCAGATCGTATCGAGGTCCCTTGCAGTGATGGCGTTGAGTTCCGCCGCGCGCTTGCTTGCGCGTCCGGCGTCATGGTCCCACACGAGCTTGACCGCCACATCGGAGCGCTTCTTGAGCCGCTCGATGAAGCCCGGCGTGTGGATGTGCGCGACCCCTACGAATGCGAGTTTCTTCATCGCAGGAATGCCTCCTTGTGTCAGTAGATATGCACGTCTTCGTGTTCCCGCGCCTGAAGTCGCGGGCTAATTCCCAGATTGCATCGGATGGTGAGGGCTTTCGCACTGGCGCGGGCCGCGCCTGTCTCATACTTCACCAGCGCGGCGTCGGTGTAGGTGCCGCCGGTGTCGATGCCGAGTGCAAGGGTCATGGTCGCAACCAAGGAGTGAAATCAACGCTGGGGAGATGAGTTCGCAACGATTCCCGTCCGGGGTGGCTGAAGGTCAAACATGGCGCTGAGTATACCCCTAAAGCGAAACCTGCATCAGTAAGAAAGCCAGCAATTCCGCAACGCCCGTGCCTGCCAGCAGCGCGACGCTCCAAAAAGCCAGGCTGTCCCAGCGCGCCGGGTCGCTCCAGTCGCCGCGCCGCATCCGCCACGCCTGCCATAGCGCGACCGGCACGCCAAGCAGGACGGCGGCGGCGGCCAGCGTCGGCAGCCTTGCCTGGATCAGGACGGGTAACATGGCGTAGGCCAGCGCCAGCGTCACGAGGTACAGCCGGGCGGTGAATCCCGCGCCCCGGCGCACGACGAGCGTGCGCTTGCCGACGGCAGCGTCTCCGGCGGCGTCGGGAATGTCGATCACCAGCAGCATGGCGAATTGCAGGCAACACAGCGGGAAGGCGGCCAACAGCGGCAGTGGCGTGATCTCGCCCGCCTGCACATAGAAGCCGACCAGCGGGGTGAGCCCCGGCACGGTGATGGCGGCGCTCGGCCCACCCAGGCCACGCGCTTGCAGCCTGAGCGGCGGCGCGCTGTACGACCACGCCAGCGCGACGCTCACGAGCAGGAGCGGCAGCGTGAGCGGGCCGGGCTGCACGATCCATGCAAGCGCCGCCGTTGCGCTCAGAGCCACGAGTCCAAGAACCACCGCCGTAATTAACGCCACACGCGGCGCGAGGTCGCCGGCAGGGAGCACACGGCTGCCGCCGGACCAGCGCGTCGGCGTGCGATTGGCGCGGTCGGCGGCGAGGTCGAAGTACTCGTTGGCGTAGTGGGTCATCAGTTGCGCGGCGGTGACGGCAACCTGCCCCCAGACGAACGCCGGCAAGCAGAAGCTCGCGCCCGCGTAGAGCGCCATTACGGCGCCCAGGCCGTGAAACAAAAAGCCGCCGGCCAGGAAGAGGGGTCTTCCGAGGCGGATGAAGGCGAGGGCGCGAGTGGGCCAGGTCGCAGCGGTCAATGCAAAGCCGTTCAGCCGTTTAGGGGACGAACTCTGAAGCCCTCGAACGTTACGGAGAAGCCTTCTCCTTCGGGCGCGGCGCACATCGGGCCAACGCGCACGGTCTCGGCGAGCGTGAGATGCGCTAACCGCAGCATGGCGTATTGCCTGCCGTCCAGGGAATAGTGCACCTCGACGGCATCGCCTTTGCGCTGGACGCGCAGCCAGATCGCGGGCGGGTTTTGCGGCAAGGGCACAACCGACCAGTCGGAGTAATCGCGCGTGACGACGACGCTCGCCTGCTGCACGGCCTCGACGTACTCGACGCCGCACTTGAGCCAGGTTGTTTCATCGAGGCGGACCATCAGGCCGGCCTGATCGTAAAGCGCCGTGTATTGGCCGCTCACTTTCACCTCGGCGATGAAGTCGCCGGTTACGCCTTGACCGTAGAAGTGCCCGTTGTCGCGGATAAAGCCGTAGTGCGTCTTGCGCCAGAAGTCCGTTTTAGGCCCGGAGGTGACGGTGAGCGTGCCGCCGTCGGCGCGCCAATTGGGGGGTTCATTGTGCCATTGCATTTCCGGCCTCCCTTTCGGTGAAAAGGGGCACGGCAACACTTCCTCGTTTAAGGGGACGCCGTGCCCCCACCCGAATCCTATCGATTGAACACTGGATGTGGCTAACCGACCGGCGTTACGTCGCCGGTTAAGGCGAAACTGCCCGTCACGACCTCGGCATAGCCGGGTTGCCCGCCGCCGACTGACACCGCGAACTCGCCCGGCTCGACCACCCATTTCCCGGCGTCGTCGATCAGGGCCATCTGCCGGGCGGTCACCGTGAACGTGACGGTCTGTTTCTCGCCGGGGGCAAGATGCACCCGCTTGAAGCCGGCCAGTTGCCGGATCGGGACCGGGACCGACGCCTTTACGTCGCTGAGGTAAAGCTGAACCACCTCGTCCCCGGCGCGCTTGCCGGCGTTCTGCGCCGTCGCGCTGACCGTCACTGACTCGCCGGCCTTCGCCTGCGCCGGGCGGATGTGCAGGTCGCTGTAGGCGAACTTCGTATAGCTCAGGCCATGCCCGAATGGGTAAAGCGGCGCGCCTGTGAAGTAGCGGTACGTCCGCCCGGCCATGTTGTAGTCTTCAAAGGGCGGGAGATCGTTTACCGACTTGTAGAACGTCACCGGCAGGCGACCGGCGGGGTTGTAGTCGCCGAAAAGCACCTCGGCGATAGCGGTTCCGGCGGCCTGGCCCGGATACCACGCCTCGACGATGGCGGGTACGTGCGCGGCAGCCCAATTGACCGCGACCGCGCTCCCATTGACCAACACCAGTACGACGGGCGTGCCGGTGGCGTGCACGGCCTTGAGCAGATCCTCCTGCACGCCGGGCAGGTCAATATCCGTGCGGTCACCCTGGCTGCGCCCGCCGCCCTCGACGCCTTCGCGCTGACCCTCCTCGCCTTCGACTTCCTGCGAGAGGCCCAGGACAAGGATAGCAGCGTCGGCGTCCCGCGCGAGCTTGACCGCCTCGTCGAAGCCGTCTTTTGACGCGTCGGTGATGGTGCAGCCTTTGGCATACGTGACCTTCGTCCCCGGCGCGACCGCCGCGCGGATGCCTTCCAGCGGCGTGACGGCCTTCGAGGGTGTGCCGTTGTAGTTGCCGAGCAGCACTTCAACCCAATCGGCGTTGGGGCCGATCACGGCGATGGACTTCAGGTCCTTGCGCAACGGCAGGCAGCCATCGGCGTTCTTCAACAGCACGATAGACTCGCGTGTCACCTGCAACGCGAACTGTTTGTGGGCCTCGCAGTCGTTGACCGCATACGGAATCTGCGCATAGGGCACCATCTCCGGCGGGTCAAACATGCCCAGGAGGAACCGCGCCGTGAACAGCCGCTTGACCGACACGTCGATGGCCGCCTCGTCGATCAGGCCCTTCTTGTAGGCGTCGAGGAGGTAAAGGTAAGTATCGCCGCAGTTGAGGTCACAGCCGGCCCTGACCGCAAGCGCGGCGGCTTCGGCAGGAGTTTTGACGACTTTGTGGTGCTTGAAGATGTCGTCGATGGCCCCGCAGTCCGACACGACGTAGCCGTCGAAGCCCCACTCGTTGCGCAGGATTCGGTCGAGCAGCAGGAAGCTGGCGCAGCACGGCTCGCCCCGGAAGCGCTGGTACGCCCCCATCATCGAGTAGGCCTTGCTCTCTTTGACGGTGGCCTCGAACGCGGGCAGGTAGGTCATGCGCAGGTCGCGCTCGCTCACGTCCACGTCGAAGTGGTGCCGGGCGTGCTCCGGCCCGCTGTGGACGGCGTAGTGCTTGGGCGTCGCCACGAGTTTGAGGTATTTCGGGTCGTCGCCCTGAAGCCCGTTAACGAAGGCCACGCCCATGCGCGCGGTGAGGTACGGGTCCTCGCCGTAGGTCTCCTGGCCCCGGCCCCAGCGCGGGTCGCGGAAGATATTGATGTTAGGCGACCAGAAGGTCAACCCGTAGTAAATATCGCGCTTCCCATTCCGGGCCGCCTCGTGATGCTTGGCGCGCGCTTCATCCGCAATGACACTGGCGACGCGGTGCATCAGGTCGGTGTTCCACGTGGCCGCCAGACCGATGGCCTGGGGAAAGACGGTGGCGATCCCGGCCCTGCCGACGCCGTGCAGACACTCGTTCCACCAGTTGTATTCGGGCACCCCCAGGCGTTCGATGGCCGACGCCGGGTGGACCATCTGCGAGGCTTTTTCGCCCAGCGTCATGCGCGACACCAGGTCGTTGACGCGCTCCTCAATCGGCAAAGACGGGTCTTTGTAGGCGGGCGTGGCATTGGACATGCGTTTTTCTCCTTAGAATGGCGAGCTGATTACCGCGAACACGTAATGCTGTAAGGATATGGCGGGGCCACGTCGCTGGCCTGGGTGAGCTGTTGCATCTGCGCGTCAGTCAACGCCCAGCCCGCCGCCCCCAGGTTGTCTTCAAGATGGGCCATCGAACGCACGCCGATAATCGGCGACGTGACGCCGGGGCGCTGCAACAGCCACCGGAGCGCCACCTGCGCGGCGGTCTTGCCTGTCTCTTCGACGGCCTTGAAGAGGGCGTCGATGATGGTCCAGGTGCGTTCGTTGGCGTAGGCTTTCCACGATTCGGACCAACCCTCGCGCTCGGCCTGATCCACGCGTGTGCCCTCCGGCGGCGCGGTCATTCCCCGGCGATACTTGCCGCTCAGCCAGCCGCCGCGCAACGGACTCCAGGGGATGACGCCCAAACCTTCATTCAGGCAGACCGGGATCAGTCCCCACTCAATCGCGCGGTCGAGCAAGTTGTAGAGGGGTTGCAGGCAGACGAACACCTCCCAACCGCTCTGCCGGCTCAGATCGATGGCCTTCTGAAGCTGCCAGTCTTTGTAATTGCTCGCGCCGATGTAGCGGACCTTGCCGCTCCGCACCAGGTCGTTCAATGCGCTTAAGGTCTCTTCGAGCGGCGCGCCGGGGTCCCAGCAGTGCACCTGATACAGGTCGATGTAGTCGGTTCCCAGGCGGCGCAGGCTGGCCTCCACCGAGGCCAGGATGTGTTTCCGGCTCAGGCCCACGTCGTTCGGCCCCGCGCCCATCGGGAAGCGCACCTTTGTGGCGATGACGAAATCCTCGCGGCGCTGACCCTTCAGCCAGCGCCCGACGATCTCTTCAGACACCCCGCGCGAGTAGACGTTGGCAGTGTCGATGAAGCTGCCGCCGACTTCTGCGAACCGATCCATGATCCTGTAGCTGTCCTCCTCACTGGTTTCCCGCCCGAAGGTCATTGCGCCGAGGCAAAGCTCGCTGACTTTAAGGCCGGTCTTGCCAAGATAGCGATAGTCCATTTCTCCCCCTTCTGTGTGTTGATTGTGGAACAAGTCTATCGGTCGGTCAATAGAGTTGGCGATGTCCTCCGTATTATCGCTTCATAGCAGGACCACGTCAAAAGCCACCTGCCTGCCGCGCTGGTGCCCTCAGCATCCTGCGACTATAATAATCAGCCAGGAGAGCGGAGATTAGACCGATTTGGGAGCGAACCGTGGCCGACTCTGAACAGATCAACCTGCCCAATGTGCTCGGATACATCACTGGGGGCGCGTTCATGGAGTGCGATGTGTTGCAGTGCGCGCTGGCGGTGAACCCGCAGCAGACGCCCGCCGGCCAGAACTTTGAGGCGCTGCTGCTGGTGCAAAGCGCCTTCGAGGGCAACGTGGACGCGCATGTGCGCCTGTTGTTCCCGGCCAAAGACGTAAAAGGCGAAAAGGGGCGCTTTTTCACCAAGAGCGACCGCATCCTGCTCGGCCTGGAACCGGCAGAGGTCGGCGTCGTCAAACTGCCGATCTCGTGCTCACCGCTCACTGCGCAGGCTATCGACTACCGGCTGGGCGTCGAACTCAAAGTGCGGAAAATGGGGCGCGGGCAGCGCGTGCGCGACCGGGACGGCGGCGTAATCTTCGACCCGGAAGATATGCTGAACGATAAAACCGTGGCGCGCATCGAGGAACTGCGCACGCTCAAGTATAGCGCCGGCCGAGACCGGCAAGGCCGGCTTATCGCCGCCTTTGATGTGATCGCGCCGACCGGCCCAAGTCTGGGATTGAAGCTCTCGCCCAGTTGGGAAAGCCTCTGGACCATGCGCGATCACGTCGATGAACATGTGGTGGTTGAAAAGGCAGGCGCGCGCGCCGCGCAACTCCTGCCCAGCCTCAACCGAAGCCGGGTCTTTATGCCGCTCATGAAGAGCGTGCAGGCGCGTTTCGAGAAGGCCGGCTATCCGTTGTACCCGGGCGAGTCGCTTTACATTGCGAAGTTGCTCACCCTGGTGTTAGAAAACGGCGTCTCTCCCAACCCCGATGTGCCCAGGCCGCGCTGGTACGTGCGCCTGTGTCGGCTCCTCTTCGCCGACGAGCGCGCCGCCGGCAACATTGAACGTCTGGTCACAGAGTTGCTTTTCAACGACCTTGTGGTAGACGCGATCACGCTGGGGTTCAGCATGGTCAGCACCGTCACGCGGCAGCAACTCCTGGGCGATGCGGAGGCGGAGGCCTACGGGCACAACCTGGCGGCACGGTTGTCGTCGGATAAGCCGGCGATGGACTTCCCGCGCGCTTACGTGCCGCTGGTCATGGGTGGGCTGGTCGCCAACACGCGCGTCGTGCTGGACCGTGAGCAGGTGCTCGACTCGGTTCACCTGCTGGACGACGCGCTGAAGAAACGCCGCCCTGAGATGAACGAATACAACAAAGACGTTTTTGACATGACCGAGGCGCTGATTAACCGCGCGCTCGACATGTTCTAGCGCGCTTTTACGCTTTTCCGATGGTATTACCGCCCAGGTCGGGATATGATCTGAGTGACGCCCCTGGCCCGTATATTGCAGCGGGTCGGGCGTGATTCTGGGGCGCGCTGCGCACCCCTGCCGATAGACAGAAAGTCCGTATCAGGTTTACTGTTGAGTGAGGTATATAAGGATTTTACATCATGATGCGATTTGAGCGCTTCACTGAGCGCGCGCAAGACGCCGCCGCCCGCGCCTATGAAATTCTGCAACGCTACGGGCACAACCAGGTGGACACCGAGCATATCCTGCTCGCGCTGCTCGAACAACCCGATGGGGTGATCCCGCAAGTCCTCGACAAGATGAACATTGACCAGGAGACGATCAAGAGCCGCCTGGATGAGGTGCTCCGCGCCAGCCCGAAGGCGGCGATCTACGGCGGTGGGACCGGGCAGGTGTTTATCACCCCGCGCGTCAAGCGGATCATCGACCTGGCGAACGACGAGGCCAACACCCTCCGCGACGATTACATCTCCACCGAGCATATCTTCCTGGCGATCCTCAGCGAGCGCAACACCGCGGTCGCGCGCATCTTGCAGGACGCCGGCGTGACCAAAGAGCGCGTGCTCGATGTGATTAAGGACATTCGCGGCGGCCAGCGCGTCACCGACCCGCAGGCCGAGAGCCGCTACCGCACGCTGGAGAAGTACAGCCGCGACCTCACCCGCCTGGCCCGCGACGGCAGGCTCGACCCGGTGATCGGGCGCGATGACGTAATCCTGCGCGTGATCCAGATTCTCTGCCGGCGCACGAAGAACAACCCGGTGCTCATCGGCGAAGCGGGCGTGGGCAAGACCGCCATCGTCGAGGGGCTGGCACAACAGATCGCCAACAACGACGTGCCCGAACTGCTGATCGGCAAGAAGGTCGTGTCGCTGGACCTGGGCGCGATGGTCGCCGGGAGCCGCTTCCGGGGCGAGTTTGAGGAGCGGCTGAAGGCGGCGATTGAAGAAATACAGCGCTCGCAAGGCGAGATCATCCTGTTCATCGACGAGTTACACCAGGTGGTCGGCGCGGGCGCGGCGCAGGGCGCGCTCGACGCGAGCAGCATGATGAAGCCGGCCCTGGCGCGCGGCGAATTGAGCTGCATCGGGGCGACCACGCTGGACGAGTATCGCCAGTACATCGAGCGCGACTCGGCGCTTGACCGGCGGTTTGCGCCGGTGTTCGTCGATGAGCCGAGCGAGGAGGAGACCATCGAGATGTTGATGGGTCTCCGCGACCGCTACGAGGCGCATCATAAAGTCACCTTCTCGGACGATGCGCTGGTCGCGGCGGTCAAGCTGAGCTATCGCTACGTCACCGACCGCCGCCTGCCCGACAAGGCGATTGACCTGATCGACGAGGCGGCGGCCAAGCTGCGCGTGGCGCTATACTCCATGCCGGAAGAACTGAAGTCTATGAAGAGCGAACTCGACCGCCTCTTGATGGAAGAGGAGGCGGCGGGCATGGCCCGCGACTACGAACGCGCCGCCAAGTTCAAAATGAAGCGGCTGCAACTGCAAACCGAATACGAAGCCCGCCGCGAGTCCTGGCAGCGCGAGCACACGCTTGACGAGGTGGTGGACGTTGACGACATCGCGCAGGTGGTGGCCGGGTGGACCGGTATTCCGGTGCAGCGGTTGCGCGAGACCGAGGCGGAGAAGCTGCTGCGCATGGAAGAGGAACTCCATAAGCGCATCATCGGCCAGGACGAGGCAGTCTCGGCGGTGTCGGACGCGATCCGGCGCGCGCGCAGTGGCCTCAAAGACCCCAAGCGTCCCATCGGGTCGTTCATCTTCCTCGGCTCGTCCGGCGTGGGCAAGACCGAACTCGCCCGCGCGCTGGCCCAGTTCCTCTTCGACGACGAAGACGCGCTGCTGCGCATCGATATGAGCGAGTACCGCGAGCAGCACACGGTCAGCCGGCTGTTCGGCGCGCCGCCGGGCTATATTGGCTATGAGGAAGGCGGCCAGCTCACCGAGGCGGTGCGACGGCGACCTTACCGCGTGGTCCTGTTCGACGAGATCGAAAAGGCGCACCCGGATGTGTGGAACGCGCTGCTCCAGATTCTGGAAGATGGCCGGCTCACCGACGGCCAGGGGCGCACAGTGGACTTCCGCAACACGGTGGTGGTGATGACCAGCAATCTCGGCACCGAGTACGCGCGCAGGGGCGGGGCACTCGGTTTCGCGCTTGGTTCAGACTCCGCCAAAAGCGCCGAGCACGAGAAAATCGAGAAGGCGCTCAAAGAAGCCTTCCGCCCGGAGTTCCTGAACCGCGTTGACGAAATCATCATCTTCTCGCCGCTCACCGTGGAGCAGGTCGAGCAGATCGTGGACTTGCAGATGAGAGAAATCGCGGGGCGGCTGGCTGAGTACGGCCTTGCTATCGAGCTGACCCCCGCGGCGCGCTCGTGGCTGGCGCGGCAGGGTTTCGATCCGGCGATGGGCGCGCGTCCGTTGCGTCGCGCTTTGCAGCGCTATGTCGAAAGCCCGTTCTCGGTGGAGTTGTTGCGCAGCGGCTTTAAGTCCGGCGATTACGTGATCGTGGACGCCAGTGAAGAAGGCGGCCTCACGTTCGCGCGCCAGGGGCAGGGCGATCAGAAACGAGGGTCCAAAGTCGCGGCGAAGAGTGAAGCGATGGCGACCAGCGCCAGCTGACAGAGGGTAATCCAGTAGGGGCACAGCATCGATGTGCCCCTACCGTCACCGACTGGAAGAGTAGCAGTGGAACGCATCGCCATACTGGAAAACAAACATATCGTCTTGGGCGTGACCGGCAGCATCGCCGTGTACAAAGCGGTGATGCTCGCCAGCCGCCTGACCCAGGTCGGCGCGTTGGTCGATACGGTGCTCACCGAAGCGGCGGCGCGCTTTGTCACGCCGCTGTCGTTCTCGGGGGTGACTGGACGACCGGCCTATACGAATCTGTGGGAGGCCGGCGGCGACACCCACATCCTGCATGTGCAGTTGGGCCGGCAGGCTGACCTGCTGCTGGTCGCGCCAGCGACTGCGCATACCATCGCGCGGCTGGCGCACGGCATGGCCGACGACTTGCTCTCGGTAACGGCGCTAGCTGCGCGTTGCCCGCTGGTGATCGCCCCGACAATGGACGCCGGCATGTACGCGCACCCGACGGTGCAGGCGAACATCGCCGCGCTGGAAGCGCGCGGGGCGATCATCGTCGGGCCTGCCGAGGGGCGCATGGCTTCCGGCATGTCGGGCAAAGGGCGCATGGTCGAGCCGGAGGACATCGTCGGACACGTCCGGCGCATCCTGGGACGAGGCGGCCCGCTGGTAGGGCGGCGCGTGGTGGTTACCGCCGGCCCGACGTGCGAGCCTTTAGACCCGGTGCGCTTCATCACCAACTGGTCCAGCGGCAAGCAGGGGTTTGCGCTGGCGCAGGGGGCGCTGGATTATGGCGCGGACGTAGTGCTCATCACCGGGCCAACGAACCTGCCTGCGCCGGTAGGCGCACAGATGATCCGCGTGACGACCACCGAGGACATGTTGAAAGCGGTGCTGTCGCACATCGAAGGGACCGACGCGCTGTTGATGGCCGCCGCGCCGGGCGACTTCCGACCCGTCCGTGTGGCAGCGCAAAAGATCAAGAAGGACGGCGACATCACCCTCGATCTGACAGTCACGACCGACATCCTGAACGCGGTAAGCGGGCAGCGCCAGGCCAACGGGTGGCCCAGGGTTCTGGTCGGTTTTGCAGCGGAGACCGAGAACCTGGTCGAAAACGCGCGCGCCAAGCTGGAACGCAAGGAGCTTGACCTGATCGTCGCCAACGATGTGACCGCCGAAGGCTCAGGCTTCGGCTACGACACCAACCGGGTAACGTTGCTGGACCACCAGGGCGGGTGTGCGCCGCTGCCGCTGATGAGCAAGGTGGAGGTTGCAGAAGCAGTTTTGCAGCGCGTCGAGGCGTTGCTGCGTGAGAAGGACCAGCCAGGGATTACCGCGCCGACGGGGCGCTAATCTGTTTCCCAGAAGGGGCACGGCATCCCCTTAACCGGCGATAACTCGCCGTGCCCCTACATTCTGTCACCATTCTAATTACTTCGCGTAGTCAACCGAGCGCGTCTCGCGGATGATGGTCACCTTGATCTGACCAGGGTATTGCATCGTCTCCTCGATCTTGCGGGCGATGTCGCGCGCCAATTGCAGCGAGGCGAGATCGTCGATCTCCTCCGGCTTGACGATGATGCGCACCTCGCGCCCGGCTTGCAGGGCGTAACTTTCTGACACCCCCTGGAAGCTGTTGGCGACCTCTTCCAGCGCGCGAATGCGCTTGACGTAAGCCTCCAGACTTTCGCGGCGTGCGCCGGGCCGCGCGCCGGAGATGGCATCGGCGGCCTCGACGATGATGGCCTCCACGCATTCCTGCTCCACTTCGTGATGGTGGGAAGCGATACAGTTGACCACTTTCGGCCCCACCCCGTGACGGCGGGCAATCTCCGCGCCGATCTGGGCGTGTGTGCCCTCGACCTCGTGGTCAACCGCCTTGCCCAGGTCGTGCAACAGCGCGCCGGCCCTGGCGACGGCGGCGTCTGCCCCCAACTCGGCGGCGAGCATCCCCGCAATCTGGGCGCACTCCACCGCGTGCGCGAGCTGGTTCTGCCCGTAGCTGGTGCGAAACTTGAGCCGCCCCAGCAGCTTGATAATCTCCACATGGAGGCCGGGCACGCCGGCGTCGTAGGCGGCCTTCTCGCCCTCTTCGCGGATGATGCGCTCGACCTCTTTTTGCGCGTCTTCCACCAACTTCTCGATGCGCGCCGGGTGGATCCGGCCATCCTGCACCAGATGGGCCATCGCGCGCCGGGCGATCTCGCGGCGCACGGGATCAAAGCTGGAAAGGGTGATCGCTTCGGGGGTGTCGTCAACGATCACATCCACGCCGGTAGCCTGCTCAAAGGCGCGGATATTGCGCCCCGCCCGCCCGATGATGCGGCCTTTCATCTCGTCTGAGGGCAGCGGCACCACGCTGACCGCCATCTCGGCAACCTGGTCCGAGGCGATGCGTTGGATGGCGGTGGCGATAATGTCGCGCGCGCGCTCGTCGGACTCCGACTTGAGCGCTTCTTCGGTCTCGCGGATACGACGCGCCATATCCTGGCGGGTTTCCTGCTCCACCGCCTCCAGCAGGCGCTCACGCGCCTCCTCTGGGGTCATCTCGGCGATGCGCGACAGTTCTTGCCGGCGTTCCTCCTCAAGCTTTTCGATCTCGTTGTGCTGTTTGTCTATCCGGCTCTGGCGTTTATTCAGGTTTTGCTCGCGCACATCGAGGCGTTCCTGGCGCGCGTCGAGTTCGGCGCGGCGTTTCTGCAGCCGCTCCTCCTCGCGGTTGAGATCGGTGCGGCGGCGGTTGATCTGAGCTTCGGCCTCTTCGCGTTCTTGTTTTAGTTCTTCCTTTGACCGGCTTTCGGTCTGTCGAATGCGCTGTTCGGCGTCAGCAAGCAGGCGACGGGCCTGCTCCTCAGCTTCGCGGATGCGGTTCGTGCGCCTGGAGCTTTGGTAAAAGTAAAGCGCCGCGATACCCAACGCGACGCCAAGCGCCAGGACCAGGGCTAAGACGAAGATGTCCGAGATGTCCATGCTGTACTCCTGAGTGTCGTTGTCGAATGATGTGGTTAGGAAGCACTGTCCACGTCCTCCGGTTCTTGTGTCGCTTCGCGTTCGGCGAGCAAACTCTCCACGATGTCGCGGACGAGTGGGTAGGCAAATCCCTGCCTGGTCAGGAAGTTGCCCAGCTTGCGGCGGAAAACGTCAGGGTCGGCGCGTCGCAGGCGGCGCAGATACCCGCGCGCTGCATCGTAGGCCAGTGCCTCGGCATCGAGGCCGGCCAGCGCCTCATCGATCACGCGATCCGCCACGCCCTTGCTGCGCAGCTCATAGCGCAGGGCCTGAGGGCTGCGCGGCTTGAACTGCTGGCGATTCGCGATCCAGAAGCGCGCGAACTCGCCGTCGTTGACCAAGCCCGCACGCTCCAGCCGCTCCAGCGCTTCGTCGATGGCCCAGGTTGGCGCGCCGTGTTCGCGCAGGTTGCGTCTCACTTCGTCGCTGCTGCGCGGTCGGTAGGACAGGAACTTGAGCGCGTGCTCATAGGCCCTTTCAACGTCGTCGCGGGCCTTAAGGGCTTTGATCTCCTCATCTGCTAGGTATTGCCCTTTGCGCAGGCGCGCAGCCTCGGTCAAAGACAGGCCGAAGCTGAAATCGCCATCCAGGTAGACGTTGACACGCTGCTTGTTGCGTTTCTGCACGACGAGTGCCGTGATGGTGCCAGCCATGACGCTTTCCACATGCATCATCAGATCACAAAGCAAACAGCCGTGATCTGGCCAGACCACGGCTGTCGAGCTTTAGCGAGTGTTGTGTGGCTGTTCCGAGATAGCCCAAAAGCTCTGGGTCTCCCCAAAGCGGAACGTCACGCGGCGCGTGTGTGCTGAAAGGGTGTTTTCGCGTTACGACGACCGGTACACACCACCACACAGGATACATACAACCGGTCGCACCTGCTTCTACACGTTTCACGCCACTGAGGACGTGTGTCTGTCAACTACCTCAGTTTAGCCCCAAGCCATGGTCCGAGGTTAACAATAAGTTGTGGATGTATTATGCACGGTTTCTTGTTATCAGACAAGTCACGTGCTGGCGGATTTGGTTTGAGTGCAGTAACCCGCCCCCAACCAGGGCGCGCTTGTTCGGAGCCGCGACTGGCGCTACCATAAAGGGTAAAGCGTATGCCGGGAGGAGATGAAGATCGATGAGTGAACCATCGCCTGAGCGCGAGTTGCCGCTCCACGCCATCAGTTTTTACGTCGGGGTGGCGTCGGTGCTGCTCGCATTGACGCACATTTTCAACATCCTGCCGCTGCCGTTCATCCGCCAGCTGGGGGTGTTGGCCGGCTTTTCGTTGATCCTGGGCCTGATCGCGGTCGCAGTCGGCGCAGTGGCGGCGCGCAACGAAAATCTCGAACCGGACGCGCACGAGATGGCCCGCAACGCGGTGGTCGCCGGGGGAGCCGGCGTGCTGCTGTTCATCGCGTTGTTTGTTGTCGGCGTGGTGATTGGGCCGTTTTTCACCTGAAGCGCTGTCCAGTAAACCCCGGACACAGGGCTTAAGCGGACAGGGGGCTTAAGCCCCCTGTCCAGTGCCCTACGGCGTCTCTAAGCCGTGCCGCTCCATCAGGCCGCGGTCGCACAGGATGTCGGCGGTTGGGCCGCTCGCCACGACGCGCCCACCGTCGAGCACGATGGCGCGCGCGCAAAGCGTGTGCACCAGCCGCATGTCGTGGGTGCTGATCAGCATCGTCTGTTGTTCCAGGCTTTGCAGCAGGCGGATCAGATTGCGGCGCGCGCGCGGGTCCAACCCGGCGCTGGGTTCGTCCAGCGCCAAGATTTTGGGGTCCATGCTCAACACAGTAGCGATGGCGATTTGCTTCTTCTCGCCCACACTCATGTGATGGCTGACCCGGTCGGCATAGGCACTCATGCCGACATCCGCCAGCGCGCGTGCGACGCGCGTTTTGACCTCGACTTCGGGCAGCCCCATGTGCAGCGGGCCGAACGCCACATCCTGATCGACGCGCGGCGAGAAAAGCTGATCGTCCGGGTTTTGAAAGACCAACCCCACCCAGGCGCGAATCTGGCCCAGGTTCGCATCGGTCAGCGGCAGGCCGCCGACGCAAATCGTTCCGACCTGGCTGCGTAGCACGCCATTCAGGTGCAGCAACAGGGTGGACTTGCCGCTGCCGTTCGGCCCGACGAGCGCGACCTTTTCGTTCGGCGCGACGTGGAGTGACACGCCATCTAGCGCCAGACGTCCATCGGGGTAGCGGAACGAAAGCCCCTCAACCTCAATCGTGTGATGACTCATCTACCCACCCCACCACAGCGCAGCCAGGGTGTGGATGATCGCCAGGACGAGGATGGGTATGACCCCTTGCAGGATCGCGCTCCATGTGAGCGGCGGGGGGTTGAGCTTCACGATCTGGCCGTTGTAGCCGCGCGCCAGCATCGCCGCGTAGACGCGCTCGCTGCGCTCGTAGCTGCGCAGGAACAGGTTGCCGATCATGCCGCCCGCGACCTGCGCCCGCCATGCCAGCCCTCCGCCGGCTTTCCGCCCCGCACTGACTCCGCTGCGCGCGCTCCGCGCCCGGATCAGGCGCTCAGCTTCGTCTTTGAGAGTGTACAGATAGCGGTACATGAAGCCGATGATCGCCACGAGCGTCGCCGGCACGCGCAGGCTGTCCAACGCCCACAGCAGATCGGTGAAGTGCGTGGTCATAGAGAGCAGCAGCGCAGCCTGCACCGCCAGCCAGCTTTTGAGCAGGATCGCTGCAAAGCGCGCCAGTCCCCCGTCGGTAATGGTCAACCCTGCCAGTGTTGCGACCGGGTGTCCCGGCGTAGTGAAGAGCAGAGTCACGGCGGCGAGGGCGAACGGCAGCGCCAACCCACCCATCCGCGCGACGCGCCACGCGCCCAGCCCGCCAACCGCCGCCAGGCTGCCGAGCAGCGCCCAGATGAGCGGGTAGGCCGGCCACGCGCGCTCCGGCGTCAGCACGACGCCGACGATCAGCGCCAATGCGGTGACTACCTTGACGCGCGGGTCGAGTCGGTGCAAGGGGCTGTCACCGGCGCGGTAGCGTTCTTGAAATGATGTCTGCACGGTGTGGCGTTAATCAGCCTTGCGACCTGCCAGCCGCGCTACGCCGTAGCCGATCCCTGCGACGATGAGGACGCCGATCACCCCGGCGGCGATGGTTGCCAGCGCTTCATTCTCGATGAAGGGGACCACGTAATCGGGGATGAGTGTGTACGGTGGGTCCTGTGCAGCGTCGAGGAAGCCCTGATCCTCGGCCACGCGCTCCAGACCGTCGGGATTGGGGTTCGCCAGCGGCGAGATCAACGTTACCGCCAGCGCAATCACCAGCCCCACCGCGACCCAGCCGGAACCCTTTGCCGCGACCCGCTCCGGCGCGCCGATCAGGTCGGGGCGGGTTTGCTGGATGAAGGCCAACGCGCCGATGGTAATCAGCGCCTCGCCGACGCCGATCAGCACGTGCACGCCGATCATCGCCGGGAACACCACCTCCAGCGGCGACGTGCCGGAGACCGCCAGCTCTAGCGCGGTCGCTATCGACGCCACGACGACTCCGAGCCACGCGCCGGCTGCCGCGCCGACCAACTGCCCGGCGCGCGCCTCGCCGAGCGCCTTGCGAACCCAGACATACACCGCGTAACCGATGAACGCGCTGACGATGCCCATGTTGAACGCATTAAATCCCAGCGCCAGCAGGCCGCCGTCTTGAAACAATAACGCCTGCACCGCCACCACGCTGGTCATGACCAGCATCGCCGCCCAGGGGCCGAGCAGCGCGGCGGTCAGCATCCCGCCGAGCAAGTGCCCCGATGTCCCACCGGCGACGGGGAAGTTGATCATCTGCGCGGCGAAGACGAACGCCGCCAGGATGCCCATCAGCGGTATCTGACGCTCCCCAAGCTGGTCCCGCGTCTGCCGCAGCGCGAATCCGATCAGGATGATGAGCAGCAGCCAGCCCACAATAGCAACAGGGGCGCTGAGAAAACCGTCGGGGATGTGCATGGCGAGAATCGGCGTGAACATCGCTCCTTTGTCCTTTCTAGTTGCAAGAACTTGCATTTGCAGGCATTGACATATTAGAATTATACTTGCCGCAGGACCGGGCCGCAAGTCGGCTGCGTTTCATGATATGGTTATCGTGCGTGCTCGCTTGAAATGCCGCGCGCTTTAAGGTTTGGGTAAAGCAGACAGGGTCAACAGAGACGCATTCATCTGGAGAATGTTAATGCACAAAGTCCTTGACAGTTTTTCTGAATTCTGCTATAAAAAGAGTATCCTGAAAACTGAAATCTAAAGGCTGTGAAGAGGAAGAGTACGCGCTGAAACGGCGGTACAGAGAGCGGGGGATAGGTGAAAGTCCCGCCCACACGCCAGCGCCGAATGGACCTCAGAGCTACAGGGCGAAAAGCGTTTGTTGAGTAGCCCGCGTCGGAGTTGCCACCGTTATCAGGGCAAAGGGTATCGCAATCGGCAGGTTGCTGTACCCGAAAGAGTGAGGCTGGCTTGCCTTTTTACCCGTCGTCATCACCGACGGGTTTTTTGCTTCAGGGCGCGCGCTGGCCTAACCAGGGTGGCACCGCGAGAACCCCCTCTCGTCCCTGTGACGTGAGGGGGTTTTTGAGTCTGTCCGGGAGACAAGGAGGTGACATTATGGTCGCAAAGATAACCCCGCCAGAGACCCTCGCGCCCGCCCCGAACCTGGTCCCGGTTGTGCGCGAGCTTCCCGCCGACCTGGACACGCCCGTGTCCGTCTACCTGAAGCTGGCCGGGCAGGGGCCGTCGTTCCTGCTGGAGAGCGTCACTGGCGGTGAGCAGGTGGCGCGCTACTCCTTCATCGGCGTTGCCCCCGCTCAAGCCTACGTGCTGCGCGATCGCACGTTGGAGGTTCACACCCCCGGCGGCGTGACCCGCGCCGACTTGCCCGGCGACCAAGACCCCCTCGACGCGCTGCGCACTGAACTCGCCCGCTTCTACCCGCTGTCGATGCCCGGCCTGCCGCGCTTCTCCGGCGGGCTGGTCGGCTACTTAGGATACGACGCCGTCCGCTTCTTCGAGCCGACCGTGCTCCTGGAGGCCCACCCCAGCCTGCCTGACGCGATCTTTCTGCTCGCAGATACGCTGGTCGCGTTCGATCACGCTTACGGGCGGCTGCTGCTGATCGCCAACGCCCACGTGGACGGCGATGAGGCGACCGCTCGCGCCGAGGCTGAGGCCCGCCTCGACGATCTGCAACGGCGGCTGACCGCCCCCTTGCCTGCGCAGCCTTCCGGGGGCGCGCCGCCCGCATCCACACCGCTGGAATCCAACATGACGCGCGCCCGCTTCACCGCCGCCGTCCGCACGGCCAAAGCGTACATCGCGGCGGGCGACATCTTCCAGGTCGTGCCTTCGCAGCGCTTCAGCCGTGAGACGACCGCCAGCCCGTTCGGCATCTATCGCGCGCTGCGGCGGCTGAATCCATCGCCTTACATGGTCTTCTTCGACTTCGCGGACCTGGCCGGCGACGAGCTGTTGCGCATCATCGCCGCCTCGCCGGAGATGCACGTCCGTCTAGAAGGGCGGCGCGCCGCGATCCGCCCCATCGCCGGGACGCGCCCGCGCGGCAAAACGCTCGATGAGGACGAAGCGCTCGAACGTGAACTGCTCGCCGACCCGAAAGAACGCGCGGAACATGTCATGCTCGTGGACCTGGCGCGCAACGACCTGGGGCGCGTGTGCACTTACGGCACGGTGCACGTGTCCGAGCAGATGGTGACTGAACGCTACTCGCACGTCATGCATATCGTCTCCCATGTGGAGGGCGAGCTAAACCCCGCCTACGACGCCTTCGACCTGATGCGCGCCACTTTCCCGGCAGGCACCGTCACCGGCGCGCCCAAAATCCGCGCGATGCAGATTATCGATGAGCTGGAGCGGGAGCCGCGCGGTCCCTACGCCGGGGCGATTGGCTACTTCTCCTACAATGGCTCGCTTGATAGTTGCATCACCATCCGCACATTGGTCATGCGCGGCCAGACCGTGAGCGTGCAGGCCGGCTGTGGAGTCGTCGCCGATTCGGACCCCGACCGCGAGTACGAGGAAAGTGTGAACAAAGCCCGCGCGTTGGCTGTCGCCGTGGAAATGGCCGAGAAAGAGGAGTCCCACCAGCCCGGCCAGGGGGCTTAAGCCCCGTGTCCTGAGCGGAAGAGGCGCGGTCTGTGCACGTGCGTTTGTTTTCTTCTGCGGAGGAGAGTCGATGATTGCTGTGATCGACAACTACGATTCGTTTACATACAACCTGGTGCAATACCTGGGCGAGCTGGGCGCAGAGTTGCGAGTCTTCCGCAACGACGCCGTGTCGGTACAGGAGCTGGCCGCACTTGACCCCAGCCACATCATCATCTCGCCCGGACCCGGCCACCCCGACGACGCCGGCATCTCGAAGGGGCTGATCGGCGCGCTGGGGCCGACGCGGCCCATTCTGGGGGTGTGCCTGGGACACCAGTGCATCGGCGAGGTGTTCGGCGGGCAGGTGGTCCGCGCGTCGAGGCTGATGCACGGCAAGACCTCGCCCATCTATCACTACGGCGAAGACCTGTTCAGCGGCGTGCCCAGCCCGTTCGAGGCCACACGTTACCACTCGCTCATCGTGACCGAGCCGGTCCCCGATACGCTGAAAGTCACCGCTTTCACCAGCGAGGGCGAGGTTATGGGCCTGCGCCACCGCGAGTACCCGATCTTCGGGGTGCAGTTCCACCCTGAGTCATTTCTCACCGGGTATGGCAGGCAAATCCTGCGCAACTTCCTGTCCGATATGTGCCTGGCGCGAGACGGCAACGGGCGTAGCCGTGCCAGAAATCGTCTGGACAGTGAGCTTAAGCCCACTGACCAGATTTGAGTGAAGTGATTCAAGCTTTTGAGCCAACGACCGCGGTGCGTGTGGTGCTGGTCGTGTTGGCGGACACCTCACCCCCCGTCCCCCTCTCCCGGCTACGCCGGACTATAGCCGCAAGCGGAGAGGGGGTGTCGAGCCGCAGGCGAGACGGGGGTGAGGTAGAGAAAGGCCTTAGCACGGCC
>DAOTXU010000155.1:0-3119 GCA_034435135.1 Anaerolineae bacterium | reverse complement strand
GGCAATAACGACTACCTGAGCATCACCCGCCCCGACGTGATCGAGGCGATCCACGCCTCGTTCCTGGCGGTCGGCAGCGAGGTCATCGAGACCAACACCTTCCGCGCCAACCGGATCACCCAGCGCGACTACGGCCTGCAAGACTGCGTGGTCGCAATCAACCGCGCCGCCGCGCAGCTCGCGCGCCGCGTCGCCGACCGCTTCGCGCGCGAGACGGGCGTCCCGCGCTACGTGGCCGGCAGCATGGGACCGACCGGCAAGCTCCCCTCGTCCGACGACCCCGAACTGGGCAACGTCACGTTTGACGAACTGGCGGACGTGTTCGCGGAGCAGGCGCGCGGCCTGGTCGAGGGCGGCGTGGATCTGCTGCTGCTCGAAACGTCGCAGGACATTTTGGAGGTGCGCGCTGCCGTCTACGGGATCAACCGCTATTTTGAGGAAGCCGGCGTGCGCGTGCCGTTGCAGGCGCAGGTGACGCTCGACGTGACCGGGCGGATGCTCCTCGGCACCGACATCGCCGCCGCGCTCGCGATTCTGGAGGCGCTGCCCATCGATGTGATCGGCCTCAACTGCTCCACCGGCCCGGAGCATATGCGCGAGCCGATCAAGTACCTGACCGCGCACAGCGCGCGCCCGATCAGCGTGCTGCCCAACGCCGGCCTGCCGCTCAACGTGGAGGGCGAGGAGATTTACCCGATGCAGCCCGAACCCTACGCGGCGATGATGGGCGAGTTCGTGGACTGGGGCGTGAAGGTCGTCGGCGGCTGCTGCGGCACGACGCCGGACCACCTGACGTGCCTTATCGAACAGGTTCGCGTCCGCCAGGCCAGGCTGGAAGCTGGAGAAGCAGAAGATCACGCGCACCTCCGAGGACCGAGCATCGAGGGCCGAGCGCCGAGAATCGAGCACGTCGCGTCGGGGATGCGCGCGGTGTCGCTGGTGCAAGACCCGCCGCCGACGCTGGTCGGCGAGCGCATCAACAGCCAGGGCAGCCGCAAGATCAAAGAACTGCTGCTCGCGGAGGACTACGACGGCATCCTGGAGATCGCGCGCGAGCAGGTGGAGGGCGGCGCGCACATCCTCGACGTGGCGGTGGCGCTCACCGAGCGCGCCGACGAAGCCGAGCAGATGCGCCAGGTGGTCAAGAAGCTGAGCATGGGCGTCGAGACGCCGCTGATGATCGACACCACCGAGGCGAACGTGGTCGAGGCCGCGCTGAGCACCGCGCCGGGGCGGTGCATCATCAACAGCATCAACTTGGAGAATGGGCGCGAGCGCATCGATAAGGTGATGCCGATTGCGATGAAGCACGGCGCGGCGGTGGTGGCGCTCACCATCGACGAGGCGGGCATGGCGAAGACCGCCGACCGCAAGCTGGAGGTCGCGCGGCGCATCTACGACATCTGCGTGAACGAGTACGGCCTGCCGCCGGGCGCGCTCATCTTCGACGCGCTGACGTTCACGCTCGCCACCGGCGACGCGGAGTTCGCGCGCTCGGCAATCGAGACGATGGAGGGCATCAAACGCATCAAGGCGGAGCTTCCGGGCGCGCTCACGAGCCTGGGCGTCAGCAACGTGAGCTTCGGCCTGCGCGGCGCGGCGCGCTACGTGCTCAACAGCGTGTTCCTGTATCACTGCGTGCAGGCCGGGCTGGACATGGCGATTGTCAACCCGAAGCACACTTATCCCTACGCCGAAATCCCCGAAGCGCAGCGCGAACTTGCCAACGACCTGATCTTCGCCCGGCGCGAGGACGCGCTGCCGCGCTATATCCAGTACTTCGAGGAGCACGAGGTCACGGTCGGCGACGAAGAAGCCGCCGACCCCACCGAGGGCATGACCGCCGAGGCGAAGGTTCACTGGCAGATCGTGCACCGCAAGAAGGACGGCGTCGAGGCGCTGATCGACGAGGCGCTGACGCGCAAGACGCCGGTGCAGGTGCTCAACGAGGTGCTGCTGCCGGCGATGAAAGAGGTCGGCGACAAGTTCGGCGCGGGCGAGCTGATCCTGCCGTTCGTGCTGCAAAGCGCCGAGGTGATGAAGCGTTGCGTCGCGCACGTGGAGCAGTTCCTCGACCGCGTGGACGGCGTGACGAAAGGCACGGTCGTGCTGGCGACGGTCTACGGCGACGTGCACGACATCGGCAAGAACCTGGTGAAGACCATCCTCAGCAACAACGGTTACACGGTCCACGACCTGGGCAAGCAGGTGCCGGCCAACGTCATCATCGACAAGGCGGTGGAGGCGAACGCCGACGCCATCGGCCTGAGCGCGCTGCTGGTCTCCACCTCGAAGCAGATGCCGCTCATCGTCAACGAGCTGGCGCGGCGCGGGCTGAAGTTCCCGGTGCTCATCGGCGGCGCGGCGATTAACCGGCGCTTCGGGCGGCGCATCCTCTTCCTTGAAGATAGCGGCGAACCTTACGCGCCCGGCGTGTTCTATTGCAAGGACGCCTTCGAGGGCCTGGAGACGATGGATTGCCTGCAAGATCCCGCGCAGCGCGCCGGCTTCCTCGCGCGGATTGTGGACGAGGCTTACGCCGAGAGGGATCGCGCCGCCGCGCGCCCCGCGCGCCCGGCGGCGGCTGCGGGGGCGCGCACCGTCCCGCCCGCCGAGACGATCCCGACGCCGCCCTTTTGGGGCGCACGCACGATCCGCGAGATGCCGCTGGAGATCGTGTTCCAGCACATCCACAAGCCGGAGTTGTTCCGCCTCAGTTGGGGCGCGAAGAACGCGCACGGCGCGGAGTGGGAGCGCCTGCAGGCCGAGTTCGAGGCGCGGCTGGCGCGGATGCAGCGCGAGGCGCTCCGCGCCGGCGACTGGATGATCCCGCGCGCGGTGTACGGCTACTTCCCGGCGCAGGCCGACGGCGACGACCTGGTGATCTACGACCCGGCCCCGTTCGAGGCGGCGCGCGCGAACGGCGGGGAGGCTGAGCGAATCGAAGTCGCGCGCTTCCGCTTCCCGCGCCAACCGGATCAAGAGCGCCTGTGCATCAGCGATTACTTCGCGCCGGTCGAGAGCGGGCGCGTGGACGTGGTCGCGCTCCAGGTGGTGACCGTGGGCGAGGGCGCGACCGCGCGCTTCGACGCGCTGCAAGCCGCGAACAACTACACCGA
>DAOTXU010000154.1:0-12225 GCA_034435135.1 Anaerolineae bacterium | reverse complement strand
GCTGCTGAGCAGCCCCCAGATGTCCATCACCGCGTTGAGCGCCACCATCATCGCCAGCAGGTTGAGCGCGAATGCGTTCAACCACGCCGGCCCTTTCCACGCCAGCGCAATCAACACCGCCGCCGTCGCCAGGCCGATGATGCGCGTGCCCAGGTCGCTGCCCAGGATCAGCGCCGCCCCGCCGAACAGAACGCCGATCAACCCGGTCAGCGGGCGCGGGTCGCGGAGCCGGCTGGCGAGGATCAACAGCAGGCCGCCGAACAGCGCCGCGCCCAGGTACCCTGCTTGAAGGACGACGAATCTTGACCCTCCCGCAGTCGTCGCCAGGCCCGCGCCGTTGCCCATCACCTCTAGCGAGATAAACCGCCCGCCTGTCAGGATGGCCGCCGCGCCGTGACCCAGCTCATGCGCCAGGGTCACGAACAGCCGGAACGGGTAGACCAGCGCGCTGAGCGCCTGCACCTGCCAGAGCAGAAACGTCGCTCCGAAAGCCGACGCCGAGATCAACAGGGCGCTGCGCGGTTTCACATGCGCCCGCACGTTGTTTACACCCATCGCCTGTTATGCTCCTGTTATGCTCGAAAAAGCACTCTCATAAGCGCTGTTATAGAAAGTGGTGTTATACTACCATTGCATGGCCTTACGCGCGCATGGTTGCCCGATTAAAGATACCACAAGGTTACGGATAGAGGCGATGGACATACCCCTGGAGTCCGCCGATGCCGGCCTGCAAGACCTCCTGACCCTGGTCGAACGCGAATCGGCGCGCATGAGCCATTACTACCTCGGCGTCGAGCACCTCTTCATGGCGCTGACGCGGGTCGAGAACGGCGCCACGGTCAACGCCCTGAGAGAGCTTCGCCTTTCTCCCCGCTTCGTCCGCCAGGCCATCCGCGCCGCCGCCGGTTCTGGCGACAACAAGCGCTACTGGCCCGCGTTCCGCCCCACGCCGCGCTACGAAAAGATTATAGAAAGCGCCGCAGCGCTGGCGCAGAACCGAGGCGCGGCGCGCGTCGAGGAGCGCGATATGTTGCTGGCGATCCTGCACGAAGGACAGAGCATCCCTGTGCGCGTGCTGACGCATCTCGGCGTCGAATTGGAGCGCATGATCGCCATCGTCTACGGCTGGGAGGACCGGGCTGAAACCTGGCACCCCTTGATCCCGATTGCTGGCGCTGACCTTAGCGCCGACCAACGGCGTCTGCTCAGCCAGATGTTCCGGTCTTACGCCAGCCTGGAAGTGGAGCGCGAGTTTTCCGGCTTCAGCGGGGCGCGGGTGCTGCTCGCCCGCCCGATCAAGACCGATGGCCGGGCTGACGCCGCCGTCGTGGTGAAGATAGATCACGGTCAGGGCATTCGGTACGAACAAATCCGGTACGACAGCTACGTCAAAGCCACGCTGCCGCCGGTCACGGCGCGCATCACCGACCTGCCGGTGGTGCTTGACCCGCCGAATATTGGCGGTCTGAAATACACGCTCGTGGGCCAACAAGACAGCGCGCGCACCCAGACTCTCCTCGAATACGTGCGCGCCAATGGCCCGGCGGTTCTCAGGGACATCATCGCCAACAAAATCTACAACACATTTGGCAACGGGTGGTGGAAGCAACGCCAGCCCTATAGCTTCCATCTGTGGCAGGAATATGAGCACGTCTTGCCCCCTGCCCTCGTCGTCGAACTTGATCCTTCCGTGGACAGCGTCGATCACACGCTCACGCCAAAGGGCGACTGGAGCCGGGACGGCAGCGTCCACGTCGGAGACTGCGTGATGTTGGACGGGTTCACTCTCTATCGCGTTTACCCCAGAGGGGAGCAAATCGCCCTGGTCGGCGGCAGCGGGCCGGCAGCCTCAGAGCGCGCGTATAAGGTCATCGTGCGCGGCGTCACCCACGAGACGGCGAGCCAGGGCGAGCGGGTTCACCAATTGCTGGGGCGCGTAGCACAAACCCGTCAGGACACGTTCAACGCGCGTGTGCGCGAGATTTTTCCCCACCTGGACCCCACCGCGTTCACGGTCGCCCCATTGCCGGGGATGGAAGCGCTCTGGAACCCGCTGGCCTTCTACCGGCGGATGCTCGACATGCAGATCAGCGGGACCCTCTCCACTATCCACGGCGATCTGCACCTGGGCAATATCGTGATCGACCCCGAAGGCGACGCCTGGTTGATCGACTTCCGCTGGGCGCGCGACGGTCACACCCTGTTCGACTGGGCAGTGCTCGAAGTCTCCCTTTGGGCGGACGTGGTGGCGCCGCTGGCAGAGGCGGCGCTGGAGCGCGCCGTCAAGATGGCCCTCGCGCTCAACGAGCGTGAAGCGCCGCCCCGCACCCTAAACCTCGCCTTGAGTCAGGTTCTCGTTGCGCTTGCCGCCGTGCGCCAGGTCGCGGAGGAATGCCTGGCGCAGCCCGCCGACTGGACCGAGTACTTCGCCGCGCTAACCTTTTGCGCCCTGCGCGCTCTGGAATGGCCGCAGGTCACGGCTAATGCGAAACGGCTGCTCTTCGTCGTCGCCGCGCTCGCGCTCCTGAAGATTCAACAGAAAGACGGCAAACGCTTTGACCACGAAAGCACCCAGGCGACGACCGACAGCAGCCCCAGTTCTGAGGCCTACTCTAGCGGATAGCTGCTCTCTGCCAACAGGTGCGTATACTTCAGGCCGAGGCCCGTGCTGAAAAGCACCACGCGCTCGTCCGGCTTGAGCCAGCCCCCCATCACCAGTTGGTCAAGCGCGGCCAGGGTCGCCGCGCCCTCCGGCGCCGTGAAGACTCCTTCCAGCGCCGCCATCCGTCGCTGCGCCATCACAATGTCCAGATCGTCCACCGCCACCGCCGCGCCCCGGCTTTCATAGAGCGCGCGCAAGATCAACCGGTCGCCAATGGTGGACGGCACGCGCAGTCCCGCCGCGATTGTGTGTGCATCCTCCCAAGGCTGCGCCCGGCTCGCGCGGGATTTGAACGCGCGCACAATCGGCGCGCACCCGCTCGCCTGTACCGAGACCATGCGCGGGCGCGGCCCGTCCAGCCAGCCCAGGCGCTCCATCTCATCAAAGGCTTTCCACATGCCGATCAGGCCCGTGCCGCCGCCAGTGGGGTAGATAATCACGTCGGGCAGCTTCCAGCCGCAATCGAGCGCCAGTTCAAAGCCCATCGTCTTCTTGCCCTCGATCCGGTAAGGCTGGTTCAGCGTGGCGACGTCGAACCAGCCGTTCTCTTTGGCGGCTTGCGACGCGAGCCGGCCCGCGTCGCCGATCAGCCCGTCCACCAACGTCACCTCCGCGCCCATGATCCGGCACTCGGCCACGTTCGCGGGCGGCGCGTCCTTCGGCATGTAGATATGCGCCAGTTTACCGGCGCGCGCCGCGTAGGCGGCCAGCGCCCCGCCCGCGTTGCCAGCGCTCGGCATCACGAACGCCGGCGCGCCAAGCTCCACCGCGCGCGAGACCGCCACCGCCAGACCGCGCGCCTTGAAGGTGCCGGTGGGGTTGAGTCCTTCCTCCTTGACATAAAGCGCCGACAACCCCAGGCTCTCGCCCAGGCGCGGCGCGGGCAACAGCGGCGTCCCACCCTCTCCCAGACTAACGATGCAGCGCTCGTCCCGGACCGGCAGCAACTCGCGCCAGCGCCAAAGCCCCCCACTGCGCGCCTCGACGGCCTCCCGCGACGCCGCGCCCGGCGCGAGGTCATAGCGCGCCAGAAGCACACCGCCGCAGCGCGGACACGTGGCCCACCACTGGTCGGCGTCGAGGCGCTCCCGGCACTCGGAGCATTCGAGGTGGCTCAACAGGCTTTCCATCGCGTGTACACTCCAGCGGACGCCGACATAAGCGTCAGTCCTACTATACACCCATCGCGTTTTCAGAAAAAACGCAGTCGCCCTGAGCGCCTATCACCTATCACGGAGGGAATCTTGAAGAATTTGCGCTAGCCACCGGACCCTGAACGCCTGTTCGAGGAAAAGGCTCGCGTATTCTCTGACCTCACCCCCTAAGTCCTCCTCTCCATGAGTGAGATAGAGAGGGGGACTTCAGACGACGAAATGACAGGTCAGCATAGCAGCGTTTATCATGGAAGTGATTCAAACTTTTGAGCCAACGACCCCGGTGCACGTGGTGCGTGTCGTGTTTGCGGGCGACCTCACCCCCCGTCCCCCTCTCCCGGCTACGCCGGACTATAGCCGCAAGCGGAGAGGGGGTGTCGAGCCGCAGGCTAGACGGAGGTGAGGTAGAGAAAGGCCTTAGCGCGGCCAGCTGTTGGCGTAAGTCTGAATCAGTTCGTGGTTAACGCTGCCTTCTGACCCTGCGCCTCGCCAGCGCGATCACCCCCGCCGGCGCGAGCAGCGCCACCGCGCCGGGGCAGGGACCACCTCCTCCGCCTCCTCCAGGAACCTTTGGCGTGGGCGTGTTGGGTGGGCGCGGCGTGTTGGTCGGCGGGCGCGGCGTCCCTGTGGGCGTCGGGGTGAACCGGACCGGCGTCATCTGCGGGACGCCGAACCGCGTTGGGACCGGCGTTGCTGAGGGAGTGAGCGTCGGGCGCGGCGTGATCGTCAGCGTGGGGGTGCGCGTCAGGGTCGGCGTGGGCGTGGGCGGGTTATAAGGCGTCCACGCCGTCATCCGCTCCGCCGCGTCGCTGAGCGCCCACGTGCGCCAGCGCGCCAGGTGGCCCGCTGTGTCGCGCGCGGTGGCCGAGGCCAGCGCCTCATCGAACGTGGGGTGAGCGGGAATCGCGCGCGCGACGCGCGCCGGGGCGTCGGGATCGTACACATCCACCAGGTACAGGATCAGGCTCACGCTCTGCGCATACCAGGGATCGCGGCCTCGCCCCTCCACCGAGGTTGGGGCGGTTTGGAGTTGATCGAGGCCATAGTCCACGTTGGTGCGGACGGCGTTCTGCGCCAGGAGGATCGCACTGGCGTGCGGCGACGGCTCGTAAAGCTGGGCCAGCCCCTCCTCGAACCACGCCGGGACCTCCGCCGCGCCCCAAACCTCGCGCCAGGTCGCCTTCGCCATACGATAGCTCAACTCGGTCTCCAGCCACATCAGTTGCGCGTTCGGGCGCAAGAGCGCGATGAAGCCGGCGTCCCGATACGCCTGCGCGACCGCTTCGGGGTCGCATTCCGGCAAGGGGAGCGGCGTGGGCGTGGGGGTTGCTTCGGGCGTCGGCGTCCATGTCTGGGCGACCGTCGGGGAGGCGGTGAGGGATGGGGTGTCTGTGGGCGTCGCTGCGCGCGCGGGCGGGCAAAAGTTGTCGCCGGGTTCGTGAATGACTACACGAAATCCGGGCGCGATCCCGCTCTGCTCCGTGAGCAGGGCGTACACCGGCGCCAACCGTTGCGCCAGAAACAGCGCGTTCAGGTCGGGCGAGTACGTGTACAGCGTGAGTCCGCCAGCGACAGCGCTGCGCCATGCAAAACGGTCGTCGGCGTAGAAAAGCTCATCGGTGAGCGCGGCGCGCGCCCCGTCCTTCAGAAAAACCTCCCAGGTATAAAAGACTAAAGACAGGGGCGGGGGCAGCTCGGCGGGATTGGCGGGGGCGTAGGGAAAGACGACGTTGAAGCCCCACTCCTCTCTGAAGAGATGACGCGCAGGATCAACCCTCAGGTTGACCGAACGCCCCGCGGCTTCCCACGTCAATGCAATGTGGTCGATCTGGTCCACGTCCGGCCGCGGGTCGAAGGTGAACGCCATCTGGAACAGAATCCCCTGCCCCAGCGCAACATCGACGCCGTGGCCGAGGATGGAAATCGGCGACTCAACCTGCGCCGAAGCCGGCGCGCGCGTGAGCGCCGCGATCATGAATGTCAGACACAAGATCGGGATCAGCTGGCGTTTCTTACGAACGATTGTGCGCTTGGTACCCCTACAGAACAGCTTGGACCGTCCATTCAGGGAGCGCCGCGCGCGTCTTTTAGCCTGTTTCACCCATACAGTGGATGAGACAAGGGGCTTAAGCCCCTTGTCCTGTCTCCAAATGAGACGGTTGCGCTGAACCACGTTACCTTGTGGAGCTACCGTGCATTTAGAACCTATCGCCCAAACCGCCCTGGTTGTTTCAGACAAGGGGCTTAGGTCCCCTGTCCGAGACTTTTCGGATAGTTTCTTGAACCCACTGTCCACGCACGTTATGGATATTGGCCTCAACGCGCAGTCCCCCTGACGTCGTCTCCGCGCCGGGGTTCATTGTATCATAAAGGCGAGCAGCACCCCTAGCGCTGGACGACCGGGGCCGGCGTGGGCGTCGCCGCGGCCAGTGGGGTGGGTGTGAGCGTCGCGGTCGGGGTGGGCGTGAAAGTGGGCAGGTTCAGGCCGAGCCAGATTTTCCACTCGCGTTCAAACGTGTCGAGGTTCATTCCGAACGTGGCGGTGAGCGCGTCCTCGAAACGGACGCCCGGCTTCGTGAACGCCCCCAGGAACGCCGGCAGCTTTTCGACGCCCCAGCGCTCGACGATGAACGCGAACACGCTGGCGGACTCGCGGTAGGCGAGGATGGCGACGTCCACGTCTGCGCTGCGGATGGCGGCGGGCAGGTCGCTCAGCGAGATAAGGTAGCCGAGGGCGGCCATCTGCCTGACATACTCAAGGAAGCGCTCGCGGTTGATGGCCTCGTTGTAGGTCGCCAGCCCTTCTTCCAGAAAGATCGGGAGGCCGGACCCGGCGGCATAATAGAGGTCAGAGACGAGGTGCGAGAGTTCGTGCGGCACCACGCTCTCCAGCCAGGTGTCCGGGAAGCCCGGCTCGATAAGCTGGAGGGTCAGGCCGAGGCCGGGGACGTACTGGCCGCCGACGTTCGGCAACTCGACGCCGAAGCTCTGGAACTGGCCGAAGTCCACCTGGCTGTTGAGCAGAATCACGCGCGGCTTAAACGTCGGCCTGACGCCGAAGAATTCGAGCAGGCGCTTGTAGGCGTCGCCGGCGATGCGCGAGAGGTTCTGCCCGAACGCCTCGTCGTAGTCGTACCAGTGCACAATGACCAGCCCATCGTCGATCTGCTTCCAGTCACGGCTGTGATCGTCAAACAGTATAGTGATCGGCACCGTGGTCAGTTCGTTGTCTGCCAGGTCGCGGACGCGCCAGTAGTAAGTGATAGGGGTAAAGGGCGGAAACAGATAATTGCCCACCACAAACCGGCTGGTGATGGTGGTTTGGCGGGCGTGCTCAAACAGAGTGACGAGGGTCTGCTCAAACGGCCCTTCGATGCCGACGCGCCGGAAGATGGATGCGCTGCTGATGTTCGCTTCGCCGCTGGCGACGGTGATCGAAAAGTCAATGTAGTCGGGGTAGAAGCTGTCCACCTGCAAGCCGACAAGGGTGATGGGGTTGGACGTCGGCTGTTGTTGCAGGTCGCCCTCACCCCCTACCCCTCTCCTATGCAGAGAAAGGGGAGCTTGCGAGGGCGTAGCAGCCAGCCCCCGTGTAAGGGGATGCTGCGCGCCCGCCGGCGTCGCCAGCGCCAGGCCGGCCAGCAGGACCGACACAATCACGAAGAGCGTGCGGCGCGCCATTGCTGCAAAAAGTCGGGCAGGTCGTCGAACACGAAGTCCGGCTGAACCGCGGACGACGGCAAATCGGCGCGGGCGTGAATGCCCGTGCACACGAGAATGGTCCGCAGGCCGGCGCGCTGTCCGCCCAGGATGTCGGTCTCCAGCCGGTCGCCGAGCATCGCGGTGCGTTCAGGCGGCGTACACACCACGTCGAGCGCCCGCTCAAAGAGCGCGGTGTAGGGTTTGCCAATGATAACCGGCTTCTGGCCGCTCGCCGCCTCGACGAAGGCGATCAGCGAACCTGCGCCGGGGTCAATCCCGCTGGGCGTGGGGAAGGTCAGGTCCGGGTTGGTGCCGATGAAAACCGCGCCCTGACGGATCAGCCGGTTGGCGAGGGCGAGCTTGGCGTAGGTCACCTCCCAGTCGATCCCCACGACCACAAAGTCCACGTCGCTGTCGGCGATGGTGAAGCCATGTTCTTGGATCGTTTGAAAGAGGCCGGGCATCCCGACCACGTGCACGCGCGCGCCGGGCTTGCGCTTTTGCATATAGCGCGCGGTCGCGTTGGCGGAGGTGACAATGCGCTCCGGCGCGACGATCAGCCCGAAGCGCGCCAGCTTCGCCTGGTATTCCGCGACGGTCTTGGAGCTGTTGTTGGTCGCCAGCGCATAGGGGATGCCTTCCGCGTGCAGGTAATCGAAAAAGGCGTTGATGCCCGGCAACGGCTCGCTGCCGCGCCACAGCACGCCGTCCAGGTCCATGATGAGCGCGTCGATGTCGGCGAGGGTCATGTCCGGTGAGCTTCCTCTGTCGTGGTCATGTGCAGGCAGCTTCCTGAAAGCTGCGGCCTTTCGGGAAGCGCCGCGCCAATGGTCGGGCGAAACGAGCGTCCGAATGCTACAATGTTTTCAAGAAGCAGAGACACAGCGGTACCGTGTCTCTGCACAGACAACGGCCTTTTTCGAGGAAGATTATAGCAGACCGGCGCACAGGAGCGGAAGTTTGGTCACATGCGAGATGGTCCGCGACTGGTTGCTGGCCTACCTGAACGGCGAGATCGACCGGGAGGCGCTGGTGGGTTGGGCGCGGCAGGTCAGGCGCGGCGGTGAAGTCTTCGCGCCTGACGCGGAAGTTGTCGGCCCGGCGCTGGCGCGGATCGGGTTGACCGGCGTGCAGGGATACGACCTGACGTATGAAGATTGCTTCGACCTGTTGGAGACGCTGGGCTTCGCGCCGCGCGTGGTCGCCGATCCGGCTGACAAGTTCGATGATGAGGATGAGGAAGAAGAGCGCGAGATGGGGGACGCCGGGGACTGGTGAGGAGTTTTGCCCTGCCGAAGTCGGGCGATTATACTCAGGGCGCGGGCGGTTCAGGCTGGACGCGGGCGGGCAAGGACAAGGTCATGAAACTGAGCGTGATAATCCCGTGCTACAATGAGCGCAACACCATTGAGGCCATCATCGGGCGGGTGTACGCGATGGGGTTGGCTTACGAAGTTGTCGTGGTGGATGACGGCTCCACCGATGGCACACGCGAAATCTTGCGGGCCATGCCCGATCTGGACGGCCTGAGAATCGTCTACCACGATGTGAACCGGGGCAAGGGCGCGGCGGTGCGCACCGGGTTTCGGCACGCCACCGGCGAGATATTCTTAATCCAGGACGCGGACTTAGAATATGACCCGCGCGATTACCCCATACTCCTGAGGCCCATCGAAGAGGGGATCAGCTATGTGGTGTACGGGTCGCGCTTCCTGGGCGGCCCGCGCAAAGCTATGCTTTTCTGGAACATGGTCGCCAATCGCATCCTGACATTCGTCACCAACATTTTTTACAACAGCATCCTCAGCGACATGATGACGTGCTACAAAGTGTTTCGCGCCGAAGTCGTGCGGAGCATTCCGCTGCGCGCGCATGGCTTCGAGTTCGAGCCGGAGATCACGGCGAAGGTCCTCAAGCGCGGCTACCGCATCTACGAGGTGCCGATCTCGTACAACGGGCGCGAATGGGATCAGGGCAAGAAGATCAAGTGGGTGGACGCGCCGCTCGCGCTGTGGACGCTCCTCAAGTACCGGTTCATCGATTGAACGGGCAGAGACGCGCACGTTTAGAACCTATCCGCAAAGTCCCAGAAGGGGGGCTTAAGCCCCCGGTCCGAAGCAGCAAGGGGGGTTTTTCGGATAGGCTCTTAGCGCCGGTGGTTGCGCCGGCGCTGTTGATTCTGGTCGGGGTGGGCCTGCGCGCAGCGGGCATGACCGCGTATCGCTTCCACGTGGACGAGGCGCTCTATGCCACGCACGCGCGCGAGGTCGCGGCGGGGGGAGATCCGCTGCTGCTGGCATTCGAGGTGGACAAGCCGCCGTTGGGCGTTTACGTGACGGCGGTCGCGTTCGCGCTGCTGGGCGTGAGCGAGTTCGCGGCGCGCATCCCCAACGTACTGGCGAGTGCGCTCAGCCTGGCCGTCGTGTGGGCGCTGGCCCGCCGCCTCTATAGAGGACATACGTTGTGTAGGGGCACGGCGTGCCGGGCCCCTACAGCCATCATGGCATTACTCCTGGTGGCGCTTTCCCCCTACGACGTGCTCTTCGCGCCGACGGCCTTCGCCGAGCCGCAGGTTACGCTGTGGGTGCTGCTCGCGTGCCGGGCAGCCGCGAGCGACCGCTGGGGATGGGCGGGCGTCTTTACCGCGCTGGGCCTGGCGACCAAGCAGACCGCGCTGTTTTTCCTGCCGTTGGTGATCGCGCTGGGCGTGATCTGCAACGCGGGCGTGAGCGGGCGCGGGTTGGCCCGGCGGTTGGTCCGCCTGGCCCTGCCGCTGCTGATCGGCGTAGGGTTGCTCGCGCTCTGGGATGCGCCGCGCGGGCCGGAGCGGAGCTTCTGGGCGTGGGGCTACGCGCACAATGCGCCGGATCGCCTGATCCGCGCGGGCGAAGTCGCGCCCCGGTTGGCGGCGTGGACCGGCTGGCTGCGGACGTTCACCGGCTCCGACGCGCTGAGCCTGGCGCTGTTGGCGTTGAGCGCCGCCGGCCTGCTGTGGGCCGTGTTCAAGAGGCCGCGCCGCCGCGAGACGGTAGTTGACCTGGCGCTGGCGGGATTCGCGCTGGCGTACCTGGGGATGCTGTGGCTAAGCGCGTTCAACACGTATGACCGCTACGTGCACACGCTGTTGCCGCCGTTCGCACTGCTGGCGGCGCGCGGAGTCATCTTTGCGCTGGATCAGGCAGGTCTGAGGCGCGCGTCGAGCTTCGCGCTCACGGGGCTGGTTATTGGCGCGTTCCTGGCAGGGCCGTTGGCAGCGGCGCTGCGCGGCGACATGCGCATAGGGGGCGACAAGGGCGACTACGACGGGATCGACGCCGTGGCCGCGTTCCTCAACGGGCAGCCCGAAGGGACGCCGGTGTGCGATCACTGGCTGGGGTGGGCGCTGGGGTTCTACCTGGGCCGCGAGACGCCCGCCCACCTGACGTGGCTCTCGCGCCCGGACGCGCTGCCGGCGCACGCGCCCTGTTACCTGCCCGCGCCCGCCGATGCGCCGGTAGGCCGGTGGCTGGCGGCGGCGAAGCAGGCAGGTTTCAACGTGGGGAGAGCGTTTGCGGCGAGAAACCGGTGGGGGGAGGAGTCGTTTGTGGTGTATGTTGTCGCTCAGGGGGCGATTGGCGGTAGCTCCACGTGAGGCTGGACAAGGGGCCTAAGCCCCTTGTCCAGCAGGGTTCCGATAGGCTTCTATGCCTCTCTACACGGCGCTTGGGAAGTGACATCGACAGGCCTGGTGCGCCTGGTCGTAAGGGTTTGCAGGCGCTGCCTCAGGATGGCTGTCCAGCAGGACAGCCGCTCCAGGAGCGACCTGAGCGCTCCCGCCCAGGACCAGGTGAAGAACCGTATGTGCTGTCGATAGAGCTTCTGCTCGATGTCCTCTTCACGGCGGTGCCGAACCACATCGTACCACGTCGTGTGGCTCCACCTCCGTTTGCTATTGCCGTCAGGCAAGTCGATGTACCCCATGTTCTGTCTCCTCAAACCTGGCATTTCGATTCTGTGGCCCTACCCGGCTGGCGGCCCCCCCGATGCGTGAAGCGGCCTACAACGCGAGCCGGATGGCTTCCAGCGTGGCTTTGGCCTCCGGCGCGTTGGCGAGGAAGCCGGCGAGCTTCTCGCAGCCGTAGTCGGGGCAGTGCGCGCAGTTGACCACGCCGCGCTCGACGCCGCAGGCGCGAATCGGGCACTGGCCGCAGTAGCCGCCCTTGCGCCCGTCGCCCAGGCAGCCGTCGCAGATGCAGTCGGCGACGGTGATGGGGGCGTTGAACTGCTGGCTCCACTCTCCGGCCAGCCGCGTGAGCGCCTCCATGTCATTGCTTTGCGTGTGGATGTAGGCCGGGCACTCTGAACACACGATGCCGCAGTAGGCAATGATTTTCTCCGCCATTTTGTTTACTCTCCTGATCGTAGGAAAAGGCGCAGCATCCGCAGAATAGCACATATGTTCTAATCTGTCAAATGGCGGTAGCTCCACGGGTGCATTCCAGATTTGGGGCAAAAAGGAGTAGACTGTGGGACACGCCAAGATGAGGGGGGAGCGATGGGTCTCACAGACGATGAACTGAGAGCGCGGATGGTGGCTGGGCTTGACCCGTTTTTTCGGAGGGTGCAAAGTGAGAGTCAGGCGCCCGGATCGGCAGCTTCGAAGTCCGCCGGGCTGCGATAGCCCAGCGCGGAATGGAGCCGCTGCCGATTGTAGAACACCTCAATGAA
>DAOTXU010000153.1:0-10326 GCA_034435135.1 Anaerolineae bacterium | reverse complement strand
TACGGCGAGGAGCGCGGGATGCACGCGCGCACGGTGGTGGGCGTGTCGTCGCTGCCCTTCAACTACGCGATTGACGTGGAAGCGGTCGTCGAGTTTGAGTAGCAACCTACCTGTCACACTTGTGGGAGGATAGATGCAAGATCAAGCCGCGACACGCGAGATTCTTGGCTATAGCTTTCGGTTTATAACGGCTATCAATCCAGATCGGGATAGAGAGGGCAACATCATTGAGTGTCACCCTCAGGCCAGATACCAGAACAGGCGCAACTTGCCGCTACATACATATGGCGCGGGGCCGTTTTGCCACTTTCAGATTCCAAACCATCTTCGATCTGCGGGCGTCTACGCCTTGTTCGTCGATGGCGTCATTTCCTATGTCGGAGAGTGCGAGGACTTGTCTAAACGGTTTAATCCCGGCTACGGAAATATCTCTCCCAGAAACTGTTTCACGGGTGGACAACCAACGAACTGCAAAGTGAATACCTTTGTGCTCCAAAGCGCGAAAAAGAGCCAAAGGATTGAACTCTGGTTTCTCCAAACCCCAGAACGGAAGATTGTCGAAAAACGGCTCATCAGGCAACTTCGTCCGCCATGGAACTCTCAGCTAACCGGATAATCTCCATGAAAGTTCGCATCGTACCTTCCATCCTCTCTGCCGATTTGACCCGGCTGGGCGAGCAGGTCCGTGAGGCCGAGGCCGGCGGCGCGGACCGCATCCAGGTAGACGTGATGGACGGGCGCTTCGTGCCCAACATCACCTTCGGCCCGCTGGTCGTCGAGGCGGTGCACCGCAGCGCGCCCGGCCTGTTCCTTGAGGCGCACCTGATGGTCGTCGAGCCGGAGAAGCACTTCGAGGCCTTCGTCAAGGCCGGCGCGGACATGGTGATCTTCCACGCCGAGGCGACACATCACGCGCACCGGCTCGTGCAGCACATCAAGAGTCTGGGCGTCAAGGCGGGCGTGGGATTGAACCCGGCCACGCCGTTAATCGTCGTCGAAGATATTATTGAGGACATCGATCTGTTGCTGCTGATGACGGTCAACCCCGGCTGGGGCGGCCAGAGCTTCATCCCCGCCAGCCTGGACCGCCTGCGCCGCGCCCGCGCGATGATCGACGCGCGCAACCCCGGCTGCGACCTGGAAGTGGACGGCGGCATCTACGGCGACCGGGGCAACAACACCGCGCTGGCGGTGGTCCGTGCCGGGGCGGATACGCTCGTGGCCGGCTCGTCGGTGTACAGTCACCCGGAGGGCGTGGCGGCGGGCATCGCGGCGCTGCGGGCGGCGGTGGCCCCTACGCAAACACCTCTTTCACCCAGTTGAGGCCGTAATAACCGCCGAGCGCCAACAGGATACACCGGATGGTCTTGCCGACGGCGCACGCGCCCAAGAACTGCCATACCGGCATCCGCGACGCGCCGGCCAGCATCCCTGCCACATCGAATAACGGGTTGGGGATCATCGCCAGAACGACAATCGCCAGCAGCCCGTAGCGGTCCATCCAGCGGTCGAATCGCCGGTAGACAGGGTTGTCCTCCAGCACGGCGGAGCCGCCGAAGCCCGCCACGTAGCCGGTCATCTCGCCGAGCGCCGCGCCGATCCCGCCGGCGACCCCCACCAGCAGCGGGTTGAACATGCTCCCCATCAGAAAGACAAACACGAAGGCGGGGGCAGGCAGGATAATCGTCGCGCTGCCGATGAGCATAATCAGGAACGCGCCCAGGTAGCCCAACCCCTGGAACTGTTTGATCTGTTCTTCATCCACAAACGCCAGAATTGCCAGGGTGATGAGCGCCGAGAACGCAATCGCAACGACGGCGATCAGGGGCGAGAATTTCTTCTTTTTCTCTTTGGTCTCGGCGACCGGGGCGTTGTGCGGCGCGCCTTCACCGTTCATACGCCTGGGCCTCGTCCAGCAGCGCGCGGATGCGCGTGGCGATCATGTCGATGGCGATGAGGTTGTACCCGCCTTCGGGGATAATCACGTCGGCGTAGCGCTTGCTCGGCTCGACGAATTTCATGTGCATCGGGCGGACGGTGGTCATGTACTGCTCGATGACCGACTCGACCGTGCGGCCCCGCTCGGCGATGTCGCGCTTGAGGCGGCGGATGAAGCGAATGTCCGGGTCGGCGTCCACAAAGATTTTGACATCCAGCATGTCGCGGAGTTGCGGCTCCGCGAAGATGAGGATGCCCTCCACCACGATCACCGGCTGCGGCTCGACGCGCCGCGTCTGGTTGGTGCGCGCGTGCGTGGTGAAGTCGTAGACCGGGATATCCACCGCCTTCCAGTGCTTAAGTTGTTCGAGGTGGTGGATCATGAGCGAGGTTTCGAGCGAGTTGGGGTGGTCGAAGTTGATGATCTCCCGCTGCGCGCGGGGGAGCTGCCGGAGGTCGCGGTAGTAAGCGTCGTGCGGGATGATAGCGATGCGGTCGGCCCCGGCGCGCTCGATGATGGCCCTGGCGACGGTGCTCTTGCCGGCGGCGGTGCCTCCGGCGACGCCGATGGTGACGGGGTGTTTCAGAATGGATTCCTTGCGTTCCAATGGGGATTCTCTCCTCAATGGGGCGAAACGTCTGCCCTGATCTGCGCCGCCGATTCACTCACCTTATCCACTTCGGCGCACCCTCCGGCGAACAGTATTGCGCAGTTGACAGGCGTGCGCAAGTCCCGCGCCGGACAGAAGCGGGTTGAAAACCGCCCCGACGGTCCTGATCCGTCGGGGCGGAAGAGAGCCACCCGAGGGAATTGAACCCTCAACCTGACGCTTACGAAGCGCCTGCTCTGCCGATTGAGCTAGGGTGGCGTCGGCGTCTATTGTACCACATGGCGCGAAAGCGCGCAGCATTCAGACAAACAACCGCAATCTGAACTCCTCCCCTCCCACTTTCAAAGTCAGGCGAGTTGCCGTATTATTGAGCGCGTAGCGAAGCGCGTCTGTGCCGCAAAGTGGGCGGGCTACCCCCGTGAGAAAACTGAATTATCGGACATGTTTTATCCTCAGCACCGCCGCGCTCGTGATTGCTTGCGTGTGTTGCGGCGCGCTGGGCCTCGTGCTGACGATCCAGCAAGCCGCGCCAGCCGCCGACGTGAACGCCCTGGCCCGGCAACTAGAGGGACGCATCCGGGAAGCGCGGCTGGCGCATCACGACCTCAGCAGCCTGTGGAGCCGGCTTCAGACCGGCCAACCGGCCTCTTGCGCCGAACCGCTGGCGCAAGCGCCGGCCATTTTCGTGATGCGCCCGGACGAGGAACGCGACCATCCGCAACTGGCGGAAGCCGCCGCCCGGTTCAATCACGCAATCGATCGGCTACAATGGGCTTTGAACACGTGGGAGGGCGTCTGCGCGACGCCGGCGCCCGCTGCCGAGGTCATCGCGGAAGGGCAGGCATTCATCGACGCCGCACGCGCGGCGCTTGACGAGGCCGAGGCAGCTTTGCCGGTCACCTCTGGCGGATAAACGCGCCAATGCCGAGTGAACCCGTAAGAAGCCGGTTGACAGCCGCAGAGGCGTATGCTAAGCTTGCCGGAGCCTGGCGAGTCCAGGCTCTTTGTATGCGAGATTAACGATGGTTGACTGGATTGGTTTAATGGGGTGCGCCCTGCGCCCCCTGGTGCGCCCCAGACCCCTCACAGGCCAGCCTGAGCGCGTCCTGATCGCCAAGCTATGTTGCATCGGCGACGTGATCTTCGCCACCGCCCTGCTCGATTGCCTGCGCCGCGCCTGGCCGGAGGCAACCATCGACTGGCTGGTGGATGCGTGGTGCATCGAGGCGGTGCGGGATCACCCGGCGTTGAACGACACCATCGAAGCGGCTTCCCATCTGCCCGCCCTGGCGCGGCAGATGGCCGGCTACGATCTCGTAGCGGTGCCCGATCGCAGCCCGGCGCTGGGGATGGCGGCGTGGTGCGCGCGCGCGCCACGCCGCGCCGGCCTCGACAGCGCTGGGCGGGGGTTCGCTTACACAGTCCGCGCGCCCGTAGACCCCGCCGAGGTGCGCCACGAAGCCGAGATTTACCTGGACGTGGGGCGCGCGCTGGGCCTGGATACGGCAGGCTGCCGCACTCGTTTCGAGCCGACCGAGGCGCACACCCGGCGCGTGACGAACAAACTGGACCTCTCGCGCCCCTACGTGGTCATCCACCCCGCCGGCGGGGAAAACCCCGGCATGAAGATGCCGCTCAAGCGCTGGCCGGCGCGGAACTTCGCGGTCCTGGCCGAACGGTGCGTGACTCACCTGGGCCTGCGCGTGATGGTGTTGGGCGGCCCTGGCGATGGCCCCATCACCGCCGAGGTGCTCCGCACCATGCGCGTGCCCGCCATCGACCTGACCGGCCAGCTTAACTTCGGCGAGGTCGGCGCGCTGGCGCGCAACGCCGCGTTATATGTTGGCAATGATACCGGCCTCTCGCATCTGGCGGTCGCCGCCGGGGCGCGTGTGCTCATGATCTTTGGGCCTTCCGACCCACGCCGCTACGGCCCCTTCGCCGCCCCGGACCGGGCGCGCTACGCCTGGCGCGAGATCGACCTGCCGGGCGGCGTCAACGCCGGTCCGCCGCCAAACTTCGACTGGGAGCGCGACGGGGTGACAGTCGAGGAGGCCTGGGAGCAGGTCAGAAGCCTGTTCAACGCCGGTTGACGATTAGACGCGAAGCCGTCAGCGCATTTGCGCCGCTTCAGACTCTCTGGCAAACTTAGGAGGCGCTGGCGTTTGCTGTGGGGACCACGATGACTAACTCCATGTTTCTGAGCATGATGACCGCCAACGAGGAGCCATTCCTCATCAACCCCAGTTGCGCCGAGGCGGTGGTCACGGTGATTTATCACGGGCGCGAACAGGGCTGGTTCGACCTGCTGGCGTTCTCGGTGTTGCCCGACGAAGTGCAACTGGTGGTCACTCCCCGCAACCAGAGGCCAGAAAGCATCATGCGCAACCTCCAGGCCGAGACGATCCCCCTGCTCTCAGCGCTGGTGCGCTCTCAGGGGCGCATCTGGGACCGGCGTTTCCGGCAGAAGGCGCTCCAAAGCCCGGAAGCGGTTCAGGCCCAGATTGAGAATGTACACCGCACGCCGGTCATCCTGGGCCTCAGCAAGCGCCCACCCGATTACCCCTTCTGCTCGGCAAGCCCACGCTACCGCGCGCATCTGGATGTCAGGACCTGAGCTTCAAGTTGTAGACCTCACAGGCCGGATAAATATATAATCAAAGGTGTTGACCGTCAGGTTCGCGGTTACAGACCCCTGACTAAAACGCTGGTGTAGGTCCTCCCTGTCGATAGGGAATGAGAAAAGGATAAAATCCATGACCGACCAGAGCGAGCCTCTACCCAGCACCGATGCTCCGCCCCCGGCCCTCGCATACCGGCCTCAGTGGAGCGAGTGGACCCGTCGCCTGGCGACGATCGTTTTGTTGATCCTCAGCGTCTATGCGGCTACGTTGCTCAGGCCAGTGCTCCAAATGCTGATGATCGCGTTCATACTCGCCTTCCTGATGGCTGCGCCCAGCCGGGCGATGGCGCGCCGCACCCCCGTTCCTTACGGTCTGGCGGTGACCGTGCTCTATCTCGTGCTTATCCTGATTGTCTTGTTCCTCCTGCTGGTCTTCATCCCGGCGTTTGTGAACTGGGTCAACACGCTGATAGACAACATCGAGCAGGGATACGCGAACCTGCAAACGACGCTGGAGAGCTATCAGCCCGAAGCGGGCATCGTGCAAATCCTCGGCGCGAGCGTAGACCTGAATTTCATGATCGAACCGATCCGCGCCTTTGTGCTGGGAACGGACCAGCCCGCGCCTGCGACTGAGGAACCCGGCGACGGAGCGCAGGGCGAAGGCCTGTTCGGGCCGGGCGGCCTGCTGCAATCGGTTGATCTGCAACAACTGCTCAACGGCCTCATCAACATTGCCGGCGCGGTCACGGAGACCCTGACCTCGGCCATCACGAACGTGGCCGGGTTTGCCCTCACCATGATTATGGCGCTGTTCATCTCGTTCCTGGTCTTGCTGGACCTGCCCCGCGCCGAAGACGCTCTCGTCAGGTGGATCCCCCCGGCCTACCACCGCGAGTACAGCCTTCTCGTCCACGAGATCGTGCGCGTGTGGCAGGGCTTCTTCAGAGGCCAGGTGTTGATCGGCGTTGTCATCGGCGGGGTGACGTGGCTGCAACTGGCCCTGATGGGCGTGACCGGGGCGGAAATCCTCGCCGTCTTCACCGGCGCAATCTCGCTGATTCCCACCATTGGCGGGCTAATCGCGCTGATTCCGCTGGCGTTGGTGCCGTTGTTCCAGGGGTCGAACGTTTGGAACGAAATGCCCAACGGCCTGTTCGCCTTGCTCGTGGTTGGCGTCAGCCTGGTGATCCAGCAAGTCATCTGGAACGTGGTTGCGCCCAAAATCCTGGGCGAAGCGCTCGACCTGCCCCTGCCGGTTATTATCGTGGGCGTGTTCATCGGAGCGGCGCTGGGCGGCATCCTGGGGGCTTTCCTGGTCGCGCCGATCATGGGGACGATTCGTGTGCTCCTCTTCTATGTGTTTAGCAAGCTCGCCCAGCGCGACCCGTTCCCCGGCAAAGAACCACCGGAGCCATACCGGACGTTTGCGGAAGCTCGCCCCCGGCTCCCAAGACGACAGGCTGCCGAAGCCGCCCCGACCCAAGACTCGCGCTGACGGGTGAATGCAGCGCGCCCGCGATTGCTTTGATTGTAAACTATCGAATATGATTGAAATTGAACGCGGTCGCTGCTAAAATAGCCCGTTAGAGACCGAACACTTCGCCCTCGTATCCTGCAGGATGAGCGCCCGTGAAAAGCCTGCGCACTCTGGTGCAAGAGCTTATCGCCCTTCGGGAACAGCGGGAACTACCGATCACGTTGCTGGCGGTGTGTCCGAACTCGGACGCGGTGCTCGAAGCGGCGGTGATGGCGGCGGCGCGCAACCATGCGCCGATGCTCTTCGCCGCCACGCTCAACCAGGTTGACCGCGACGGCGGCTACACGGGCTGGACGCAGCGCGCTTTTGTCGAGGCGATGGTGCGCCACGCGCACAGGTACCATTGGGACGGACCGCTGTATCCGTGCCTCGATCACGGCGGGCAGTGGTTAAAAGACGTGCACGCGATCAACCGCTTGAGCCTGGAGGCAACGACGGCGGAGGTGAAGGCGTCGCTGACGGCTTCGCTGGAGGCCGGCTACAAGCTCTTGCACGTCGATCCTACGGTGGACCGGACGCTGCCGCCCGGCGAGACGATTTCGATTGACGTGGTTGTGGACCGGACGGTCGAGCTGATCGCCCACGCCGAGAGCGAACGCGCGCGCCTGGGGCTGCCGCCGGTCGATTACGAGGTCGGCACCGAGGAAGTGCACGGCGGGCTGGTGGACTTCGCCAACTTTGAGCGCTTCGTGCGCCGCCTGCGCGAAGAACTCGCCGCGCGCGGCTTGCTCCACGCCTGGCCGTGCTTCATCGTCGCCAAAGTCGGCACCGATCTGCACACCACCTCCTTCGACCCGGAGACCGCTGCGCGCCTGTACGCCATCGTCGCCCCGCTCGGCTCGCTGATTAAGGGCCACTACACCGATTGGGTGGAGAACCCCGAAGCCTACCCCGCCTCCGGCATGGGCGGCGCGAACGTCGGGCCGGAGTTCACCGCCGAGGAGTACCTGGCGCTGGCAGACCTGTGCGCGAAAGAGCGCGCGCTTTGTCGCTACCGCCCCGGCCTGGAAGCATCGCACTTTATGCAGGTGTTGGAGGACGCGGTCGTCGCCTCCGGTCGCTGGAAGAAGTGGCTCCAGCCGGACGAGCAGGGCCGTAACTTCGCCGACCTGACCCCGGACCGGCGCGCCTGGCTGGCGCAGACCGGCGCGCGCTACATCTGGACCGCGCCGCCTGTCGTGGCCGCGCGCACGAAGCTTTATACTAACCTGCGCCTGGCGATGCCCGACCCGCACCGGTACGTTGTGGAGCGCATCGCGGCGGCGATTGATTGCTACATGACCGCCTTTAACCTGTTCGACTCTCTGACCCTTTTCGGATGAAACGGGACAGGGGGCTTAAGCCCCTTGTCCGTCATATAAGGAGCGAAATCGACATGACGCTTCGCGGCGCACATACCCTTGCGGAGATTATGAGCCAACCCACCGTCTGGGCCAGCGCCCTCGACGCCTTCCGCACCCAGGCCCCGGCGCTGCGCGCCCTTTGGCGCGAGCGCCCCGCCGCCCAGGTTCTTTTCACCGGTTGCGGCTCCACGTATTACCTGTCCATCGCGGGCGCAGCGCTGTTCCAGACGTTGACTGGCGTGCCGGCGGTCGCGCGCCCGGCCTCGGAGCTTGTACTCTTTCCCAACCTGGCCTTTGCCCCCAAAGGCGACACCTTGCTGGTCGCGGTGTCGCGGTCCGGCTCCACCACCGAGACAGTCGAGGCGGTGCGGGCGTTTCGCGCCCACGCTGGCGGGCGGGTCGTGACCATCACCTGCGACGGGGGGAGTCCGTTGGTGCAGCAGGCCGATCTCAGCCTGGTCGCCGCTGAAGCGCAGGAGCAAAGCATCGCACAGACCCGATCCTTCGCCAGCATGGCGATCTTGACGGAAGCGCTGGCCGGCGAGCTTTCCGGGCGCGACACGGGCGCGCTCGGCAAACTTCCGGGCGTGGTCGAACGGTTGCTCAATGACTATCAGGCTCTCGCGCGCGCAGTGGGTGAAGACGCCAGCCTGGAGCGTTTCTTCTTTCTGGGGACGGGCTGGCTTTACGGCATCGCTTGTGAAGCCATGTTGAAAATGAAAGAGATGTCGCTCTCCTACAGCGAGGCGTTCCACGCGCTGGAGTTCCGTCACGGCCCGATGTCGATGGTGAACGAGCGGACGTTCATCGTCGGGTTGCTCTCGGATCAGGCCTGGCGACAGGAGGCAACGGTGCTCCGCGAGATGCACGCGCGCGACGCGCAGATACTCGCCCTGGCCGAGGACGACCGGGAAGGCGAACTCGTCGGCTGGGCCAGGGGCGTCATCCGGCTGCGCTCCGGGCTGCCGGAGTGGGCGCGCGCAGTGCTGTACCTGCCCGCCCTGCAACTCATGGCCTACTACCGGGCGATGGCGCGCGGCCAGGACCCTGACCGCCCGGCCAATCTGGATGCGGTGGTGTCTTTGAGCACCCTTTCCGCTGTGTGAGGTGTCTATCAATGGCTGACACTCAGAACAATGCCCCCGATCCGTTCGACAAGGCTCAGACAAGGGGCTTAAGCCCCCTGTCCAATTCATCTGAGCTTCTGCTCCGCGACTACGCGCCGCGCGCCCGGCTGGTGGTGCGCGAGACGCGCATCGAGAAACCGCGCTTCCCTGTGATCGACGCGCACAACCACCTGGGCGAGGACTTCGGCGGGGGATGGAACAAGCGCCCGATAAGTGAGCTGCTCGACCAGCTTGAGGCAGCCGACGTGCATGTTTACGTCGATCTCGACGGCGGCTGGGGCGAGGCGGTTTTGCAGGAACACCTCGACAAGTTCAAGGCCGCCGCGCCGGAGCGGTTCCGCGTCTTTGGCGGCGTGGATTGGGACGCCTGGCCGGAGCACGGCGACCGTTTCCCGGAATGGGCCGCCGGGCGGCTGCGCGTCCAGGCGTCGTGGGGTGCGGAGGGGTTGAAAATCTGGAAGCCGTTCGGGCTGCACGTGCGCGATCATAAGAGCCGGCTGGTTCCGGTTGACGACGCGCGCCTCGACCCCGTGTGGGAGACGGCAGGCGAGTTAGGGTTGCCGGTCATGATCCACGTCGCCGACCCGGTCGCCTTCTTCGATCCGCTCGATCACACCAACGAGCGCTGGGAGGAGCTTCATGCGCACCCGGACTGGCAGTTCCCCAGCCCGCCGTACCCGGCCTTTGAAACGGTCCTCAACGGCCTGGCGAACCTGGTTGCGCGCCACCCCAAGACGACCTTCATCGGCGCGCATGTAGCCTGCTATTCGGAGAACCTGGCCTGGGTGGGCGACCTGCTCGACCGCTGTCCCAACCTCTTTGTGGACATCGGCGCGCGCATCAACGAGTTGGGACGCCAGCCCTACACCGCGCGCCGCTTCTTCCTAAAGTACGCTGACCGCATCTTGTTCGGCCTGGACGCAGGGCCGAGCGTGGAATATTATCGCCTGTACTTCCGCTTCTTAGAGACCGACGACGAGTACTTCAGCTACAGCCTGAGTCCGGTTCCGGGGGCGGGGCGCTGGTATATCTACGGCCTGTATCTGCCCGACGACGTGCTGGAGAAGGTGTACCGCCTCAACGCGGAGCGCGTGCTCGGCTAAACAATCGGGTGGGCACAGCAGCTCCCCGCGAGCTTGAAGCT
>DAOTXU010000152.1:0-2036 GCA_034435135.1 Anaerolineae bacterium | reverse complement strand
ATCCCGCGCCTCGACCAGGCCCAGAAGCGCGTAGGCGGTCACGGTCGGGTTGCTGGAGTCGTTCACCCACCAGCCCCAACCGCCGTCCACGTGCTGCTGCGCGTAAAGCTGTTGCAGCGCCCAGTTGACCTGCACGCGCAGTTCCGTCTCCAGGCGGGCGTTCGACAGGCCCAGGGATTCGAGCGCGCGGTAGGTCATGACGTTGGGGAGGAAGCGGCTCACAGTCTGCTCGGTGCACTGATAGGGGAAGTTCCTCAGGTAGGTCAAACCATCGACCGTCGTCGCCGCCAGCGAGGGATCGAGCCGCACGGTCAGTTCGCCCTGGGTCACATCCATCGTGCGCGGCAGCACAACGGCTTCAGTGACCGCGCCGCCCTCACGCAAGACCCCGCCCGTGCCCACCGTCTCTGGCGCTTCGTAGCGGTACACCGGGATCGCCTGGTCCGCGCCCTGGCCGAGCGTGGGCCGGCTCGCGTCGCGGTACTCGCCGCCCTGCGCGGTGAAGATCAGCGTCACGGCGCTCACGTCCTGCACGGTCGCCGCCCAGTTCACGCGCCGGCGCGCGCCCGCTGCGAGCGTGATCGTCTGCGCGAGGTCGTCGGCCACATCCAGGCCTTCTACTTCGGCCAGGCTGACCTCGACCTCAAGCTCCGCGTCGGTGTAGTTGTTGACCACCGCGCCCAGGATCACTTCGTCGCCCACGACCAGGAAGCGCGGCGTCACCGGGCGGACGAGCAGCGGCTTGGTCGAAACGATGTCCACCGTGTTCTGTCCAACCAGCGTGTCTTTGGTGACGGCGCGCGCGTCCATGTTCCATGTGGTCAGGTTGTCCGGCAGCGTCACGTCCACGCGGGTGTGCCCATCCGCGCCGGTGACGACGTGCGCGTTCCAGTACGGCGTATCGACGAACTCCTGCCGCACCTCGAAAAACATGCCTTCGCCGCCGCCGCCACCACCGCCCTTGACCGTTTCGAGCACTTCCTGCGTCAGCCGGTCCACCGACATGGTGAGCAGCACCGACGTGCGCACGCTGAGGCCCTGCTGTCCGTAGAAGTGGCTGAGGAGCGGGATGCTGTTCGGCGCGGCGATGTCGAGCGCGGCCTGGTCGGTCAAGGCCAGGCCCACCTCGGACTGCACCGGGTTCCCCTCGAAGTCGGTCGTGATGACCTCGTAAGTCACCGTGTCGCCGGGGCCGGCCTCTTTGGTGGAGGGGATGATCTCGACGTTGAGCGCCTTTTGCTCGGTGGAGACGTTGAGCTGAATCTCGCCCATACGGAACTCCGCGACGGCGTTGTTCTCATCCACGCCCTTCACCAGCACCACGCTGACGTAGATGTTCGGCGCGTGCTCCGGCTCGATGGGCAGCTTGTAGATGTAGCTGTTCGTCTCCAGCGCGATGACTTCGTATTGCAGCACGCCGGCGCGCTCCACCGTCACCAGCGCGGTCGCCGCGCCCTGGAACGGCGAGGCGATGAGGATTTCGGCCTTGTCGCCCACGCTGTAGCTGTCGGCGTCGGCGATCAGGTCGATGCGGTAGGTGTTCTCCTGCCGCCAGGGCACGTACTCCGCGCCGGCCACCCACATGAAGGTGCTCGCGCGCACCGCGTTGCCGAGCGCGTCGCGCGTCACGGCGAGGACCTTATACACGCCGCCATTTGGCGGGGTGAAGGTGAAAACGCCCTTACCCTCGTCGTCGGTGGTGATCTCCCCGGACGCGACCTCGATTTCCTCCACCTGCCATGTCCACGCCGTGTTGCCGTTCTCGTCCTCTTCGAGCACGCTGGACCAGCGCCGCTCAAACGCGGTCAACGCGACGGTCTGGCCGGGCGCGGGTTCGCTGGCCCAATCGACGGTAATCACATTGATCGCCGCCTCCTGGCCGGCCACGCCGACGTACTCCTCCGCGCGCAGGCCGACGTAGACCTCGCCCTGGTGCACGACCACGGTGTCGCGGTTGCTCACCGCCTGCCCGCTGACGTCGGTCACGGTGAACTCAATCGTGTAAAGCTGGCTCTGGGTCTTGTCGCCCAGGTCGG
>DAOTXU010000151.1:0-27896 GCA_034435135.1 Anaerolineae bacterium | reverse complement strand
GTCCGGCGTAGCCGGGAGAGGGGGACGGGGGGTGAGGTGCCCGCCAACACGACAAGCGCCACACGCACCGCGGTCGTTGGCTCAAAAGCTTGAATCACTTCACAGTGCGTCACCCTCGTCTTCCCAGTCGTCGCTCTCGTCGAGGTCATCGATTTCGTCGCCTGTTTCTGCGAAGTCGAACATGTCGAAGTGCATGTCGCCGCCGACCAGGTAAGCCATCTCCAGCGCCTCATCGACCGCCTCGGCGAAGCTGTCGTCGGGGGCCAGTTCGGCGGCGGCTTCGAGCAGCCGGCGCGCCTGCTTGCCGCCGATCTCCCCCAGCGCCCACACGGCCATCTCCTGAATCTCGCGGTCCTCGTGGTCCAGCAACCCGCCCAAGGCGGACACCGCGTCCTTTAGCTCCAGTTCGCCGGCGGCGCGGGTGGCTTCATAAAGAAGCTCTGGCTCATCGCTCATCAGCTCGTCCAGGATGATCTCGCGCCAGCGCAGGTCGCACGAGCGGCCCATCGCAAAGACGGCGCTGGCGCGCATCTTGATGGACGGGTCCATGTACGCCTCTTCGATCAACTCGCTGACGCCGTCGCGCCCACAGTTGGAGATCGCCTCCAGCGCCCGGCGGCGCACGTCGAGGGGTTCGTCACGGCTGTTGAACAGGTCCAGTGCGGTATCCTGCGCCAGTTGCGCTTCCGCCTGCGGAAGCTTGCCGAACTCGCCCTGGAGGATGAACCGCCCCAGCGCGCCGACCGCCGCCGCGCGCACTTCCATTGCCGTGTCGGAGACGGCAAGGGCGGCCAGATGGCGCAGGTGCGCCACCGACTCGTTCTCCCACAGCCCTTCGATGGCAGCGACGCGCACTTCTGGATCCGGGTCTTCGAGCGCGAGCGTATTCACCGCGTCGAAGTTGACCTCGAAGTTGGTCTCGCTGGTCTCGCCCAGGCGGCGGATCAAGGCGCGGCGGCGCTCTACCGGGTAGGTGAGCCAGTTCGTCGCCAATATCGCCAGATCGTCCTGGGGAAGGTCGGAGAGGTTGTAGATCATGGCCGCAGTCAGCGGCGCGTCTGGGTCGCCGAGCAGGTCAATCATTTTGGTAAAATCGCGCACCAATCTCATACTAAACACCGCTTATCTTGAATTTGTTATGTCTTCATTATATGGGTTTTGGTGGCGGTGTCTATAAAGAAAAGATTAGAAGATCGCGCACGGCTTCCCAAACACAGCGCAACGGGGCAGGTTCGCGCCTGCCCCGCTGTGCATGAGCTTAACGAGATCAAATGGGGTTCGATATCATCCGCCCAGGCGGATTTCCAGCGTATCCCCGGCCCTCAGCTCGAGCGGTTTCCCCGGCTCCACAACTGCCATGCCCGGCGCGCGCCCCCACGACGCGCGCGCCACACTGCCGTTCACGCGCACGATGGCCCCGGCCATCTTCTGCTCGTCCGGCCAAGCCAGCCGCACCGACGCCAGCGTCAGCGCGCCGTCGATCACGCTCAGCTTGAAGTTGACCCAACCCGCGTCGCGCTCGTGGGTCAGCCGCCCCCAGCCTTCGCCCGCGACGAAGAAGCAGCGCAGGTCTTCGGCGGCCAGGCGCGGCGTCACCGTCAGCGCGCGCTGCGTCGCGTCGTAGCGCACCCCAGAGGCCGCCTCCAGCAACGCCCAACTGCTCATCGGGCGCACGTAATGGTCGCCGCACTCGACCTCGTTCCAGGGGCTGCGGCGCGTGCCGTCGTAACGGGCGCGCACGCCCTTGACGACCGTCAGCGCCTCGTCGATCATGCCTTCGTAGAGCAGCAGCGCCGCCACCTCGTACTCGACCCCGGTCCACACCTCGTCGCTGTACTGGGTGGGCACGTCGGGCCGGCCGCCTTTCGGCCAGGTGCACATCAGCAGCCCGTGATCCGTGTCGTCGGCGAACACGCGCGGCTTCTGCTCAAAGCCGGTGAAGTCGGTGCGCCAGTTGTGGAAGAAAATCGATTGCACGGCCTGCCTGACGCGCTCCTCCGGCAGCACATAACCCAGCCCCAGCACGTGCGCCCACCACTGGCCGAGCAACTGGTCCGAGTGGCAGCCCGTGCCCCATTGCTGCTCGGTGTGCACCGCGAGATTCACATCTTGAATCCAGTACTCGCCGTTCCACAGCATCTTGTCCAGGTTCTCGCGCCCGATCTCGAAGCGCGCGCGGTACGACTTGGCGAGATCGTCCTCGGCTTGCAAGCGCGCCATCTCCTCCGCGGCGCGGAGCGCAGCCAGATACAGCGAGCCAATAAACGTGTTCGGCCCGTAGATGCTGATGTCATACGTGTTCGGCTGCTCGCCCCGGATCACCCCGTCGGCGTTGACATCGTGCTCGGCCATGATATAGGCCATCAGCCGCTTGACCGCCGGCCACATCGCGTCGAACCAGTCGCGTCCGGCCCCGCGCAGCACTTCGCGGTACGTCTTGAGCACCTCGCCGAGCATCCCATCGAGCGCGGGGTGCTCCGGCCCGCCGATTTTGCGCTCCCACGCGCGCGGCAGGTACGTGGGCAAGACGGTCCGGTGCGGGATGTAGCCGGTTGGGTGCATCTGCACCTGCAAGTCGGTCTCGCGCATACTCCGCTCCAGGCCGGGGAACAGCGCCGCAAGCGTCATCTCGTAGTTCCACACGTGGGTGCAGTCCATCGGACAACAGCCGCTATTGCTGCAATGCGTTGTGCTCGCGCCGCAGCAGCCCTCAAAACCGTGAAACTCGCCGTTCTCCAGCCAGAGGCACGTCGGCGTGCGGATGGTGCTGATCTGCGAGCCAGCGGCGTCCAGCAGCGGCTCTGGAAGCGTGCTGTCATAGAACGATTCGCGGAACGCGCGTGTGCGCGCGGCCAGGCGCTCGCCCGCGTCGCGGAGGTGCTCAACCACCGCGAGCGCGCTCCCGAAGCGGGTGTTGTAGGCGTTGCCGAGCCAGAACAGGCTCTTGCGGTCGGTGAAGCCGATCAGCCGCGCCTGGTCCCAGTTCACGTAGCGGTTGGGGAAATACCACGCCAGCACAAACTGCACGGTCCGCCGCGCGCCCGGCTCCAGGTGGAACCTGAACGCAATCGCGCCGTTCCAGGTCGCGCCCGGCTCGCTGGGCCGGCCCACGCCCGGCGGCGTCTCGGTGAGGCGGCCATCGCCCGCGAAGTCCACCCAGAGCGCGCCGGCGTCGGTCCATTGCGGCACGAGGTACACCTCGTCGGCTTCGGCATGTTCGGTGTGCACCAGCGCGAGCGCCATCCCGCCGGCGAGCGCGTGGTTCGGGGGGAGCGTCGGGTTGGTCATGTGGATCGCGCTCACATCGCGCAGGGAGGCGACCGCGTTGCTGTTGCCGCCGTAGCCGGGGTTGCGCACGCCGTCGATCTCGCTCAGCCCGTCCCAGCCGACCGCGTTTTGCAGCGTCGCCAGCAGGCTGACTTCGGCGGGCTGCTTCTTGTCGGGGTTGTGCGCGGTGAAGTTGAAGATGGCCGCCGGGATGCCGGAGTCCTCCGGGTTGAGCGGCGCGAACGGCGAGAACGCCTCCAGGCTCAGCGCGACCGGCAGCGCCCTATCGGTGTACTCGAGTTCCGCAATCGGGTACGCGCCCGTGAAGCGGATCGCCTCCACGCCGGGCAACTGCGCCAGCAACCGCCGCGAGCCGGGCGGGACCACATGGTCGTTGACGCTTGCGGACGGCGTGAAGGATGTCTCGTCGTACTGCGCGTCGCTCATGAGCACGCGCGCCGCCTGCGGCCCGCCGCGCGGCGCGACCCAGGCGGCGAAGAAGCTGTGCGGCACGTGCCCCAGGTGATTGACAGTGTTGCAGAGCTGCCACTGACGCAGCCCGCCGTCGCCGCAGAGCGCCATGCTCCCTGTGCCGATGCCGCCCATCGGCATGGCTGCCGCCCGCAGCGCCGCGCCTTCGTATACGGTTCCGCGTTTGTCGGCCATGTACCATCTCCCTGTGTGTAGCGTGACCCGCGTTCGCCGATGTACCGCTTGACGTGAGTGCCATCTCCCTGTGTGCAGCGTGACCCGTGGACACGGCAATGCTCTGCCCCTCGTATAATCAGGATAACCCATCGGTATTGGAGAGGCCGACGTCTCCCTGGCGGCCACGACCGCGTGACCTAGATTAGCCCCAACACTGCGTGGGCGGACCAACCCTGAGCCGCATGAAGTGGCTCATACCCGTATAGCGACGAGGCAAGGGCACGTCTGTCCAACAGAATTGTACCCGATCCAGCGCACAGGGGGCACGTCCATGACGACCTCGGCGACTTATATCCTGGCAGCGAGGACGCGCAGGAAGTCCGCCGCCGTCTTGATGTCGTGATTCTCGATGTAGAGCGCAAACCCGCGCCCGCCCGGAGCGCGCACGATCTTCCGCGCGCCCTGCGGCGTGACGTAAAGCTGGCACAGTTTGCCCGCGTCGCGGATGCGCTTGAGCAGCGGCAGCCACCCTTCGGGCGGCGGGTTGCCCGCGCCCGGAACCTACTGGATGCCGCGCAACCGCTCTAACGAGAGCAGCATATCCAGATGGAGAATCTGCCCCTTGCCGCCGAGGTGATAGAAGCTGAGTTCGCCCTCCCACCAGGCAGACCAGGCGCGGGCATGGCGCTCCCAGTCGGCGTCGGTGAATTGGACGTGGATGCCCATCCGGGAAAAACCACCCGATAATAGGAGCGGATCTGAGACCCGCCCCTATTATCACGTATCCAGGTAAGGTTACTTGGCTTTGAAGCCTTGTTCTTTCAGCGCCGCGTGCGCCGCCGCGAGCCGCGCGATCGGAACACGGAACGGCGAGCAGCTCACGTAATCCAGGCCGGCTTCGTGGCAGAACTCGACGCTGCTCGGCTCGCCGCCGTGCTCGCCGCAGATGCCCACTTCCAGGTCGGGGCGGGTCTTGCGGCCCTTCTCGACGCCGAGCTTGACCAGGTAGCCGACGCCGTCGCGGTCGATCACCTGGAACGGGTTGGCCGGCAGCAGGCCCTTCTCCACGTAGTCGAGCAGGAACTTGCCCTCGGCGTCGTCGCGGCTGATGCCGTAGGTGGTCTGGGTGAGATCGTTGGTCCCGTAGGAGAAGAACTCGGCGTACTCGGCCATTTCGTCGGCGACGATGGCCGCGCGCGGCAGCTCAATCATCGTGCCGAACATGTACTTGACTTCAATGCCCTTCTCCGCAAACACCTGCTTGACCACCCCTTCGAGCAGTTCAAGCATGAACTTGAGTTCGTTGGGGTTGGCGGTCACCGGGATCATGACCTCCGGGAAGACCTCAACGCCTTCTTTCTTCAGGTCGCACGCGGCCTCGAAGATGGCGCGCACCTGCATCTTGTTGATCGCCGGGCGCATGATGCCCAGGCGCACGCCGCGCAGGCCCAGCATCGGGTTGGCCTCGCGCAGCTTCTCGACCTCGGCCAGCATGACCTCCGCCTCCTGGAGGCGGGCGGGGTCCTTGCCGGTGGCGCGCAGTTCGGCGACCTCGCGCACCAGGTCGTCGTGGCTAGGCAGGAACTCGTGCAGCGGCGGGTCGATCAGGCGGATGATGACCGGCAGGCCTTCCATCGCCTTGAGCACGCCGTAGAAGTCGCTGCGCTGGAAGGGCAGCAGTTGATCCAGGTACTTCTGCTCCTCCGCGCTGCCCGGCTCGGAGAGGATCATCTTCTGCACGATGGGCAGGCGCTCTTGCTCGAAGAACATGTGCTCGGTGCGGGTGAGGCCGATGCCCTGCGCGCCGTATTCGCGCGCGCGGCGCGCGTCATGCGGGTAGTCGGCGTTGGCGCGCACGCCCAGTCGCTTGAACTCGTCGGCCCAGATCAGCAGTTTTCGCAGATAAGTCTCTTTGGAGAAATCCGGGTGCACGGTGGGGATTTCGCCGGCGAACACCTGGCCGGCCCCGCCGTCGATGGAGATCAGTTCGCCTTCCTTGACGGTCTGGCCGTTCACGCGAATCTCGCGCTTCACCAGGTCGATCTCCAGCGCTTCCGCGCCGCACACACACGGGATGCCGAACTGGCGCGCGACCACCGCCGCGTGGCTGGTCGCGCCGCCCAGGCGGGTGAGGATGCCTTTCGAGGCGAGCATCCCGTGCACGTCGTCGGGCTTGGTTTCGGGGCGCACCATGATGACGGCCTTGCCATCGTGCTTGCCCCACTGCTCGGCGAGGTCGGCGTCAAACGCGACCACGCCGACCGCCGCGCCCGGCGAGGCGTTCACGCCGGTGGCGAGCATCTGGCCGTTGTTGACTGCCGCCTTCTTGGCGTTTTCGTCAAACTGTGGGTGCAGAAGCTGGTCCACGTCTGACGGCTTGACGCGCAGCACGGCCTGCTGGCGCGTGATCAGGCCCTCCTCGGCCATCTCCACCGCGATGCGGATGGTGGCGCGGGCGGTGCGCTTGCCGTCGCGCGTCTGGAGCATCCACAGCTTGCCCCGCTCGATGGTGAACTCCACGTCCTGCATTTCGCGGTAGTGCTTTTCGAGCTGCTCGGTGATCGCGGTGAACTGCCTGTAGGCTTCGGGCAGTTCGTTGCCCAACTGGGCTATCGGCGAGGTGTTGCGGATGCCGGCCACCACGTCCTCGCCCTGCGCGTTGATGAGATAGTCGCCGTAGAGCACGCGCTCGCCGGTGGCGGGGTCGCGCGTGAACGCCACGCCCGTGCCGGAGTTGTTGCCCATGTTGCCGAACACCATCGTCACCACGTTGACCGCCGTGCCCAGGTCATGCGGGATGCCGGCGGCGTTGCGGTAGTCGATGGCGCGCTTGCCGTTCCAGCTCTTGAACACGGCCTCGGACGCCAGCTTGAGTTGCTCGCTCGCGTCGGCGGGGAAGTCGCGCCCGGTGTGTTTCTTGAAGACTTCCTTGTACTTCGCCGTGACCCGCTTCCAGTCGGCGGCGGTCAGTTCGGTGTCGGACTTGTAGCCCTTTTCCTTTTTGAACTCGGTCAGGTAGTCCTCAAACGCCTCGTCCTCGATGCCCATCACCACCGAGCCGAACATGTGCAGCAGGCGGCGGTAGGCGTCGTACACAAAGCGCTCGTCGCCGGTGAGCTTCGCCAGGCCGGCGGCCACCGCGTCGTTGAGGCCGACGTTGAGCACGGTGTCCATCATGCCGGGCATAGAGAACTTTGCGCCCGACCGCACCGACACGAGCAGCGGGTTCTTGGGGTCGCCGAACTTCTTCCCGGTCTTCTTCTCAGTGGCGGCCATCGCCGCTTCAACGTCTTTCCAGATTTGGTCGAGGAACGGCGGCCCTTCTTTCTGGTACTGGATGCAGGCGCGCGTGGTGATGATGAAACCCGGCGGAACCGGCAGGTTGATGCGCGTCATCTCGGCCAGGTTGGCACCTTTGCCACCTAAGAGGCTCCGGACGCCGTCCCAGTCGCCGGCGACTTTCTCGGCCTCATCGACTTCTTCAAAGAGGTAGACCCACTTCTCGGACATAGGTTGTGTTCACTCCTTCACTGAATGTTAATGCCTGTTGGTGAATGCTTCGGGGCTGCGCCCCGATGGTAATCGCCGTAAATCGCCCAGCAGGGCGCTGGGCGAACGGCGGAAAGTTTAACACATTTCCGCAATCTTGACACGGCCTCAATGGGTTAACCAGCGGGCTGCCGGCGCGCCTCTCGATCTTTAGGTACATTTGACCCTATCAATTATACAATAGGAACACGCGCTTTGCACCTGTTCCAGTGATGGTTGCCGGGCTTTTGCAAAGTCGCTCGCTGCTTGTTCCCCTCACCCCCTGGCCCCCTCTTCCACAGCGGGGCGAGGGGGAAAGCCCGCCGCATTGGTCTGCAAAGTCCCCTCTCCCGGCGCAGCCGGGCTTTAGTCCGGCGCAGCCGGGAGAGGGGACTTAGGGGTGAGGGCAAGAAGGAGCAAAGTTATACACTAACACCGCTCACCGACTTTGCAGAAGCCCTGGTGATGGTTGGCGCGCGCAATCAGGACAGGTGTCACCTCCATCTCACGAATCTTGCGCCAAGTCTCAACCCTGTCCGCTCTTCACCCATACCAGGATGGGGCCTTTGTCAGGACAATTGCATAAAAGACATTTAACCGCGAATTACGCGAATAGAATATACGACTTGAGCACTTTTATTGGCGTTATCTGCGATATTCGCGGTTCCATTTCCGAAAAACCGCCCATATGCGATTGCCCTGAGGTTTCAGACCTGCTCCAATGGTTGTGCTCACCAGGTTATACAAAGCTATAGCCCCGCAATTTCCAGAAAGCGCGCATACGCCGCGTCCCACGCCGCCGAGGGGTGCGGCTCGTAACGCTGAAGGTCAAACGAGCGGCGCACCATCGCGCGCCCCTCGGCAATCGACGCCAGATGGCCGGTGGCAATGGCCTGCACCATGACATTGCCCACCGAAGTCGCCTCCGAAGGGCCGGCGACGACCGGGCGGTTGGTCGCGTCGGCGGTCATCTGGCACAGCAGCGTGTTCTGCGAGCCGCCGCCGACAATGTGGATCACGTCCATTGCGTAGCCCATCACCTCTTCCAGTTCATCCAATATCTGCCGGTACCGCAGCGCCAGGCTTTCCAGAATGCAACGCAGGATCGCGCCCTTGCCCGCCGGCGCGGGCTGGCCGGTCCCCTTGCAGAACGCGACAATGCGCGCGGGCATATCGCCGGGGGCGAGGAAATGTGGGCTGCTCGGTTCGGGGTAGATCAGCGGCCCGAAGGCCGGCGCTTCGGCGGCCATCTGCGTCAGTGCGTCATAGCTGTGCTCCTCGCCGGCGATGGCCCACGTGCGACGGCACTCCTGCACCAGCCACATCCCCAGGCTGTTCTTGAGCAGCCGGTACGTGCCCGCCGCGCCGCCCTCGTTGGTAAAGTTGTATTTCAGGCTTTCGGGCGTGATGACCGGCGCGTAGACTTCAGTGCCCATCAGCGACCAGGTGCCCGAACTGATATAGACGAAATTCTCGGTTTCGGTCGGCACCGCCGCCACCGCCGAACCGGTGTCGTGCGTGACCGGCGCGATGACCGGCACCCTGCCCTCCAGCTTCGGAACTTCCGCCTTAAGCGGCCCCAGGATCGCGCCGGGCGGGACCACCTCCGGGAGCATGGCGGTGGGGATGCCGAGTCGTTCGAGCAGGTCGCGCGCCCAGTCGCCGGCGCTGGGATCATAGAACTGGGTGCAGGTGGCGCTGGAGAACTCGACGACCTTGCGCCCGGTGAGCCAGTAGTTGAGCAAGTCGGCGACGCTCAGGAATGTCGCGGCGACGCGCAGCGCGGGCGCGTCCGCGAGGGCCATTGAATATAACTGGTAAATCGTGTTTATTTGCATGAACTGGATGCCGGTGCGCCGGTAGAGTTCCGCGCGTGGTATCTTCTCGAAGACGCGCTCCATCATGCCATTATTGCGCTTATCGCGCTGGTGCACCGGGTTATCCAGCAGCGCGCCGCTGGCGTCCAGCAGCGCAAAGTCCACCGCCCACGTGTCCAGCCCGATGCCGTCCAGTGCGTAATCGGCGGCGAGGTGCAGCCCGTCGAGTATGCCCTTCCAGATATGCAGGATGTCCCAATAGATATGGTCCAGCACAGGAACCGGGCCGTTGGGGAAGCGATAGATCTCTTTGAGCGCGAGCAAGCCCTCGCACAGCGTGCCGAGTACGGCGCGACCGCTTTCTGCGCCGACGTCAAGAGCCAGGAATTGTGGCATTTACGCCTCCAGGATGTCCACGAATCGCGCATAAGCCGCGTCCCACGCGCTCGATGGGGCGGGTTCATAACGTTTCAGCTCCACCGAGCGCGCGACCATCGCGCGCCCCTCTTCCAGCGACGCCAGGTGCCCGGTCGCCATCGCCTGCACCATCAGGTTGCCGATGGCGGTCGCCTCCTCCGGCCCGGCGATCACCAGCCGATTGGTCGCGTCGGCGGTGAGCTGGCACAGCAGCGTGTTCCGCGAGCCGCCGCCCATGATGTGGACCACCTCCACCTGCCGTCCCAACAGCGATTCCAATCGCTCCAACGTATAGCGCGACTTGAGCGCCAGGCTTTCCAGCGCGCAGCGCGCGATGGCGCCCTCGTCGGCTGGCTCTGACTGGCCGGTGCGCTGGCAGAAGGCGCGGATGCGCGCCGGCATGTCGCCAGGCGCGAGAAAGTCCGGACTATCGGGATCGACGACCGGCCCGAAGGCGGGCGCAGCGGCAGCCATCTTGACCAGTTGATCGTAGCTGTATTCGCGCCCGGCGTCGGCCCACACGCGCCGCGACTCTTGCAGCAGCCATAGCCCGGTGATGTTGCGCAGGAACCGGATCGTGCCGTTGACGCCACCCTCGTTCGTGAAGTTGTACTCCAGGACCTTCTCGTTGATGATCGGCGCGCGCACCTCCGCGCCCAGCAGCGACCAGGTGCCTGAACTGATGTACGCGAAGTTCTCCGTCTGGGCCGGCACCGCCGCCACCGCCGAGCCGGTGTCGTGGCCGGCGACGGCGATTACCGGCGCTTTCCGCGTCGGGTCTGGCGCATCGACCGCCAGCGGGCCAAGCACCGTTCCCGTCGGGATGATTTCACCGAAGATGCGGGTGGGGATGCCTAGCGCCTTCAGCATCTCCGTCGCCCATGTGCCGGTGCGCGGGTTGTAGCATTGCGTGGTCGTGGCGATGCTGAACTCGGTCGCCGCCCTGCCGCTGAGCCAGTAGTTAAACAGGTCGGGCATGTTCAGCAGCCTGGCCGCGTGGCGGAGCGCGGGGTCGTCCTTGACGACCATCGCGTACAGCTGGAACAGGGTGTTGAGCTGCATGAACTGGAGACCGGTCTGCTCAAAAACCTCGTCACGCGGCACTTTCTCAAAGACGCGCTCCATCATGCCGTTGGTGCGCGCGTCGCGGTAGTGCACCGGGTTGCTGATGAGCGCGCCGCTTTCGTCCAGCAGGCCAAAGTCCACGCCCCACGTGTCCACGCCGATGCCGGCCAGGTCCACGCCCTCAATCTGGCGTAACCCTTCTACAATCTCACTCCACAGGCGGAGTACATCCCAATAGAGGGTGCCCCGAACCGTCACAGGGCCGTTCGGGAAGCGGTGGACTTCCTTCAGGTCCAGCCGTCCTTCGCTGAGCGTGCCCAACACCGCCCGCCCACCTGACGCGCCCAGGTCAATTGCCAGGAATTGCGGCATGGTTCTACCCCCTTCTGTTGCGTGCGCAGATAAGGCTCGATAGAAAACCAACACATCCCCGCGCCGGACAAGGGGCTTAAGCTCCTTGTCCTTCATGCTCATGCCCGCTGGCGGCGTCACGTATAAGCGCCTGGAAAACCGAGCGAGCGTCTCAGGTCCATGAGTTTGTCGATTTGCTCCGACGTCAGCGGCTTCACGCCGCCGAGCAGTTGCGTAAAGAACGTGATCTTGGCGACCTGTTCCAGTGCTTCGAGTTGCAGGTACGCCTTCCACAAATCCGGGGCGACCGTAATCGACCCGTGATAAGCGAGCATAATCGCGTCGTTGCTGGTAATCAACTCGCGGATAGCGTCGCGGTTCTCCGGGCTGGCTGGCGTAGCATACACGGTTGTCGGGATGTCGCCGAAGAAGATCAGCGCTTCCGGGATGATCGACTGTTGCAGGCTGATCCCGGAGATGGTCAGCGCAATGGCATAGGGCGGGTGCGCGTGGATGACCGCGCCGATGTCAGGTCGGCGGGAGTAGCATTCCAGGTGCATCAGCAATTCGGATGACGGCTTGAGGTTGATATTGGCCTGCGTGTGCGGCCCGATCTTCTCACCCTGCATGTTGACCACGACCAACTGCTCCGGGCGCATGAACCCCTTAGCGATTCCGCTGGGGGTGATGAGCAGGCAACCGTCGCCGAGCCTGACGCTGATGTTGCCGTTGGTCGAGTCGATATAGTTGTACTGGCGCATCAGCCGCCCGACTTGACAGATCATCTCACGGAGCGTCTGTTCTTCGGGTGAGCCGGGTGAGATAGAATGCATGGATACACCCTCGCGGTGTCAATGCAGACAAGGGGTTAAGCCCTTTGTCCAGACCTTAACCGCCGGCAATGGGCGAGAACACCGAAACCTCGTCGTCCGCCTTTAGCGGCGTCTCCAGGCAGTCGCCGAGCGCCACGTCGCGCCCGTTGACGATGACGCGCACGTAAGGGCGTAGCACCTCGCAGCCGTCGGCGGGCGCGATACTGACGAACAAGGCGTCGTACAAGGCGGGGTTGTTTTCGGTCAGCGCGTAAAGCGCATCGCCGACGGTGTGCGCGTCGATCTCGCGCTGCCAGTCCTTGACGTGGCGGCGGAACGATCCGTATAGCCGCACCTTCGCCATCGTTACCTCTCCGCGCAGGGGCGCGCCGCGCCTCTACTGGGTGTATGGCCGATTACCACTCCGTGTACGACTCGGCGTGCCTGCGATACTCGATCATCTCCTCGCCGAACAGCTTATGGTAAAGGATAATCTCGCACGTCTCTTCAAAGGCGTCTGTCCACTGAAACGCCTCGTCGAGCGTCTGCCCGGTGGCGAAGCTGCCGTGTCCGCGCAGCATCACAATCTTGTACGCCGCGAGCGCATCGGAGACCGTCTTCGCCAACTGCGGCGTGCCGGAGGCGAACTCCTCCTCGACGATGGGGACCTTCTTGAGCAGGTACGACCCCTCATGGTCGATGGGCACGATCTCGTGGCGCGAGAGCGACAGCGCGATGGCATGGCGCGGGTGCGCGTGCACCACCGCCAGCGCCGGCGTCGCCCTGTAAATGGCGCGATGCACGATCAACTCGGTGGAGGCGAGCGCGATGCCGCTGTCGTTCTTCTCCAGCCCCGTCTCAATCAGGTCGTGCGGCTTGAGGCGGCCCAGCATCGCGCCGCGCCGCTTGATGATGATGCGGTCGCCGAAGCGCACGCTAATGTTGCCGCCGTGCGACGAGATCAGGCCGTGCACGTACAGGTCGCGCCCAATCTCGCGGAACATTTCGTAAACGCGCGGGTCGATCATCCCACCACCTCTGCGCCAGTTCGGCCAGACCTAATTCTTTCAGCTTTTCGGGCCTGGGGACGCCGTTGGCGTCCCAGCCGCGCGCCCGGTAATACTCCTCCAGCATTTGCGGCAGTTGACTCACCTGGCCCTCGCTCGCGCCGGTGCCCGGCTCTTCGAGCAGGCGGCGCGGCAAGGCGTCGTCGACGCGGGTGAAGCCCTCGCGCAGGTTGTACAGCCGCTCCAGGTTCCAGATACGCTCGCCCGCGCGGACCATCTCGCCGGTGGGGTAGTGAACACCCGTCAGCGCACTCAGGGCGCGCGCCATGTATTCTTCAGCTACAGCGATGTTGGTGAACTTGCAGATCACCAGCGAGTCGATCACCGCGGCGGTGTTCTGGTGCAGGATCACGAAGCTGGCCTTGCCCTGCACCTGCTGCCGGTCCACCAGCTTGGGCAGGCCCAGCACCTCCACGCTGAGCATGTTGCCGCGCATGTGGCAGCCGCCCCGGTTGCTCGTGGCGTAGAGCAGGCCCTGACCCTGCATCCCGCGCGGGTCGTAGGCGGGCATCTCCAGCCCCTTGACAGTCATTGAAGCTTCCGGCGCGCCGCACTGCGCCGCCAGCCGCGCGCTGCCTTCGGCCAGCAGGTCGCCAGCGCCGCGCCGGTACGCGATATCCTCGATGGTCTTGTGCAGCAGGTCGGCGCGGCCAAAGCGCAGGTCGGTATCGAGCAGGCCGCGCTCGGCCAGTTCCATCGCACACGCGATGGTGGAACCGGTCGAGATCGTGTCCATGCCCAGGTCGTTGCACAGGTAGTTCGCCTCGGCGATGGCTTCCAGGTCGTCGATCTCGCACGCCGCCCCGAACGCCCACGCGGTCTCGTATTCGGGGCCTTCGCCCTCCGCCTTGCTGGTCTGCGTCACGCGCGTACAGGCGATGGGACACGCCCAGCATGCCTGGTTCTTGACGAGCAGCCGGTCGGTCAGCGCCTCGCCGCTGATCATCTCGGCGCGGTCGAAGTGGCTCTTCTGGAAATTGCGCGTGGGCAGCGCGCCGACCGCGTTGACGATGTTCATCACCACCGAGGTGCCGAACTCAGGGAACGCCTGCGAGGTGATGGGGTTGGCTTTGAGCATTTTCGTCGCCTCGTACTGCACGAAGCGGAAGCGCTCCTTGTCGCCGAACTCGACCTTTTCGTGGCCGGCGACGACGATGGCCTTCAGGTTCTTGCTCCCCATCACCGCGCCGGGGCCGCCGCGCGCCAGCGCGCGGGTCGCGTCGTTCATGATCGCGGCGATGCGCACCAGGTTCTCGCCCGCCGGGCCGATGCACAGCACGTTGCGCCGGTTGTTGTCCTGCCCCAGCGCTTTGGCGGTCTGCGACGAGGTCATGCCCCACAGGTGCGCCGCGTCTTTGATCTCGACGCCGGCGGGCGTGATCTCAATATAGACAGGCCTGTCCGCCCGGCCTTTGATGATCGCCGCGTCGTAGCCCGTGCGTTTGAACTGCATCCCCCACCAGCCGCCAGAGTTGGCGTCGAGCACCGTGCCGGTGAGCGGCGACTTCGTGCTCACCGAGAAGCGGTTGCTGGTCTGGAAGCCGGTGCCGGTCATCGGGCCAGTGGCGAAGATCAGCACGTTCTGCGGCGAGAGCGGCTCGACCTCCGGACCGACCAGGTCCCACAGCATCCGCGCGCCCAGGCCGCGCCCGCCGATAAACAGGCGCGCGATTTCCATATCAAGCGGCTGCGTCTCAATCGCGCCGCTGGACAGGTCGACAACCAGGACCTTGCCCATCCACCCGTCCACGATGTCTACCTCGAAGTGGTGTCCAATGCGCTCTGCCCAGAATATAGAGCGAAAATCGCCAAAAGCAAAGGGCAAACGTAACGGCGCGCGCGTGACGTGTGGCACATGCGGAACACAAAGGCGCGAAAATACGCAAAGACGCGGAAGGGTCTTGCAGCTTTCGTGTTTTGGTGTTTCATGCTTTTGAAGTGCAGGGCTTTGATGCTATAGTGAACAAGGGCGAGATCACACAGCCGAGGCGGTTTATGCAAGAAGCGCAAGAGCCGGAGTTTCACTTCCTGGTGCTCGCGCCGGGTTTGCAGGCGGCGTGGTTTTTCAAGGCGGCGCGGCGCTACTGGCAGCGCTTCCGACCCATTGTGCTGGACGATATGGCCCTGATCGCCGTCGTCCCGACAGAACGCCGAGTCGCCATTACCACGCTGGCGCGCGCCGATACCGCGCCCTTCGTGCGTGAGCGCGTGCAGCAGGACTTCCCCCACGCCTATCACGACGAACTGGTCCACGACGCCATCGAGCAGATGCAGGCCGCCCTGGACGCGCGCGCCGACTCCGGGCTGCGGTTTGGATAGGGCCTGATCCGACACGACACAGGGCTGTCACTAAACCGGGGTTGAACTGTGGACGAAGTGCCTCTTCATGAAGACGATCAGGGTGGCAGTGAAGACCGTGCACTAGCGGAAACGCCGGAAGGCGCGATTCGGAAGCGGGCGATCATTACATATTCCGCCCCCCAATCTGCCCCCACCCAGACGACGACCTCATACGTGTGGGTATCCACGTTCGCGCTGGTAATCGTCCTCTTGATTATGGTGTGGCTCCTGCTGGGCAGCATGGAGGAGGTTGTCCGCCAGATTATTGAAGCCATCTGGCCGTTCCTGCTCTTGTTGTTAGCGCCTTTCGTTACCGGCGTTGCCTTCAGAGCCGCGACGCTGTACTGGCCACCGCTGGGCCGCGTTCTCCAGGGCAACCCGGCGACGATAATCGCGGCGATGATGGCGCTGGCGTTTCTCGCTTTTTGGGCCTTCTTCCTGGTTGCGCGGGGGCCATTGAGCATGGGGCCGCGCGCGGCGTTGCTCTTTGGCGTTGGCGCCGCGTTTGCCTTGATATGGGCCTTGTGCGGGTTTCTGGGCGGGGTCTATGTGGCCGGCTTGCCGGAAACCCTGCGACGCCGTGAACCTCAACCGGGAGCCGAAGAAGCAGGCGAAGACGCCGCATGAGGAGAAGTAGAGTTTGTTTTCTGTTAAGATGATACTTGAGGTCTTCACAACTTTAGTGCATTTTTATGAGTTTTGTGGTAAGATTAAGTTTGCATAGTGGGGGGTTACGCATCTTTTGTGGCCGAAAAGGGATGAGCTATGGATTGGCAGGCTCGTACCCCTGATGAAGGAGCGCGTCACTGGTCCCCCGCTGAAGGCTACGCGCCCGCGTCGGTGTTATTACGGATGTTGGCCGAGGGCTGGCAGGTCGTTGAACCGGTCGAAGTCACGCCATATTGGTACAGCGAGGGGCGTCATATCGACGTGTTTACCTTCTCCCTGGCTCGTGGCGACGATCACATCCAGGTGCCGGTGCTGGGCAATCCGGTTGTGTGCCGTCTGATTGAAGAGAGACAATTCCACACCCAGCATCAAGGGCGCATCGTGGTAGATCACCAAAGCCTGCTATAAGACGCACGTTCGCAGGCGCAACGCCTGCCCAGGCCATGGGCAGGCATTTTTTCTGCCCCGCCGGCTTTACTGTATACTAAACCCAAGCGTGTTCGAGAAATCAAGGGATGCGATGAGCGCCTGGCCCTGCTCGCCGTTCATTTACGAGATTAACGCCTGGGTGTGGTTATCTGAGCTGAGCGCGCGTTACCAGCAGCCCATCACGCTGAGCAACGTCCCGCCCGCCGAGTTGGACCACCTGGCAGGTTGCGGCTTCGACGCCATCTGGCTGATGGGTGTGTGGGAGCGCAGCCCACAGAGCGCCCACATCGCCAGGGCGCACCCTGGCCTGCAAGAGGAATTCCGCCGCGCCCTGCCCGACTTCACACCGGAGGACGTGGTCGGGTCTCCTTACGCCGTGCGCCGCTATGCCGCCGACGCACACCTGGGTGGGCCAGAAGGTTTGGCGACGTTCCGCCAGGCGCTCGCGGCGCGCGGCCTGAAGCTGATGCTGGACTTCGTGCCCAACCACCTGGCGGTCGATCACGCCTGGACCATCAAGCACCCGGAGCGCCTGATACAGGGCGCTGAAGAGGACTTGCAACGCGCGCCGGAGGCTTTCTTTGCGGTCAACGTGCGCGGTCAACGGGTGATCTACGCGCACGGGCGTGACCCGTACTTCCCGCCCTGGACCGACACAGCCCAGATCAATGCTGCAAGCCCTGAAGCGCGCCGGGCAATTGTGGACATGCTGAAGGACATCGCCGGCCAATGCGACGGCGTGCGCTGCGACATGGCGATGCTGACGACCAACGACGTATTCAACCGCACCTGGGGCGAGCGCGGCAATGCCGGAGACCAGCCTGAATTCTGGGAGTTCGTCATCCCTCAGGTGAAAAGAGCGCACCCAGATTTTCTGTTTATCGCCGAGGTGTATTGGGACCTGGAATGGACACTCCAGCAGCAGGGCTTCGACTACACCTATGACAGACGCCTGTACGACCGTCTGCGCGCCCCCGACGCCCGCCCGGCGCGCGACCACCTGCGCGCGGAGATGGCCTATCAGAGCCGGCTGGTGCGCTTCATTGAGAACCACGACGAGCCGCGCGCCGCCGCAGCTTTCGGCGTGCAGCGCTCTAAGGCCACCGCCGTGTTGACGTTTACCGTGCCCGGCGCGCGCCTGGTGCACGATGGGCAGTTGGAGGGGCGCATGGTTAAGACGCCGGTGCAACTGGGCCGGCGCATGGCCGAGCCGCCGCGCAACACCCTGCCCGACTTCTATCGCCGGTTGCTGATGGAGGTGACCCAACCCGCTTACCAACAGGGCGATTGGATGCTGCTGGAAGTTCTCCCCGCCTGGAAAGCCAACACCTCTCACGCCAACCTGACCGCGCACAGTTGGAAACACAGCGGCACCTGCCGCCTGGTGGTGGTCAACCTGATGCCCACCCAGTCACAGGGCATCATCTACCTGCCTCACCTGGAGGTCGCCGGGCGGCGATGGGTGTTTGACGACGTATTGAACAGCGAGACGTACTTCCGCGACGGCGACGAGCTGGCGATGCGCGGCCTGTACGTGGACCTGCCAGGGCACGGCTATCACCTGTTCCGGGTGGAGCCGGAATAGGCCAAGATTCCTGGCTCCCCACAATCCTCAGGCTCGCGGGGAGCTTCTTTACTACCGCTGGCCCAGCGTCACATCTACCGTGAACTCACTGCCGTCGCGCATGACGGTCAAGGTCACCGTGTCGCCGGGGCGTTTGTTGCTCTCCAGGTAGAGGGTCAACTCATCGCGGGTGTATGCGGGCTGGCCGTCCACCGCGGTGATGATGTCCCCGCCTACCAGCACCACGCGCCCAAACGAGCTACGGCGCTGCTCGGCGGCCTGCAAGCCGGCGCGCGCCGCCGGACCGCCTTGCGCCATGTCTACAATGAGCAGACCATGCTGCGGGCCGGTCTCGTTGGGGCGAACCTCGTAGCCCAACTCCCACACCGCGATGCCAAGATCAGGGTGGGGATACCGTCCCTGCGCCACCAGCACCGGCACGACCCGCCGCAGAATGTGCACCGGCACCGCAAACCCGATGCCCACTGAGCCGCCCGACGGGCTTTGTATCGAGGTGTTCACGCCGATCACGCGCCCACGCGAGTCGAGCAAGGGGCCGCCGGAGTTGCCGGGGTTGATCGCCGCGTCGGTCTGGATCGCCTCGCCGACCTGCAAGCCGGAGGCGGACTCAATGGTGCGCCCCAGCGCGGAGATCACGCCGGTGGTGAGCGTTCGGTCCAACCCGAAGGGGTTGCCGATGGCGATGACGCGCTGGCCGACTTGCAGATGCTCCGAGTCGCCCAGCGTTACCGGCACCAGGGGCCGCTTGGACGAAATCTTCAACACGGCCAGGTCATAGTAATCGTCCGCACCCACGAGCCGCGCTGTATACGCGCTGCCGTCAGCCAGGATAACTTCGATCTCTTCCGCCCCCTGCACCACGTGCCAGTTGGTTACAATGTGGCCCTCGGTGTCCACGATGAAGCCCGACCCGGTGCCTTCGCGCGGCACCGCGCCGCGCCAGAAATCTAACTCGGTGGCGCGGCTGGTGATGTGCACCACGCTCTGGCTGACCTGCTGGTACACGTTGATGATCGCCTGCTCTTCGAGGCCGAGTTGGACCCACACCTCATCCGGCAGCGGCGTGGCGGTGGGAACCGGCTGCGCGGCAGCCGACGGCGCGCCTGTCGAGGAAGCCCACGCCGCCCCCGCGACCACCCCCACGCCTAGCGCCGCCCCAACGAGAAACAGCATCATGACCAAACGTATGATTTGCTTTAGCATCACGCCCTCCGACGAGCACACCTCACAGCACCATCAAAGTTATATCGTACCACTGAGATGTTACAAAGTCTTTGCAATACCGCTCGCGCGCCGGTCAATCGGCATACCACGCGGCTATTGACTCTCAACCGGTCGCCATTATAATTCTGTTCGTGTTTTCAGATCGCTGGCATTTCCTTTACGGCAGGACAAACTGGGTTATGTTACAACTTACACTGATTTGGGAACGTGTCGTACAACCACGAGTTCAAACGCTTATCGCTTTGGCGCGCACCATGCGCCCCAGGCAATGGCTCAAGAACGGGTTTATTGTGGTGCCGCTGGTTTTCGACGGGCAACTCTTTCCCCTCACTGGCGAATCGTTCCTGCGCACGGTCGCCGGTTTCATCTTGCTCTGCCTGACCAGCAGCACCGTCTATCTTGTCAATGACATTGTGGACATCGAACGCGACAAGCTGCACCCCACCAAACGCCTGCGCCCGCTGCCCGCCGGCGAGCTTTCGGTGCAGGTGGCGGCGGTCGCGTCGGCGGTGCTGCCGGTCGTCGCGCTGCTTTTGGGTTATCTCTTGGAGCCGGCGTTCGCGCTGGTCCTGGCGGCTTACCTGGCGCTGCACCTGGCGTATTCGTTCTGGATCAAGAACATCGTCATCCTCGACGTGATGGCGATTGCCGCCGGCTTCGTGTTGCGCGTGGTCGCGGGGGTTGCGCTCATCGACGTGCAGCGCTTCTCGCCCTGGATGTACGTCTTCACCATCCTGCTGGCGCTCTTCCTGGCGGTGGGCAAGCGTCGCCAGGAACTCATCACGCTGGCGATGGACGCCAAGCTCCACCGTACTACCTATCACGATTACAATCTCCTGCTCCTCGATCAGATGTTGAACGTGGTCACCACCAGTTCGTTGGTGGTTTATGCCATGTACACTTTTGAGGCGGCTGGCGTCCCCGAAAACCGCGCGATGATGCTCACCATCCCCTTTGTGATCTATGGCCTCTTTCGCTACCTGTACATCATTCACGTGCGCGGCGAAGGCGGCGCGCCTGACGAAGTGGTCCTCACCGACAGGCCGCTTCAGCTCGACCTGGTGCTGTGGGGCATCATGGTGGTGTTCATCATCTACGTGCTGCCGCACAACGGCGAGCTGGCCGAGTTCTTCAGCATCCCGCCCGCCGGGTAAGCGTCGATGGCTTCAGCGCCGGGCAAAGTGATCCTTTTCGGCGAGCACGCCGTCGTCTACGGGCGACCAGCCATCGCCGTGCCCGTGCAAGAGCTACGCGCGACCGCCCAGGCGATGCCAGGGGCGCGCGGATCGGGTCTGCGCATCGTCGCGCTGGACCTCGGTCGCACAGTGGACATCAGCGCTGCGCCCGACGACGACCCGCTCGCGCTGGTCGCCCGCCTGACGCTGGAGGCGCTCGGCGCGCCCCTGCCCGACCTGATGCTCATCCTCAAGTCAAGCATCCCCATCGCCAGCAACCTGGGCAGCGGCGCGGCGGTGAGCGCGGCGCTGGCGCGCGCCCTGGCAGAGGCGCTGGGTGCGAGGCTGGACGACGAGCGGCTGAGCGCGCTCGTCTTCGAGGTCGAGAAGTTGTATCACGGCACGCCCTCCGGCATCGACAATACGGTCGTGGTCTACGCGCGCCCGGTATACTTCGTGCGCGGCCAGCCGCCGCAGACCTTCTCGATTTACCGACCGTTCACGCTCGCCATCGCGGACACGGGCATCCTCAGTCTGACGCGCGACGCGGTGGGTGATGTTCGACGACTATACGAAGACGACCCGGCACACATCACGCCGCTCTTCGATGCTATCGGCATGATTGCGCAGAACGCGCGCATGTCGATTGAGAGCGGCAGAGTTGAGCCGCTTGGGCCGCTGATGAACCAGAATCACGCGCTGCTGCAAAGGCTCACCGTCTCGTGCCCGGAACTCGACGCGCTGGTGACCGCCGCCCGCGAGGCGGGGGCGCTCGGCGCGAAGCTCTGCGGCGGGGGGCGCGGCGGCAACATGATCGCGCTGGCGGAGGGCGTCGATCACGCCAGGCTGGAGCGTGCGCTGCGCGAAGCCGGCGCGGTGCGGGTGTTTTTTACGACGGTAGGGTGAGAGTCAAAGCCATGCTGACCTTTCTGAAGCTTGGCGGCTCGCTGATTACGGATAAGTCCAAAGAGTCCACCTTCCGCCCCGAAGTGATGGCCCGGCTCGCGGACGAAATCGCGGCGGCGTGCGCAGCGCGCCCGGACCTGCAACTCCTGATCGGGCACGGGAGCGGGTCGTTCGGCCACTACCCCGCCAGCGTCTACCGCACCGCCGAAGGTGTGCGCACGCTGGCGGGGTGGCGCGGCTTCGCTGAAGTTGGCGCGGTCGCGGCGCAACTCAACCGGCTGGTGACGGACTCGCTGCGCGCGGCAGGCTTGCCGGTCCTCAGCGTGCAGCCGTCGGCGTCGGGCCGCTGCTCAGATGGGCGGCTGGTCTCGCTGGCGCTGGAACCGGTCCAGGCGGCGCTGGCGCACGGGCTGATTCCGCTGGTCTACGGCGACGTGTGCCTGGACGACGTGCGCGGCGGCACCATCGCCTCTACTGAAGAGATTCTCTGCTATCTGGCTCGACATCTGCGTCCCGCGCGCGTGTTGCTCGCCGGGTTGGACGCCGGCGTGCTCGCGCCCGACGGCGCGGTCATCCCCCGCATCGACGCGGCGACGCTGCCTCAACTGGAGGGCGCGCTCGGCGGGCGCGCCGGCGTGGACGTGACCGGCGGGATGCGGAGCAAGGTGCTGGGGATGCTGGAACTGGCGCGCGCGTTGCCGGGCGTGGAGATTCGCATCTTCTCTGGGGCGGTCCCCGGCGCGGTGCGGCGCGCGCTCATCGGGGCGGACTTTGACGCGGGCACGGCCATTGTGGTTTCATAGAAATCTGACAGAAAATGTTCACACTCCGTTCCCTTTATCTTCCCCACTGATATGCTATGCTCTTGCCAAATGCTTCAGCGCGATCTTTTCAATCGACCAAAACTAAACTGCTGAGAGGGTTTGAACATGCGTGAGATTTGCGTCATCGGCGTCGGATACGTCGGCATTGTCACCGCCGCCTGCTTCGCTGACCTGGGCAACCGGGTGGTCGGCCTGGACATCAGCGAGGAGAAGATTAAGAACCTCAAAAAGGGCATCATGCCCATCTACGAGCCGGGCCTCAAGGACATGGTGGACCGCAATGTGCACGCCGGTCGCCTGTCGTTCACGACCTCATACGCGGAAGGGTTGCGGGACGCCGAGTTTGTCTTCATCTGCGTGGGCACGCCCGAAGGCGTGGACGGCGACGCCGACCTGCAATATGTGCGCGACGCGGCCATCGCCATCGCCATGAACATGCACAAGCCGTTGACCATCATCAACAAGTCCACCGTGCCGGTGGGCACGGGCGACTGGGTGGCCGACATCGTGCGACAGCACCAGCCCAAGCCCATCGAGTTCAGCGTGGTCAGTTGCCCGGAGTTCCTGCGCGAAGGCACGGCCCTCGCCGACTTCCTCAACCCCGACCGCACTGTGCTCGGCTCTTTAGATCGGGAAGCCGCCAACCGCGTCGCCGAGCTTCACCTGCCGCTGCGCGCGCCCATCATGGTCACCGACCTGCGCACCGCCGAGATGATTAAGTACGCCAGCAACGCCTTCCTCGCCACGCGCATCAGCTTCATCAACGAGATCGCCAACATCTGCGAAGCGCTGGGCGCGGACGTGAAAGAGGTCGCGCAGGGTATGGGCTACGACAAGCGCATCGGGCGCAGCTTCCTTGACGCGGGCGTGGGTTACGGCGGCTCCTGCTTCCCCAAAGACGTGAAAGCGCTCAGCTATATGGCGCAGGTGCATGGGCGGCACCCGCAACTGCTGCACGCCGTGATGGAGATCAACAACTACCAGCGCCGGCAGGTCGTGCTCAAGCTGCGCGACCTGCTTGGCGGCCTCTCCGGCAAGACGGTCGGGTTGATGGGCCTGGCGTTCAAACCCAACACCGACGACATGCGCGACGCGCCGTCGATCTCCATCGCGCGGATGCTGCAATCTGAGGGCGCGACCGTGCGCGGCTACGACCCGGTGGCGAAGGACCTGGCCCGGCACGTGATGCCTGGCGTATCGTTCGCCAAAGACGCCTACGAACTGGCCGAGGGTTGCGACGCGCTCGTGGTCGTGACCGACTGGAACGAGTTCAAGAATCTGGATATGGCGCGCATCAAAGCGGCGATGAAGCGTCCGATCCTGGTGGACGGGCGCAACATCTACGACCCGGCGCAGATGCACCAGATGGGCTTCATCTACCGCGCCTTCGGGCGCGGCTATGACGCCGCCGCGCAGCGGCAGCAGGCGTGGCCTCCGCCGGAGAGCGTGAAAGCATCAGATGGCAAGGTTCCCGAAGGGGCGGATGATTAAGAGAGGTAACCAGTAAGGGCGGGTCGCAGACCCGCCCCTACCCGCTCTTGATATACCGCCACTCCAGCCACGCAAGCGCGACCGCCGCCGCGACGACCAGCGCGCCGGCCACGAGCCACGCGCTCGGCTGCGCCCGGCTCACCACGACAGCCGCGAGGCCGAGGATCACACACACGCCGTAAAGGATCGCCAGCACCATGCGTTGGCTCAGGCCCATTTTGAGCAGCCGGTGCGAGGTGTGGTCCGTGCCGCCCTGGCCCACCGGGCGGCCTTCGCGCAGCCGGGTGAACGTGACCAGCGTGGTATCGAAGATAGGCAGCGCCAGCACGATGACGGGAACCATCCAGGTGATGCTAACCGGCTGGCCCTGAAAGCGCAGCTTAATCCCCAGCACCGCCAGGGTGAAGCCCAAAACCTGGCTGCCCATGTCGCCCATCCAGGTGCTGGCCGGGTTGAAGTTGTAGACCAGAAAGCCCACCGCCGCGCCGCAGAGCGCCGCCGCCAGGCTTCCCACCAGGTACTGACCTTCGAGAGCAGCCAGGTAGAAGAAAAAGCCCGCTGCAATCGCTGAAACGCCCGCCGCCAACCCGTCCATGTTGTCGAGGAAGTTGAGCGCGTTGGTGATGCCGATGATCCAGAACAGCGTCAGCGCCCAATCCAGCGCCGCCACGTGGAACAGCCTCACCTGCACGCCGGACAGGATCATCACGACGCCCGCCGCCACCTGGCCGACCAGTTTCATGCCGGGGCGCAACTCGCGCCGGTCATCCCACAGACCCAGCAGCGCCATCAGCGTTGCGCCGGCCAGGATCGCGCCCAACTCAACAAAGTGCGCCGGCAGCCCAAACAGCGCGAGCGCCAACACCAGCGCGCCGTAAATCGCCAGGCCGCCCATGAGCGGAACGGGGTCCAGGCTCAGCCGTTGACCCTTTGGGCGCGAGACGATGCCCAGCCACAACGCGATGCGCCGCGACAGCGGCGTCAGGCCGAGCGACACGGCAAAGCCCATGACGAGAATCGGGAGGTAGCTCGCCATCTGCATGGCACGCAGTATAACCTATTTGCAGGGGTTCGGGGTCAGCAGATCATCGCAAAGGTCAGACAGTGGGCTTAAGCCACTGTCTGACTGTGGCCTGTTGTTCAAGCTTTCTTGCGCGCGTAGGCGGTAATCAAATCGCCGAAGTTGACCGGCACGGCGCGCTCGCTGACCCCCAGCTTGCCGACCGTCCACGCGAAGAGGCCGGCGAGCCGCTTGCTGTAGGGTTCGAGCCGCGTGACCAGGTAATTCAAGCGCAGGTAACGGCCCTCGGCGTAAACGTGCGCGACCTCAAAACCGACCTTCTCTAACATCGCGCTGAGCGTCTTGCGGCTGAAGTAGTAAACGTGCATTTCCATCAGCCAGGGCCAACGCTTACCCATCAGCCGGGCGAAGAGACTCTGCGCATCCATCGTGTGCACCACAACCCAACCGCCGGGGTTGAGCGCCTGCGCCGCTGCGCGCAACTCGCCCCGCGGGTCGGCGAAGTGCTCAATCACGTCCCAGAGCATCACCACGTCCAGCGAACCGGGTTCGGGTGGCGTGAGACGAAGCGTACCGAGGCGCACGTCCAGGCCCATGCGCTGCGCCTGCCCAACCGCCCAGTGGCTCGGCTCCAGCCCATAGGCGTCCCAACCGCGCTCTCCGGCAACCTTGACGCACGCGCCCACGTAAGCGCCCACGTCGAGCAGGCGACGCCCCGCTGGCGGCCCGGCGTAGCGCTCGAAGTGCTCCAGCCGGCGCGTGAAGGTCAGCAGGCGACCGGGCAATTGCTCCAGGTAAGTCGGGTCTTCCACAGCGCTATAGCGCGCCAGGGTCGCGGCCTGGGTGAAGCGCGGGTTGCTGTAGCGCAGCCCACAGCGCCGGCACTCGACCACGTTCAGGTGCTCGCCGTAGCCGGCGTAGGTGCACTGGAAGGGCTGCCACTGGCCGTTCAAGCTGTACGGGATCGTGCTGGGGAAGATCAGGCGCGCGTCGTCTGCGCCGCAGAGGTTGCAGACGACACTCTCAACTTCCGCCGCAGCGTGCAGAGATGGTGGATTGGTCGTCATTCGGATTGTCTCCTCCAAGAAAGGCCGGGCTATTATAACAACGAACTGATTCAAACTTACACCAACAGCTGGCCGTGCTAAGGCCTTTCTCTACCTCACCCCCGTCTCGTCTGCGGCTCGACACCCCCTCTCCGCAAGCGGAGAGGGGGACGGGGGTGAGGTGCCCGCAAACACGACAAGCACCACACGCACCGCGGTCGTTGGCTCAAAAGCTTGAATCACTTCAATGCCTCACCTCTTCTGATCTGAGGCGCGCCACGACTTGCGACAAATTCACGGGTTCGATACATTAGGCGCATTCGCTAAAACCATCGCTGACCATTGGGGGGAGTTTCATGGTCGAAATGTTCTATAGCGCCTGGTGGGCGCTGATCCTGCGCGGTGTCATTGCTGTGCTCTTCGGCGTCATGGCGATTGCCTGGCCGAGGCTGGATGTGCCGACTCTGGCGCAGCTTTTCGGCTCGTTCGCCGTGATCGACGGGGTGTTCGCCGTCATTCTGGGGATCTTGGGGCGGGAAGAGTACGAACGTTGGTGGCTTCTGCTTGCCGAAGGGGTTGTGGGCATTGTCGTCGGCGCGGTCGCCATCATCATGAACACGAGCATCGCCGAGACTGCGCTGCTCAACCTGGTTGCGATCCGCGCCCTCGTGGTCGGCGGCGTCGAGACCTTCACCGCTTATGAACTGCGCAAAGAGGCCGAGGACGAGTGGCTGCTGGCGATCAGCAGCGTTATGTCGCTGGTCTTCGGCGTGATCGTGCTCCTGTACCCCAAAACGAACTTGATGCTTGCCGCCGCGATTGGCGTCTTTGCCCTTTTCGTCGGCGTTATGCTTGCCGTCCTCGGCTGGACAGCGCGCACCGGCCAGTTAAAGCGGACGCACCGCGCCACATGAGGCGTCTGAAGCCATGAGCGTCCGAGCCGTCAATCATGTTGCCATCGTTGTGGAAAATGTCGAGCAAGCGCTCGGCTTCTGGCGCGATGCCCTTGGCCTCTCTCTAGAGCGCACCGAGCGCGTGGATACCGAGGCAGTCCGGGTGGCGTTTATGCCGGTGGGCGGATCGGAGATCGAGTTGCTCGAACCGACCTCGGAAGACTCCGGCGTGGCGCGCTACCTGGAGAAACGCGGTCCCGGCGTTCACCACATCTGCCTGGAGGTGGACGACATCACCGCGACGATGGAGCGCCTGCGCGCGCACGGCGTGACTCTCATCAACGAAAGCCCGCGCGCCGGCGAAGGAGGTAGGCTCTACGCCTTCGTGCACCCCAGGAGCGCCTTTGGCGTCCTGGTGGAGCTATATCAACTCCCCGCATAGGCCCGGTGCCCGGTCGGCGCGCGCACCCGCGCGCCGCTATGCGAAAACTGGGGTTGGTGGTAAAGTAAGGGTACCATCGCTCCGCTGCAACACAGGAGTGCAGCCATTATGGAAATGATGTTTGTCCTTATCGCCAAGTTTGTGATCGCCATTTTGTTGGCGGCGCTGTCGGCCTACACAGGCATCTTCCTGTTCAACCGTGCGACGGGCCACATAGACGAGTGGGCCGAACTCCAAAAGGGCAATGTGGCGGTGGGCGTCACGTTGGGCGCGGTCGTGGTCGGGCTTGCCATTATCTTGCAGAGCAGCCTGCGCGCGCCGGGCGTGCCCGAAGACCTTCAGCCGGGCCTGTACCCGCTCTATGCCCTGGTGGAGTTGGTGATTCGTTTTGTCATCGGCTTCATCGCGGGCGTGGTGGGCGTGTTGATCGCCATCGCGCTCTACGACCGCTTGACCGGCAGCCTTGACGAGTTCAAGCTTATTAAGGAGGGGAACGTGGGCGTCGCCGTCACACTGGCGGCGGTGATTATCGCCACCGCCCTCCTGGTCGCGCCGGTGGTGGGTGTGGCCGCCGAGTTTGTGAGCGCCTTGCTGTTCGGCTGAACCAGGGTTTACGCCGGCAAACTCTGTAAGGGAAGAGAGACATCCCGGAAGTCCAGGTTTCCGGGATGTTTTTCCCGGCGTCCATACCTGCCGAGGGTGCTGTGTAGCGTTTGCAGTCCATTTGAAAGCCGATAGAATAGTTAGTGAACTGATTCAAACTTACGCCAACAGCTAGCCGTGCTAAGGCCTTTCTCTACCTCACCCCCGTCTCGCCTGCGGCTCGACACCCCCTCTCCGCTTGCGGCTATAGTCCGGCGTAGCCGGGAGAGGGGGACG